>CAMYNC010000370.1 GCA_947259685.1 uncultured Desulfuromonadales bacterium | reverse complement strand
CTGGCAGTAAACATCACGTTGCGTAGAGGATAGATATGTTTAAAGAGTTCGCCAAAGGCCTGAGTATTACGCTGAAGCATCTGCTTCCGGGACACACCACCACGGTGCAGTACCCGCAACAGAAGCTGGAAATGTCCCCTCGTTTCCGTGGTCTGCACCGCTTGGTGCCGACTCAGCATCGCGAGAAATGTGTCGCCTGCTACCTTTGCCCGACCGTCTGCCCAGCCAAGTGCATTACTGTTGAATCGGCTGAGAATGAGAACGGGGAAAAGTATCCGACAGTTTACAAGATCGACCTGCTACGCTGCATTTTCTGCGGCTACTGTGTGGAAGCCTGTCCGGTGGAAGCGATTGAGATGACCGACGCTTATGAGTTGGCCAGCTACAAGCGGGAAGATTTCAACTTCGATAAAGAACGTCTTCTTAAGTCGTAAAAAGGAGCAGCGAAGCAAATGGAATCGATCCTTTTTTATCTGACCGCACTGGTTGCCGTATTCTCAGCGTTTTTCGTGGCCAAGTGCCGGAATCCGGTAAACAGCGCACTTTGCCTGGTCACTAACTTTCTCTGTCTGGCGGTCTTCTATGTCATGTTGGAAGCTCCATTCATGGCGGCTATCCAGATCATGGTCTACGCTGGCGCGATTATGGTGCTGATCATCTTTGTCATCATGCTGCTCAAGCTTGGGACAGTGACAAAAAGTCGCTACACTCATGGCCTGGCGGCCGGCGGCATCCTTTCGGTGCTGTTGCTGTTGCTGACCCGCTTCTTTATCAATCGCGGCGATGCTGCTGATGCGCTGAAGACCGGTGGCGAGGTGACCAGTCAGTTGATTCAAAGTTACGGTCACACCGAACTTATCGGTAAGGCCATGTTCACTGATTTCCTACTGCCTTTCGAGATCGCTTCGATTCTGCTCTTAGTAGCAATTGTCGGCGCCGTGGTGCTCTCGAAGCGCAATGTATAACCGAGTTACGGTTGGGAGATAGATCATGATTAGCGTACATCATTATCTGCTGTTGAGTGCCATCCTCTTCTCCATCGGCTGCTTCGGCGTGCTGACGCGGAAGAACGCCATTGTCATCTTTATGTGTATAGAGGTGATGCTCAACTCGGTCAACATGACCTTTATTGCACTGTCACGGCACGTCGGGAATATGGACGGTCAGATCTTTGTGGTCGACAATTTCAATATGCTCAAGTGGTGATGTGATCCGCTTTCATGGGTATTTCAGCGAATAGGAGAGTTTGATGTACAGTAATCTGTGGCTCATCCCGTTCTTCCCGCTGGTCGGGTCGATTATTAACGGCCTGCTCGGTAAGAAGATCAAGAATGAGAAGGTGATTGGGGGTATCGCAACGTTAGCGATCTTCTGTTCTTTCCTGGTCTCCGCCAAGTATTTCTTCCAGTTGCTGGGTGACGACATCAAGACCCATCAAACGGTGGTTGCCTCTTGGATGTCGGTCGGCAACCTGCAGATCGATTGGGGCTTCCTGCTCGATCCGCTGTCGGCGGTGATGATCATGGTTGTCACCGGGGTCGGTTCGCTGATCCATCTCTACTCGATCGGCTATATGCATGGCGAAGTAGGCTTCTACCGCTTCTTCAGCTACCTGAACCTGTTCTGCTTCTCAATGCTGATGCTGGTTCTTGGCAGCAACGCGCTGGTGATGTTCGTCGGTTGGGAAGGTGTGGGCCTCTGCTCCTATCTGCTGATCGGTTATTACTTTGAGAAGAAGAGCGCTGGAGATGCCGCTAAGAAAGCTTTCGTTGTCAACCGGATCGGTGACTTCGGCTTCCTCTGTGGCCTGCTGACCCTGTTCTGGGCTTTGGGCAGCAAAGGGGTCTGGACGGTTAATTTTGTCGAGATTTCTGAAAATGCTCACCTGCTTGAATCGGGCGGCGTTCTGGTGACCGTGGTCACCCTGGCGTTTTTCCTCGGCGCCTGCGGTAAGTCGGCTCAGATTCCCCTCTATACCTGGCTGCCAGACGCCATGGAAGGTCCGACCCCGGTCTCGGCACTGATCCACGCGGCAACCATGGTTACCGCCGGTGTCTACATGATCGGACGGATGAATCTCCTGTTCGCCATGGCGCCGGCCACGATGATGACAGTCGCTTTTATTGGCGCGGCGACTGCAATCTTCGCTGCCAGCATCGGCTTCGCCCAGAATGACATCAAGCGGGTGCTTGCCTACTCCACCGTTTCCCAGCTTGGTTTCATGTTCATGGCAATGGGTGTCGGCGCTTTTACCGCCGGTATCTTCCACCTGATGACCCATGCTTTCTTTAAGGCCTGTCTGTTCCTCGGATCCGGTTCGGTCATTCATGGTATGCATCACGCTTACCACCACGCGCACCTGCATGATGATCCACAGGATATGCGCAACATGGGCGGTTTGCGGAAATTCATGCCGGTCACCCATGCGACCTTCGCCATCTCCTGTCTGGCGATCGCCGGGATCCCGATCTTCTCAGGTTTCTTCTCCAAGGACGAAATCCTCTGGTGGACCTTCGCTTCAACCCGGGGCAGCATGATCGTTTGGGCCGTCGGCGCTGTCGCGGCCTGTATGA
>CAMYNC010000369.1:665-2125 GCA_947259685.1 uncultured Desulfuromonadales bacterium | reverse complement strand
CGTTCCTGTTTGCTCCCCACCGACACGCCCATAAACAGCTGGGCTTCGTGGCGGTCGGCCAGTCGGTAGTTGAACTCGGTAATGTTGACCTCACCGAGAACATGTTCGCAGAAATGCCGTAATGCCCCAGGTTTTTCCGGGATGGTTACGGCAAACAGCGATTCCTGTTCTTCACCGGTTTGGGTCCGCTCGGCGACATAGCGCAGTCGCTCAAAGTTCATATTGGCGCCAGAGTTGATTGCCACCAGAGTCTGACCGCTGATGCCGTGCTCTTTTATGTAACGTTTCAGGCCGGCCAGCGCCAGCGCCCCGGCCGGTTCAACGATCGAGCGGGTTGCCTGGTAGACTGATTTGATCGCGCCGCAGAGCTCATCAGTGCTGACCCGGACGATTTCGTCGACATGCTGGCGGCAGAGATCGAAAGTCTGCTTGCCAATTTTACGGACCGCCACTCCGTCGGCAAAAATACCGACCGATTCCAGAGTAATCCGTTTGCCGGCCTTGATCGACTGGTACATGGCGTCGCTGTCTATCGGCTCAACCCCAATCACTTTCACCTCAGGACAGAGGGCTTTCAAGTAGCAGGCGATACCGGCGATGAGCCCGCCGCCACCGACCGGGACGAAAACGGCGTCCAACTTACCGGCACTCTGGCGCAGCAATTCATCGGCCACCGTGCCTTGCCCGGCAATCACCAACTGATCATCAAAGGGGTGGATGTAGGTCATTCCGGTGTCTTCAACCAGCTGCTGACAGCGCTCGGCGGCTTCGGAATAACTATCCCCGTGCAGAATCACCTCAGCGCCAAGGGCCTGAACGGCGTCAACTTTGATTTGCGGAGTGGTTGCCGGCATGACGATCAGGGCTTTCAGGCTAAGCTGGCGGGCCGAAAAGGCTACCCCCTGGGCGTGGTTCCCTGCTGATGCGGCAATGACGCCACTGGCCTTTTCTTCGGCTGAGAGATGAGCGATTTTGTTGTAAGCACCGCGCAGTTTAAAGGAAAAGATCGGTTGTAGATCTTCCCGCTTGAGCAGAATGCGATTATGCAATTGCTGGGAGAGGACCACGGCTTCTTCCAGCGGGGTTTCGATGGCGGCTTCGTAGACTTTCGAAGTAAGGATCTGGCGGATCAATGTCTGCATGGGGGCTCCTGAAAAATTTGTGCTGAATCAATAGCATAATGGCCTGTCTTTGTCAGCTGTCGCAACTTGGCCGTTTGAAAACACCATCGGTCAGAGTCACCAGGGTAAATTTACATCCAATGCTATTAGGTAGATCTTTGGGCGGCTTTTTGCTAATGAAAGAATCCCGTACTCGAAAGATAGGCTTTTGCTACCTGTGGTTCATGGCATTCTAGGTTGGTTGAGATGCGCTTGCTCCTGTTGATAGTGGTTATTAATCTGTGGTTTTCCGGCACGGTTCTGGCTGCCGGAAACCCTTGGATTCATACGCTCTTTTTT
>CAMYNC010000369.1:0-638 GCA_947259685.1 uncultured Desulfuromonadales bacterium | reverse complement strand
TATTCCATTGTCACTCCAGATCTTTCTCCTTCCGCTCCGCGCCGCAAGACCATGCAGATACCGCGTAAAGTTCTCAAACTTTTCCACCGGGTACCCTTTATCAAAAATGCCCCTAAGGAAACAGCGCATCGGGCTGAATTGGCCCTGGGACAGAATATCTACACGCCGCGGGACATCAGCAGCCACGATCTGATAGAGGATGATCGCCCCTATGCCGGGTATACTTACCTGGCGACCTCTTTTCATCGCATCAGTGATTTCGGCAAATTGCGTAGCCAGATGGATACTCTTGAGGTGCAGTTTGGCATCGTTGGGCCGATCTCGTTGGGCGAGCAATCGCAGAAGTTTGTTCATCGGGTGCGCGCTTTACAGCGACCCAATGGTTGGGAGCACCAGCTGCATAATGAGCCAGGGGTAGCACTTATTTTTGAGCGTAAGTGGTTGTTTCACCCACCACAGCGAGGCCGCTGGGTAGCCGATGCCATATTGCATGCCGGAATGGCGCTCGGCAACGTGATGACTTATGCCAACGCTGGTCTGGAGATTCGCGCCGGCTGGAATGTGCCGCGTAGTTTCGGCGTGTCATTGATCCGTCCGGCCGGCAGCGCCTGGAACAGTCAAGGCTCCGGCCTGAGTTG
>CAMYNC010000368.1:1516-2236 GCA_947259685.1 uncultured Desulfuromonadales bacterium | reverse complement strand
ACAGAGTGAAAATGCCAGCGGCTTTCTGTTGCGCTCCCAAGTGGTCTCAGGGTGGCCTGATCTGCAGGTAAAGGCCGAGCTTGGCAAGCAGGAATGCCGTGTGCTTCGGATGGAAAAACTATCAAATAATGTGCTGCTTTGCTTATTTGAAGGAGACATAGACAAGGTGACCCTCTACCTTAAACCGCAGGCGGTACACTTCGGATTCAAGCCAGATGGAGATAAACTGACCAAGGAATTAAAAAACACCAAGGGCGAGGAATTGCTCGCCGTCGAAAGCTTTCAGGTCAATGATGCGATCCAGGCTTTACGCGTTGTAGCGGTTAGCAAGCTTGCAGGAGACATGAAGAACCATTTGAACGATATACTGTTAGGAAAAAATGGCGAATGTTTTTCCTCCTTCACCTCAGCTCAGCTTGCCCTACAGCTCATTGAAGGTAGTCCAGCCGTGTCATTTTATAAGAAAAGATGATACAAGCGGGACGGTAGATCAAACATTTCCTCTGTGAAACCCTGGCCTTTATGTATCCTCTTTCGTAACCCTTGTGACAACAATCAGGTTGAGCGAGATGGCTGTAGCCATGACCCCGTAACGTCCAATTACATCCACCTATTGGTAGTTGACGGGGAGACGGAGGTGATCCCGAAGAGTCTTCAACGGGTCGCGAGAAAAACGGCCCAAGAGTTCAACCGAGGGAAAGAGCGCAAGGGAGTATTTTA
>CAMYNC010000368.1:0-1463 GCA_947259685.1 uncultured Desulfuromonadales bacterium | reverse complement strand
AGCATGGGGGTTCGTTTGATTATACTTTCTGCTAGATATAATAGATAAATGCCCCCGCTGGTCCTTTATCTGCCATGATTTTCTCTCCTATCGTTCATGTTTTGCCGGGGCTCGTTTTTGGCGAGTAGCACCATTGTCCTATTGAAGGTCGGTGCCATCTGCGCGATACTAATAACTCGACAATGTCAGATTAGGGACCTGAAATGCCATAGCAATAATTTTACGCAAATAAGGAGAGTCGAAATGGCAGCAAAATGTCCAATGAACGGAACCGTTTATGTCTATAGGGTCGACGACAGCACTTGGCGAGAGTGCCGGGTTATGGGCATTATGACTGGCGGCGTAAATACATACACGATTACAGGCCCGGGTGGACCTACCGACTATCGTCATAGTGAAAGTGGCGTGCCCGAAAGCAAACTGTTCACCCTGACTGCTGCCAAAGCAGCAGGTTATGAACCAACGTCGGCAGTAGAGATGAGTACAGATAACGTCCAAATAGATCCAGCGGCGATCGATCTCGTCGCTCTGACTAAGGACGTTGTCAGTGAGGTCAATAGAGCCCGAACACAGCCGAAGGAGTTCGCAAAAGACATTGAGAATAAAGTCAAGAACAAATTTCATGACAAGACATATAGCAACGGAAGTAAGTCTTTGTTAGTAACAATCGAAGGCGAGTCGACCTCTGGGTATGGTTACGAGCGCGATCCGCTACGACCGAATGAGCCTTCTGCTGCAGAGTCATATAAGACGTATGTAGATAACGCAATTGCCTTTCTAAACGAACAGCCTGTTTTGTCGCTCCTGACCTTTGATAATCAACTCAGTCTGGGTTCTCTTGATCTTGCTAAAGATTTGGACAATCGGCCAAGAAACCCCGAAAAACCCAATGAACGGATGTCACCTCACATTGGTGGCGACATAGGCACCAATTTCAAAAAACATTGTTCTTATAGTTCGTTCAGTTTAGTACAGTTGGACCAGCAGGCGCATTCACGCAAAAACCTACTTAAAAGCGTCCGCTGGACCCCATCTACCACAGGAGCCTATTGTTCAATAGATCTATAAAATCCCTACTCAATTCCAAGGTCCTCTGATATACCTCAACCCGAAAAAACTCTCTACGGGCCTCCTGTGCGGTCATTTTTTGAAGAAATAAAAGAATTTTGTATTAGAATTTTTATTGCGCTTAAGTATACATCAAATAACCATGTCCCTCCACAACGGGTCTGAAGACTTTTTTATGGTGAGGTTTAAGCAGAATATCAGCTTAATAGGAGGTGAAACACATATCAGAAAAGATGTTTATTGAAGACTCTGCCAGCCACACCCCGGCACATGAGTCGGTCGCTACAGTTGCTTCCTTCCGGATCTGGCTGGATTCACAACTTATCATTGCGAGGGGACCGGCAGAGAGAAGGCATTATACCCAAAGCCCTGATATGATGCTACCGCTTTAATTC
>CAMYNC010000367.1 GCA_947259685.1 uncultured Desulfuromonadales bacterium | reverse complement strand
ATTAGCACCAGGCAAAGCGTATTCGCGATCAGCGCCACTACACCCACCGCCATCATCATCAGTGACTCCGGTTCACTACCGACGATGGACCGATGCACAATATCGAACAACACACCCAGCCCCAGCACCACCTGAAAAATACCGCTGAGGTGGCCCGCCTTCGCCTTGACGAGTAGACTTCGACCAACAGCGTAGAGACCAATAGCATACACCGAGGCATCCGCCAGCATATCCAGTGAATCAGCTATCAGGGCTGTCGAGTCACCGATGACACCCGCGATGATTTCGGCGACAAACATCACGCCGTTGATGGCCAACAATAGGATGAGCACACGGCTCTGTTCTCTATCCTTGATCTCAATCTCGCAACCACAACCGGACATCGCTACTCCGCCTCCGCTTTGAATTCATCAGACTGAAAAAAAGGGGGCGCTACCACTGCTATCCCCTTTTTCCTTAGCTCATGATACGTCCCTAAATATTATCAAGAACGCTATTCCCCTCTTTTTTCAGAGGTAAGATACAACCAGAGAAAACCGGAAACCCCAGCCACAATTGAGGCGAAAAGAACCCCGATTTTGGCCATCAGTAGATCCTCGGCATGGTGGGCAAAACCCAATTCCGCAATAAATATCGACATGGTAAAGCCGATCCCCCCCATCAGGCTTACGCCGACAATGTGCTTGAAATTCAAGCCATGCGGAAGCGTGGTAAGTCCAAGCTTGACGGCAACCCAGGAGAAACCGGCGATGCCAATCAATTTTCCGACAACTAAACCGAGTGCAATACCCATTGAGACCGGGTGAGTCACGACACTGCCCAACGAGGACCAGTCGATAGGAATGCCTGCATTGGCCAAAGAAAAGATAGGGATAACAAGATAGGCGGATGGCAGGTGCATCTGACGTTCCAGAACTTGGGCAGGCGCCTGCACCAGCACGACCCCCTCACCCAAAGCGCGAACCCGGGAACGCAGTTCATCATTTTTAAGCAGGTTCTCTTCACGCTGATAGGCTCGCCTAATCTGCCCAACCATTTCATTAATATACGACAACGCTGATAGGCTCGCCTAATCTGCCCAACCATTTCATTAATATACGACAGAAAGCGTTTCGCATCATACTTTGGGCGCATGGGAATGGTGAAGGCCAGAAAGATGCCCGCCAGGGTGGCATGGACGCCACTCTTCAGCATCGCTATCCAGAGCACTACACCCAGCAGGATGTAAGGTAAAGGACGGCGTATTCCGCCGAGATTCAATGCGACCAGCAGCAACAACATGGCGGCTGCAATCGCCAGGGCAAGGAAATTGAGTGTCTCGGTATAGAACAACGCGATGACCATGACGGCGCCCAGGTCGTCCACAATCGCCAGCGCCACCAGGAATGTCAGTAAATTTTGGGGGACTCGATTACCCAGTAAGGCTAGGGCGCCCAGGGCAAAGGCGATGTCGGTCGCCATCGGTACACCCCAGCCATCAAGGGCATGCCCTTCCGGATTGATGCTGATATAGATAAGAACGGGTACCACCATGCCACCCACAGCCGCAATGATCGGCAACATCGCCAGTTTCGGGTCGGCAAGTTCCCCCACCAAAAGCTCACGCTTGAGTTCCAGGCCGATCACGAAAAAGAACAGCGCCATCAACCCATCATTGATCCAATGGTGCAGCGATTTAGATAACTGGAACTCCGGCACACCGATGGTAAAGGGCATTTCCAACAGGCGATGGTACGCCTCATTCCACGGGCTGTTGGCGATAAAGAGCGCCACAATCGCACACAGCATGAGCAAAATGCCACTGGTAGTCTGGCGGTGAATAAACTCATCCAGGGGGGTTAATACCCGGGAAAAGGCCTTTTCCCATGGCGCGACATACTCTTTTCCGATAATTTTTTTCATCAAAAAATTCTAGTAAATAACATTGAACGTTTAATCAAACGCGATAGCGACCGCGCCGCCAGCACTTTTACGGCGACACGTATCATCTTGTGACGGGAATCAATAAACGGATCTTCTGACTTGTTTGCCAGTTCATGGCCAGGCACACCAAAAGAGTCTTTTTCGTTATTCATATGAATACCCCATTCAGTACCGTAGATGTGGGTAAAACCCTCGTACAGGCCACCAGATTTGTTGGGTGTTCTTCTTTCGTACAGTGAACGGCTCCTGATACAACCTATCCCCCGTAGAGCTTCCGGAACGCACTGATAAAATGGGATCGAATTGAGATCCGTCAGGCGGTATACGCTCGTTTTTGTGATTGACTCCGTAGCACTTTCAACCTTGATTATATCGATAGTAGACAAGATATTCTCGGTGCAACGCGAGATAGACCTGTAAGGCTTGAAGGTCTCCTTATGGTCGGGGCAGTCGAAGTTTGATTCTTGGCTTCAAACGTCCGGTTTCGTCATTGCAGCCATCCATTAAAAGCAGTCATTCAAATAGACGATCTAAGGGGTCGGTGGTACATGAGAAACTTTCTCATCTATGCTCGCCTCCAACCTGCGGTCGCCCCCGGGGAGATTGC
>CAMYNC010000366.1 GCA_947259685.1 uncultured Desulfuromonadales bacterium | reverse complement strand
TAACAATAACCGCAGTAAGGAGGCGGTCGGACTTTGTGGACCGTAGCGAGAAATTGACTGTTCGAAGCCAGGTTTTCGAGAATTTGAGAGCGAATAGCAGGCCTATTTGCCGAGCATTGTCGGAGATCTTGACCGATCAGACGAATTTGCAGCAGGTTCATTTCAAAGACCGATAGCCTCCAGGCACAAGATAAAGACTGAAGGTCGCGGACCTTCAGTCTTTATCTGTTTTCTTTTAGGGAGTCGTTGTCGTTTGAATATTCTGTTTGTCGGAGATGTTGTCGGTCGTACCGGCCGCCTTGCCCTTTCGAGCCGCCTGGGGCGGGTCATTGACCGTCACTTTATCGACCTGGTGGTCGTCAACGGCGAGAACGCCGCGGCCGGATTCGGGTTGACGGTCGATATCGCCAGGGACCTGTTTGACATGGGGGTCGATGTTATTACTTCCGGAAATCACATCTGGGACAAAAAAGAGATTTACGATTACCTCGACCGGGAAAGGCGGCTGCTCCGGCCGGCCAACTATCCCTCCGGGTGTGCGGGGAGGGGGAGCGGGGTTTACTCCACCAGCGCCGGCATCAAGGTGGGGGTCGTCAATATCGAAGGGCGGGTTTTCATGAATAACCTGGAATGCCCGTTCCGCACCGCCGATGCACTGATCGAGGAGCTGCAGCAGGAAACCCCCGTTATCCTGGTCGATTTCCATGCTGAGGCCACCAGTGAGAAAATGGCTCTCGGTCACTACCTGGATGGCCGCGTGTCGGCGGTGGTAGGTACTCACACCCATGTGCAGACCGCCGACGAACATATCCTGCCCGGCGGAACGGCATATCTTACCGATGCCGGAATGACCGGCAGTCGCGATGCGGTTATCGGTATTCGAAAGGAGTTGGCTGTCGAGAAGTTTCTCACCCAGCTCCCCGTCCGCTTCGATGTGGCAAAAAAAGATCCGATTCTAAACGGGGTGGTTTTCTCGGTCGATGAAGAGACGGGGCGTGCCACCGGGGTACAGCGGATTCTTGAAGTCGTTGATTGATCTACGTTATGGAGTGGGGTGCAGGCAGGCCCTTTGTTTTAAAAGGATGTTGAAAACATGAAATCGTTGCAGGAGCAGATGGCAGTCATTCGACGCGGAGCAATTGACGTACTCGTCGAAAGTGAACTCGAGCAGAAAATTGCCAAGTCGATCGAGACCGGCGTTCCCCTGAAGATCAAGGCGGGCTTCGACCCCACCGCTCCCGACCTGCATGTCGGTCATACTGTCTTGATTCAGAAACTCAAGCAGTTTCAGGATCTCGGCCATCAGGTCTATTTTCTGATTGGCGATTTTACCGGTATGATCGGCGACCCGACCGGCAAGAACGAGACGCGCAAGCCCCTCACCCGCGAACAGGTTCTGGACAACGCCCAAACCTACAAAGAGCAGGTTTTTAAGATCCTGCTGCTGATCTGATCGCCCTGGCTTCCCGCTATACCGTGGCGAGAATGCTCGAACGGGATGATTTTCACAAACGCTTCATCGGCCAGCAGCCGATCGCCATCCACGAGTTTCTCTATCCGCTGGTGCAGGGCTATGATTCGGTTGCCCTTGAGGCTGATGTCGAACTCGGCGGCACCGACCAGAAGTTCAACCTGCTGGTCGGGCGGGAATTGCAAAAGCAGGACGGGCAGTCACCCCAGTGTGTTGTGACCATGCCGCTGCTCGAAGGTCTCGACGGCGTTAACAAAATGAGCAAGTCGCTCAATAATTACATTGGTATTACCGAACCCCCCAAGGAGATTTTCGGCAAAATCATGAGTGTTTCTGACGAGCTCATGATTCGCTACTACGAACTCCTCTCCGATGTCGACCTCGTTGCTCTTCAGAAAATCAAGGACGGTGTGGCCGGGCTTGCTGGCGGAGCTCACCCGATGGAGAGCAAAAAGGCGCTTGGTCGTGAAATTGTGGCCCGCTTTTATGACGCCGAGCAGGCCGGGCTTGCCGAAGAGTCGTTTGTGCAGCAGTTCAAGCAGAAGGAACTGCCCGACGACATTCCCACGGTAGAGATCAGCGCCAGCGAACCGATTTGGGTCTGCCGCCTGCTTACCGACGCCGGCCTGACCAAATCGAATGGTGAGGCGCGCCGCTTGGTGCAGCAGGGTGGGGTAAAAATCGACAACGAAAAGGTGGCCGATCCCAATTTGGAGGTGGCGCCGCAGGGGGAGATTATCGTACAGGCCGGCAAGCGGCGGTTTGCCCGCATTGTCTTTGGTTGAAAATTTAATGAAAAGAGTGGTTGACAGGGCAGGATCATTTGCGTATAGTCCGGCCTCGTTGAACGGCGAGACCTGACCCGAACGGTTTTGGAAAGCTAAATTAGCGGGTTCGAAAAAAAAGTTAAAAAAGGCGTTGACAAGCAGCGAGCGATTCGGTAGAGTTCGCCTCCGCTGCAGGGAAACGCAGCAAGCAGCACACTGGTCTTTGAAAACTAAATAGCAGATGTTTGTAAGAAAAGTTTTGCAGGAAAAAGCAGCAAACTAACAAAAAAGTTAGAATCAAATTATACAGTTATACAACTGGAGAGTTTGATCCTGGCTCAGAACGAACGCTGGCGGCGTGCTTAACACATGCAAGTCGAACG
>CAMYNC010000365.1 GCA_947259685.1 uncultured Desulfuromonadales bacterium | reverse complement strand
CAGCACCCGGTCCAACCACCATCTGAAAATTTCCTCCGCTTTCGTCGCTGCGCCAGAGCTGACAGCCGCCGGACTCATTACGCGATCCGGCGTAGACGCGGTCAATAAACACCACGATGTTGCGGAATCCCGTGTTGCCCTGCGGCCCTATCGGTTCTAAGCCTGTATCTAAAATCTTCTCCCAGATGTAGGGGTCGCCTGCGTCGGGGGGAACCACAGTCCGCCAGATCTGACCGCCCGACCAATTGTCTGTCCCGACGTACAGGTAATTCGTAGTATTTGTTATGTAGCCCGTCATGCTCCAGGCGTACAAGTTCGAGTTCGGTTCTTCCCAGCCGGGTTCATTGATCTGTTGAAAGTCGCAATCCTGTGCGTGAAGCACACTTGTTAGCCCCACGGCTAAAGCGAAGATAACCCCCAGTATGAACGCCTTGCGCCAGATTGTTGGAGGGTTTTTTCCAACCCTTCTGGCTATCGGTTTCTGGTTTCGTTGGTGCATGCGTTCCTCCTTTCTCATACGTTTATGGTTTCAGCGGTGCAAGTTTTCTCCTCTTTTAGGCAATCGCTTGCACCTGATGTCGTTAAAATTAAAACATTACGGCTATCAATAGCCGTCTATCGCGGAATGTTAAAAGGCGGAACTGAAATTCATGTGTTTAACAAGTTTGGATTGTCATTTTTGCTTTTACTTCAGCCACTTCTTATCCCACACTGGTATAGTACAACAAATGAATGACTAAAATGACCCAAATTGCCTAAAATGCTTAGAGTGGTGGAACCGCTAAATATATAAAATATCAGGATAAACAAGAAATAATCACAAAACAACGGCAACAAAATTTGTTTGTTTAATGGACTCGGGGCAACTCTCTTTGCCCCCCAGGGGGCAAAGCAATTTATCCCCTTTCAGGGGCTATTCCAACACCAACCTCTCTGGGGGGTGAAATTTTATTTAATTCGTGAAATCTCCAGCCAGGGCACTAATGTTCTTTTGGTTGAGCAGAACGCCAAGATGGATTTGAAGGTTTCCGAGAAATGCTATGTTCTGGAAGTGGGTTGCATTGTGTTTTGTGCGGATGATGCTTTGTCATGAAATTGCGATCGCAATCATACCTCAAAAAAACACCAAAAGGAAAGGGCGTTATGGAAAAATCAGTCATCATTACCGGATGCAGCCAGGGAGTGGGCCTTGAAGCATGTAAAAGGTTTGAAAAAGAAGGGTACAAGGTCTTTGGAATTGACTTGAATGAAAGTGTTTATACCCAATACACAGGAGTTTGTGACCTTGGCGACTTAACCGCCACCGGAAAAACAATGGAAAAGCTGTTTACCGAACATGGGGTTCCGGATGTGCTGGTTAACAACGCGGGTATATACTTTGCCGCCAACGGACAAGTGCAGACCATTGAGCAATACGAAGAAACCATGCAAGTAAACGCCAGGGCCGTTTTTTTCCTGTCCCAGCTCTTCGGAAATGCCCTGATCAAGGAAAGACGAAAGGGAAGCATAGTCAATGTCACGTCCATCTCCGGTAGAATCGGAAGCATCGACCCAGCCTACGCCGCCTCCAAAGCCGCTGCGGACGCATTAACCAAATCATTTGCCAGGACGTTTGCACCGTACGGTATTCGGGTGAACGGTGTGGGGCCCGGGCCCATGAACTCGACCATGGCCGAAAGAATACCGCCTGATCGGAAGAAAGAGTACATTAAATCAATTCTTCAAAATAGATTTGGAGAGCAGCGTGAAATCGCAAATGTTATTTGGTTTTTGGCCAATGACGACGCAAGTTTCATGACCGGTGAAATCGTATATGCCACAGGAGGTATTCTATAGACGATTTTAACGTTCGCCCCCTGTATGGCCAAAATTCTTGGATTGGTAAAATGTCAGCTTCTAACTGCCAAACCAGTTCGGAGCGCGGACCGTGGAGAGTATATTACTCACACCTGGTTAGGAAGCAAGTGGAACAAGGGACAATATGTGGCAGAAAACCCGCGCACCTTAGTCTCTACCTAATACTGGGCATTGGATGCAGTTTCGAGAACAACGGGGCCGATGCTCACGTCAAGCCAAAGTTGAATAGCTCAACTACCAGGGACATCCTGAAAGTTGCGCCACTCAGTATAAACAATTCGGAGGAAAAATGAACGAAGAGCTCTATTTGCATCCAGACGCAATTGTGTCTACCGATTGGCTTGAAGCCAATCTCAACACAGCTGAATTGTGTGTGTTCGATTGCACGACTTATCTGGTGGATGCTCCGCTCGGTCGGCTTCGATGAAGTTGCTATCCTTGATGGTGGTTGGGACAAGTGGGAGGACGAAGGTCGTCCGGTCTCAGATGAGCCTGTGGTTCATCCGCCGGCGGTTCTGACTCCCAATCCCCGTCTAAACCTTTTTGTCGGAAAGGATGCGGTGCTGGATGCAATCGGGGATGTTGAAACTTGTACCATCGATGCGCTTGAGGCGGAACTTTATGACGGTAGCAGCCCGCGGGCGGGCCGTCCAGGTCGGGTTCCGGGCAGCATCAACGTGTACGCCCATTTACTGGACGATCCCGAAACCCATGAGTTTGTGTCCGCAGAGAAAGCACGATTCTATTCC
>CAMYNC010000364.1 GCA_947259685.1 uncultured Desulfuromonadales bacterium | reverse complement strand
CATTTTGCCCAACTGGGGGAACAGATTGGCACATTGATATTCCTTGAAGACACGGCAGCCATGAGCCAGCAGGCACAGCAACTCAAGCTCGCCTCACTGGGCCGCCTGGCCGGCAGCATTGCCCATGAAATCCGCAACCCACTTGGCGCAATTAGTCATGCCGGTCAATTATTGTCTGAATCAAACAAACTGGATAAGCATGATATCCGCCTCACCGAAATCATTCGCACCAACACCCAGCGCATGAACAGCATTATCGAAAACATTCTGCAACTGGGCCGCCGCAACCAGGCTGAGCCAGAAGTTATCGCCCTAAAACCCTGGCTGGAAGGTTTTGTCGACGAATTCTGTCGTGGGCAAAATATTAATCCTGATCTTATTACTCTTGAAATAGACCCAGCCAGCCTGACATGTGAATTTGATACCAGTCAGATACATCAAGTACTTTGGAATCTGTGCCATAACGGAATACGTCACAGCAAATCACACACTAATGAAGCCAAGCTATTACTAGTTGCAGGCAAAAAAGAAGACCAACCCGCACCATTTATCGACGTTATCGATTTCGGACCAGGAGTACCTGAAGAGACTATCGAACACCTGTTCGAACCCTTCTTTACCACGGAAACCAAGGGCTCGGGGTTAGGACTTTATATTGCGAAAGAACTGACTGAATGTAATTATGCACATTTGAGTTATTTCCCCGCCGAGACTGGCGGAAGCTGTTTTCGCATCACCTTTGCTGATCCAAGACGACGGAGAACGGCCTAGTGAGCACCAAAGCCATCGCACTGGTTGTGGACGATGAGCCAGACATTCTCGAACTACTCGAGATGACCCTCGCGCGCATGGACATCATCGTCCATACTGCTGCCAATATTGAAGAAGCAAAGAAACAGCTAGCCTGCACCCAATATGATCTGTGCCTGACCGATATGCGCCTGCCCGACGGCGACGGCCTTGACCTGATTAAACATATTCAACTGCACTACGCCAACACCCCTGTCGCCATGATCACCGCCCACGGCAATATGGAAGCCGCGATAACCGCACTAAAAAGCGGCGCCTATGATTTTGTTTCCAAGCCTGTCGACCTGCAAGTGTTACGCAGCCTGGTCAACACTGCACTTAAATTAAAACGTGGCGAACCCAGCCAGGTGGAACGCCGCAGTCGTGACACCCTGCTGGGCGACTCAGAACAAATGCGCAAGATCCGCAACAAAATCTTCAAACTGGCCCGCAGCCAGGCACCCGTTTATATCAGCGGCGCCTCTGGCTCAGGAAAGGAGCTGGTTGCCCGTTTGATCCACGACAAAGGACCTCGTACCGACGCACCCTTCATACCGGTCAACTGTGGTGCCATTCCGGAAACATTAATGGAAAGCGAGTTCTTCGGTCACAAAAAAGGTAGTTTCACCGGCGCCAACACAGACAAGGCCGGCCTGTTCCAAGCGGCAGACGGCGGCGGCAGACGGCGGCACACTTTTTCTGGACGAAGTTGCCGACCTGCCCCTGCACATGCAGGTCAAACTGCTACGGGCCATCCAGGAAAAATCGGTTCGTCCGGTTGGCGCTCAGATAGAACTCCCCGTCGATGTGCGCATCTTAAGCGCCACGCACAAGGATCTACACCAACTGGTCGAACAAGGACAGTTCCGCCAAGACCTGTTCTATCGCATCAATGTTATAGAGTTAAAAGTGCCTGGCCTGCACGAACGAAGCGACGACATCCCACAACTGGCTGGGCATTTCTTAACCAAAATTGCAGATCAGGCTGGCCTGGAAAAACCAACACTTTCAGATGATGCGCTTGCGGCGCTGAGAGAATACCCATTCCCTGGAAATGTCAGAGAACTCGAAAACATCCTTGAACGCGCATTGACACTCTGTGAAGAAGACATTATTGAAAAGGATGACCTGCAGCTTCCGGCTATAAACGTCGGGACCAGTAATACCCCAGAAGCGGAACAACCAGAACAAGCACTTGACTCTTTCTTAGGCAATCAAGAAAAAGAGGCAATCGAAAAAGCGCTTGAACAAACCAGATACAACAAAACCGCTGCAGCAAAATTGCTTGGTATCTCCTTCCGGCAACTGCGCTACCGTCTGAAAAAGCTAGGCATTGACTAAACAAGCCCTATTTCTGTCAATAAGTGACAAAAAGTGTCACTTTTACAGCAGTAAATATGAATAATATTCAATTCTTTATCATTAAAATCCGGAAATCACCCTGCCATCAACCCCCACCCATAACCCCCTGTTCAAACAGAAAAAATATGACATAATACTTCGCACACGAGGGACAGTAGAGTAACAAAATTATGCTTACGCTCCCCCCTGAAAAAACTGGCACGGGAAGTGCAAAAGATCTAGCGAGGCAAAAAAGTTCCTCGGATATTAAAGTCTGATAATTCCAGACCGATATGGATAGCGAAGAACATTTTAAGCTTGGTTCTTAACCTACAAACTAATCTCATGCATTGAGGAGAAAGTAAGATGAAAAAGGTACAACAAGGTTTT
>CAMYNC010000363.1:1741-2758 GCA_947259685.1 uncultured Desulfuromonadales bacterium | reverse complement strand
ATTCGTCGAGGCAATCGGTCCCAGTCCTCAGCAGTTCGAGAATCTGAGTCACTTGACTCAAGGGGCCCAGCAGCAGGCGGGAGGACATGTCAGCGCACCTTTGACCGCAGCCAGAATAATCCCGGAGACTGCGCCAACGGTCCATTTGCCAAGCGGTCAGCAGGTCGCTGAAAGTCAGATTTTTGACCAGGTGGTGGCGCGCTTTTCCGGCTCCTTCAATGGCGACTCGGGTCGCATGACCCTGCGCCTGCAGCCGGCGGAACTTGGTTCCCTGAAGCTTGACCTGAGGGTCGAAGGTGACCGCATTACGGCCAATTTTCAGGCCCAGAGTCAGCAGGTACAGGAAGTTCTCGAGCGTAACCTGCCGCAATTGCGTAGTGCCCTGGCTGAGCAGGGGCTGAAGATCGATCAGTTTCAGGTCGATGTGAATCAGCAGCAGAATCAGCAGAGCCAGTTCGACAACCTGGCCCAGCAGCAACAGCAACGGCAAAGTTTTCAGCAGCAACCAGGCTGGAAGCAGAGCTGGCAGCAGGAAGATGAACAGGCTGTCCCCCTGGCCCACCTGATGCAAAACGGTGGCGGAGGCATCAGCCTGCACGTGTAACAGGAATCCAGAGAAAGGAGGTAGAGAACAGATGGCGGATATCAGCGGCATCAATACCGAAACGACCGCAGCACTATCCAGTCAGGGGCTTCAGCAGACATCGATGGGGAAAGAGGACTTTCTGGTCTTGCTGGTCGCCCAGCTGGAAAATCAGGATCCGATGAACCCGGCCGATTCCACCGAGTTTACTGCTCAACTGGCCCAATTCAGCCAGCTGGAGCAGTTGAGTAATATCAACGACAGCCTCGAAGGAATGAACCGGATGAGCAGTGAAATGGAGCGGATGTCGGCGCTCTCTTTGATGGGCCAGGAGGTGATCGCGCAGACCGAAGATTTCCATTTCAGTAGCGAGCCGATCGACCTTGGCTATCGTCTCGAGCTGCCGGCCGATGAGGTTAAGCTCTACGTCCTGA
>CAMYNC010000363.1:0-1691 GCA_947259685.1 uncultured Desulfuromonadales bacterium | reverse complement strand
CCCTGGTGGTCAAGGCTGTCGATGCGGATGACGAAAACCTCAGCGCAGAAAGTTTGATAAAGGGCCGTGTCGAAGCGGTCGATATGGCGAGCGGTGGTTCGCAACTGGAAACCAGCGCCGGGGCTTTCGCCATGAGCAAAGTGGAGCGTGTCGGAGCTGCGCTATGACCGGTCCCATCACCATTATTCCGCAGCCGATCAGCCCTGGCAGAATCCAGGGCCCAGCGCACAGCAAGCAACCGGCCGCAGTGAGCGGTGCCGGCAGCTTTGATCAGTTGCTGAGTAATAAAATCGACCAGAGCGGGGTAAAGTTCTCCAAACATGCGGTCGATAGGATGAACAACCGGGGCATTCAGTTCAGCTCCAGCCAGATTGAAAGACTGGAGCAGGCTGTCTCTCAAGTGAATGCCAAAGGGGGCAAAGAGTCCCTGGTGATGATCGATGACACCGCCCTGGTGGTGAGCGTCAAAAATGAGACCGTGGTTACGGTGGTCGATACCCAGCAGTTGAAGAACAACGTCTTCACCAATATCGACAGTGCCGTGATCGCTTAATCGAACCGGTCCTCTTTGAGGAGGTTCGCGGGCCGCCGACCGATTGACGCGGCTCACACCTATAGGAGCGACAAGATGGGAATTGCAGGATCTTTGTACAGTGGTATCAGTGGCCTCAATGCCAATGCCCACGCCATGAATGTTCTCGGTAACAACATCGCCAATGCCAACACGCTCGGATTCAAGAGTAGCCGGACCGTCTTCGGCGATCTGCTCTCCAGTTCGGTCACTGGTTTTGGCGGAGAATCCCAGGTCGGCCGCGGCTCGGGGCTGTCTACAGTGGATAATATCTTCAGCCAGGGAACCCTGGAAACGACAGAAACCAACACCGATCTGGCGGTTGAAGGCGCAGGGATGTTCATCATCAGTGACCCGGCAGGCGGCAATTCGGTCAACAGCTATACCCGTGCTGGCGCCTTCCGCTTCGATGCAGACGGTTTTCTGGTCAACCCGGAAGGCTATAATGTGATGGGCTTCGATCTCGACAGCAGCGGTAATACCTTCGGCGACCTGAAACCGATCAGTGCCAATACCCAATCGTTTACTGCCGCCGGAGTCACCACCAACCTTACTTTGACCACTAATATCAATTCTGAATCGACGGCCATCCCTGGTGGTTTCGATATCAGCAATCCGTCTTCCAGCTCGCACTATGCCACCTCGATCAGGGCTTTCGATAGCCTCGGCAGCACCCATCTGATGACCACATATTTTACCAAGACCGCAACCAACGCCTGGGAATGGAACACTGTGGTCGATGGCGGCGAGGTTAATGGTGGCACTGCTGGAAACCTGGAATTGGTCGGCTCCGGCGTGTTGAATTTCGATCCCAGCGGCGAACTCGATTTGACCACATCCGGTAACGGAATTCCCCTGACCACCGCGGGTACTTTTACCACCTTTGCTGGAGCTCTTGACTGGAGTAATGGCTCGGTGCAGACCCAGCAGATCAGCCTCGATATGCAGACCACCCAGTATGCAAGCCCTTCGGTGGTGGTTTCCCAGGAGCAGGATGGTTACGGGATCGGCGCGCTGGTAAAATTGAGTGTCGATAATCAGGGCAATGTGATTGGCAACTTCTCCAACGGCACGCCGCGTAAACTGATGCAGATTGCCCTGGCAAAGTTCTCGAATACCG
>CAMYNC010000362.1 GCA_947259685.1 uncultured Desulfuromonadales bacterium | reverse complement strand
ACGTTCTGATAGGCCAGGGTGGAGAGTTGATTTGCGGTGACGTACAGGGCCTCGCACACCTTGGTGAACTGTACGGTCGACAAGACCTTGACTTCTTTCAGGGCCTGGCGGAAGTCTTCTTCGTCTGCCCCGATTTCACGGGCGTAGGAGAGCATTGCCTCTTCGGATTGCTGGTCGTTGCGGACTTGTCCGATGAGCCAGTTGGCGATGTGTCGCTCGCCCACGGTAATGCTGGCCCCTCCGTCCCACAGACCGCCGCTCAAACAGGGCTTAATGGTCGGGCCATCAGGGTTCACCTGTCCGATGACGGCGTCGGAGTACATGCAGTTGGTCAGCCCCTTCTCGGTTTTGCGGATGATGTCACTGCACAGGCGACAGAAGTTGCTGGCCCTGGTCAGCGGGCGCCCCTCGGTGTCGGTGATGATCGAAGCGACCCCCGTTGCCGTGGCAAAGGCGTCCTGGATTTTCTGGATCTCACCCAGGTCGAACAGGTTTTCAAAGGTCAACCCGACGGTATCGACCTCGGGTCGGATCAACGAATCGAGGCGTCCTTGAAGGATGGCGTCGGCCCGCTTGCGGTCGGTGATATCGCGTCCGACTCCCTGGAACTCGATGACGCGGCCCCCCTCATCCAGGATTGCGCGGTTGGTCCACTGTTGCCAGCGCACCTCCCCGTTGGGCATTAATGCAGAATGCTCATGGGTCGCCACGGGGTTGTCCCGGTTCAGCGAGGCGAAATATTTCTTGATTTCTGGCCGGTCCTCCGGGGGGATGAGCGGCAAAAAGCTTGTGCCGATGAGCTCCTCGGGAGTGCGATTGAAGTAGCGGCAATAGGCCTCATTGATGAAGGTAATGGTAAAATCGGGCAAATTGCGGCAAATAAACTCGGTCTGGTCCTCCACAATGGCGCGATAACGCCGGTCCCCCTCCTGCAGGGCCCTTTCGGCCGCCCTTCGCCGCAGGATATTCGTCCACATTGCCGCCAGCAGCAGTGAATAGCCGAGAAAGATCCCTGCAAGGGCCCAGATTATTCCTTTGTGATCCCGATAGAAGGAGGATGGTTCATTCAGCAGGATACTGTTTTCAGGCAGTTTGGAACGATCGATGTCGAACCGCATCAGTTCACGAAAATCAAAGACATAGCGGTTCGGGCTGTCCTCCCTGACCGGAATGTCTTTCACTGGTTTGCCGTCCAGAATCGTTGAAATCATTTCGGCGGCTGTTTTGCCCTGTTCGTAGTGACTGATCAGTTTGCCGCCGAGGATGCCCTCGCCCAGGCCGTGATACCACAGGTGGTAAAGGGGCCTCGCCAGGTTTGTGCGGATGTGTTGCAGGCTCCCGTCAAAGAGCAAGGTCGTGCCGTCTTTGTCGCGGTAGGCCGAAAGGAGCAGCACTACGTCGTGCTGGCCGAGACTTTTCAACCGCCCGCCCAGTTCTTGGAAGGAAAGATCCGTCAGGGAGAGGTCCGAGAGAACAACGGGGGAAAGCGCCTCTTGATATCGGTAAAAGGTTTTCAGGTCCCCCTGGCCGCTGGGAGTGCCGTCGACCAGGGCGATGATCCGTTTTGTTCCGGGGTGGAGCCGAATGCCCTTGAAAAGCTCTTGCTGATAGCGGGTGGCGAACAACAGCGCATTGTCATCGCCGATAATGATGGCATCGTAGGGGGTGGTTCGGGAGAGCTTGTAGGAGAGGGTGCGGTGGAAATTGTCGATGTTTTCTCGGTCGGCAAACCGTTTGGAGTCGATGAACTCGACATCGAGAAGGGTGCCTCTTCCGGAGAAAACAGAGTTGATCCCCTCGACCTGCTGGAAGAAGGTGGGAAAACCGGGATGATAGGAGCTGATGAACAAAACCTTGTGGGGGGCTGCCGCCCAGAGTGCCTGGTTTAACCCCACCTGGAGCAACAGGACCAGGGCGATCATGAGGTGGATGCGGATTCGTCTCCCCACTGGCAGTTCTCCTTGGTGTCAGAAAACGCGCGTAGTGCTGCTGGCAAGAGTCAATAATAACATGTTTTTCACTGTGACAGCGGTTGAGTTGTCTGGGTGTGAACGATTTGCCGGGTGGTGGGCCTGCCCGGTAATAGAAGGCGAGAGCTCTTCCGGAGGGCTGTTGTAAAATCGAAAAAAAGCCGCATCCATCGTTGGAAGCGGCCGGTATGGGCTGACCCTATGGTGGCCCTGGGTTTTTCTTTGCCATGTCTGGCCCGGGCCGGTGTGTCAGGCTGTTTTGACCTGGGGGCCGCCCCACTGCTCCACCCGGTTGCGGCCTTTTTTCTTGGCCTGGTACAGCGCCTCGTCGGCCCGGTCGATCAGGGTCTGCATCTCTATGCCATTTTCCGGGTAGAGGGCATAACCGATGGAAATGGTCACCTTGACCTCCTTGCCCTGATAGGG
>CAMYNC010000361.1 GCA_947259685.1 uncultured Desulfuromonadales bacterium | reverse complement strand
CAGCAGCGCAAGTAGTCACTATTTCACTAACGTACTTTCCCTCTTAAGTTTGATGAGTATGTACCATGTCATCAAATTCGTTCTCCTTTAAAAATCTCTCTTAAGCGCATCGGCTGGTTATGGCTGTTTAATACTTTAACAGTCGTCATTCGACGCGTTTAAAAACAAGAGCGGTATGCAGCAGTCCAGGAGAACATCAACGAATTTACAGAGCAATCTAATCTGAACGTTGTTCTTGTGTTCATCCACAGATGACACATGAATGTCGCGATGGTTAGAACGTCTGTGATCAAACAACCACTGTTTTTGGAGCGTGAGCTGAACCGCTAATGCTTTAATAGTGTTTGATTTTACCCAACCGGGGATAACTTTCCCCCGTTGAGGAGGTTGTTATCCCCTTTTTTTATGACAACTAGGAGATAACACCCATGAATGACGTAACTCAACATAACAGCAACAACCAGGCACAGACTTACTTCGATATTCACACCGAAGGTGTAGCGTATCTGAACCGTGCCAGGGTTGTGAAGCCGAAGAAAGGGGATTCTTTCTACGCCATAACGCTCGCTGCGCTATCTGGTGAAACCGGTGATCTAAATTACACTTATATCGACTGCCGAGTCGTTGGCAGTGAGGCAAAGAAGTACTTTGAAGCTTTAAAGTCTAGCATTGATGCAGACAATACCGTGCTTGTTGGTTTTGTAGTCGGTGATATCTACGCCGATGCATTTATGTACGAGAAGGGCGAAAAGCAAGGCCAGCCTGGTGCGTCCATTAAAGGTCGCTTGTTGCGCATTAAGTGGGCATAGGTGAATGGCCAAGCTTTCACTATGCCTTCTGCCGATGAGCCGCTTGCGGCTGGAACTGCAAGCTGACTGGAGTGGTTCCGAGAGTTTAAAACTCTCGGAACCAAGTTTTTAAATTGAACGCATGTGGTATTGATTGAAGTCGTTTTACCGGATGCTCAATAGATGTTTATTGGGGATGCAGTAAAACGATCTTACAAGAAATCACCCCGTAGCTACTGCGGATTCAGTAGCATCCCAGCTGGCTTTTGCCAGCACCCTTGCACCATAGCGCCGACGTTTGTTGGTGGCTCGGACCCATCCCTGGTGCAGCAGTTGTAGAACTGCGGGTCCTAAGGCTTTTTTGTATCGGCTCCCACAGCCAATTAAGCTTCTTAATCAACCATTGGGTCGGTGACACGCAATGGCCCTTCAATTAATTGGCAATCCGTTATTAATACGGATTGCCAATCTCTATTTTCTTAATTTACCCGGACGGGAGACAGCGCTCCCGGTTGGGTTCGTGTTTGTCTCCGGTTTGTTTTTCATCATAATCAGGAGGTAACACGATGCTTAGACTGCAAGGTCAATTGACCATTAAAACTATCCACGGCCGACATGGCCCGTTTAATGTCGGGACCCTAAAAGCCGAGGAGGGTGAGTTCTCGGTTAAGGATGCATTGCTTGAAGAATATAAGGAAGGAAGGTATGACGGCCAATTTATGGTGTCGGCCATCTATCCCTACACTTATGCTTCATTTGGGCGAGCGGTAACCGAGATTCGTGTCAAGTTACACGAATTGGTTCTCGACGATGTTGAGGATCTCGGTGTGCGTGACAAAGAGCCAATGCAGGACCCCGATCCGATTGATGAACCAGAATCGGTTGAACCTCAGCTTTCTGAAAAGCCCGATTCAGATGAAATGGAATCCGCAGTGGTTTCTGAAGCTACGATCGTCACCGGCGATGATCTTATTTCAAGGAGCAGATTTGGCGGTTGTAATCTGAATAAAGACCTCACATAGCAAACCCTACAAGGGAGTCTTCCATCCCTTGCCGGGTTTGGGGTCTCCCCCTTTTCTTTTTGAGGAGGACCGTAATGACAGCGATTTGTGAAATAACTTCTGTTGAAGCGATCTCTGAATTCTTCAATCTGGATAAGGAGCCGATCGAGCTTCTTAAATGTGAGGGTAGCGAATGGCTAGCGGTTTTAATTATCCCGAGCGCTAAGTGTCCTGGTTACACCCAGGTGCAATATTTTAGTCCGAATGGATTTTATCGGGATATTCAATATGCTGATTTATTCGATGCTATCAATAATTGCCTCGAACAAGGGTATGACTACCCCGTGAAGGGGCAGTTGTCGAAAGTATTTTGGTCGCGACGATTCGTCGTGCCAAGATCGTATGATTTATAAACGACGCGTGGTCACAATATATCGTTAGATAAAAAAATTGTGACCACGCTTGGACAGCTCTCAGCCAGGGTTCCATCTGTTCAGAGCCCTTCCTAAATAGTTCTCTTGACGAGGATTTTTTAGGAAGGCCTTTGAGCAGGCTTTCTTAATACAACTGGCTGCCACCGTCAGGTAATGGGTGCGTCCCTTTGTGCCGGAATTCGGCGCCGCTCTGATAAGACCATTACATCCTCTTTAGTTGGTCGTGTGGGCATGCATAAAGTGCATGGTAACTTGCGGGAGATATCATGTGATCGCATAGCGAATACATAAGGATGCGCGGCTTGGGCCGCTTTACTAAACTTGTTTCGTCGTTAACTCAATACTTGTCGACGCTTGTGCTACTTAAATGTAATTCTTTGCCGAAAGGTTGACTAGAAGGAGGGGCCAGTCCAATGAATAGGGCAGGCCTTTCTCAAAAGTTTCTAAAATTTGGTGACTTTTGAGAAAGTGTGTTGCTGATATATGGCAACCCCCTTTGCTGGCCTAGCCAGCACCCTTGCACCATAGCGCCGACGTTTGTTGGTGGCTCGGACCCATCCTTGGTGCAGCAGTCGTAGGACTGCGGGTCTAATGTATTTGTTTTATTACCCACTGGGGAAACTTCTCCCCAGTGGGGTGGTCTCTCCGTTTCTTTATCAAATGGAGGCGATTATGAAAGATAGTATAGCGAGTGATTTCTTAATAGTTTATCAGGTGTTTAAGAAAATATTTAAAGAAGGTAATTTTGGTACGAGCGCAATATTTCGCTCTAATGCCAGGAAAACTAATTGGACGCTACCACAAAGTCAGAAAGGCAGATTAGCGGCTTTTGGTGCTGAGAAAGTAACGCGAGGTAGTGATGAATTGTTTCAATTCTGTGTCTCGCTAACCGTGAATCCTGACCAGACTGTTAAAGTATGGGGCAATGATCTTCGAAGAGCCTTAGCGGATTCCGGATCTAAGATCGGTGATTATATTGAAATCATCGACAAAGGAAAGATGCCTGTTGAGGTGAATGCACGCGTTAAAGGGTGCGACAGACTTCGAAAGAAAGTGGTTCGAAAAAGTTTGT
>CAMYNC010000360.1:784-2677 GCA_947259685.1 uncultured Desulfuromonadales bacterium | reverse complement strand
CGAATGTCAAATACCGTCTTGCGGTCTCGCGGCATCAGGTCACGCAGTCTTTCGGTTTCAGGTTCCTTTCCGTCGCGGCTTTCGCCTTTCAACAAAGACACCAGGTCTCTTGCAACCGCTGTCCCTTCGGCCTCGTCTTTCACGTGTTGGCCGAAATTCCAGCGATCCCGAAGGTGAAGCTTACCGAGATTCATCGGCAGGCCGCCGCTACCGGCATACCGCAGTTCTCAATCGCCATCCGCCCGCAATTCAAAGGTGGCGCTAGTGACCGCAAGGTTCCAGAAATAGCACCTTACGAAGGAAGAAAGCCCGGCATTTCATTCCTTGAGTTAAGAGAGAATGATCTGCACCAGACCTTGCTACAGGTTGCCAATGACCTTGGCGGATTCGGTGAGACCAGAATTCTTACCCCTCTGAAAGGCCGCGAGCGTCTCAGCGGTGCCACGTCAATCAACGAGATGTTCCATAATGAATTGGCGGCAGGGCGGCGGCCGGAAAGAGATGGCTTTGCGCTCAACGAGCCGGTGATTTGGACGAAGAACAATTACGATCTCGATCTGATGAATGGCACGCTGGGTTTCGTCAACAGCGTCTCCGACGGGATTGTGGTTTTCTGGGATGACGGTGAGCGAAAGATGGACGACATCGAAGACATGGAACACGCCTATGCCATCACCTGCCACAAGAGCCAGGGGAGCCAGTTTAAAAGGGTTGTTATTCCTGTATTCCAAAGCAGATTTATCGACAGCACGCTGCTCTACACTGCCGTTACACGTGCTCAGGAGCAGGTCGTTCTTGTCGGAAGCCTAGAGGCCTTCCAGCGTGCCGTTCTCGCACCACCTAGGCCGAGCCTGCGCAAGACAGGACTCAATTTTCTTGCATATGTTAGCAACAAATGCAGGAGATGAACTTCACGAGTGTTCAGGGGTATTAAGAAGCTTTCTTGCATCACCCTTCAAACGCTTCCCCTATTTTGTATACTTTTTAGGCCCGTTTTTGCCGCAAAAGTCACCTAAGTATACACTTTTTTGCTTTGTAGGCCATTTTTGAGAACTTGTATGGTGGAAAATCCCAATAATTTAAATAGTTAGCTTTGCACACATACATACAGTTACATTGCAGGACCAGTATAATAAATGTTAAAAGTTAGTCCCTAGCGTATGTTTCCGTTCCGTTGTGGCTATTTTTGCCCATCCCCCGATATGGTCAAATCTGATTTCACACGCATGAGCAGTGTTTGTCCAACAAGATATCCAGATCCGCGTTAAACTCGTCAGCCGTTGTCGTAACAATGGCATCTCTGCTTGGCCAGACCTTCATCACTTGTGTTGGCGTTCTCAGCCCTGTGGGCTCGCCAACAGGCCGCCCGATTATCCAGGTGGGCACATCCAGCTCGGTATATTTTGGGTACATCTTTCTCGCGTAGTCTTCAAAGTCACCAGGCGTTGTCGCATCGTCAGCAAAGATGAGGAGTGCTGCATTGCCCCCGCAACGTCCGCAAGGAATGAGCTTGGATTCCACGACCTCTGTATGACTTCGAGGGCTTGACGGTGGAATGGCTCCGCTTAGCGATCCCTTTCCTAGCAGGGCTTCCATTGCGTTCGTCACCTGTTCACTCAATGGCGCAAACATCTCTTTCCGGACAGCGGTCATCGGATCGTCAGGATCGCCAGCAACTTCACTGGAGAGGTGGCAGTGACCATTCGGGAGTCCCTGAACGACAATGCGCCCCAAGTCCCCCAATTCAACATGTCGAAAAACATAGGCTTGGTTTCCTTGTAGCACCTCTTTCCTGAAGGAAACGCCTGGCGGCATGGAAATATTCATTTTTTTGTCCTCTGTTACCGGGGCATGAAGCCCAACGGACCGAAAAACCTACGTTAAGCAAATAGG
>CAMYNC010000360.1:0-763 GCA_947259685.1 uncultured Desulfuromonadales bacterium | reverse complement strand
GCATGGAAATATTCATTATTTTGTCCTCTGTTAACCCACAGGTTCGAGCGCGGCAGTCAACCTGGTCAGATCCAGCATTCTCAAGAACTCCTCGGCTTTTTTGCCCATATCGGGGGATGGACAAAAATGGCCGTATTTCTTTTTTCGCCAAGCGCTTAATAATCTTTTCGATTATTTTTGCCTCTGTTTCAGTAAAGAGAGCCTCTTCGCCTTCTGGCGTTTTATTTATCTTGCGCTTAAGCTTAGTAAGGCGATAACCACCATAGCCACAACCAATTGCCGCCCCACCTGCTGCAAGTGGAACCCATACGGGAGTCGATGATATAATTCCGGCAGACATTAATGCGCCTGTTATTCCGGTAGCCCCGATAGTTGTTCCAAATATTCCCGCACTGCCCACAATACTTGCTGCTGCGCCAGAAAAATATAACGCTCCAGCACCTAAAGTAGCTGTTGCGGTAGTGATTAATCCGCCTATTGCCGCTGTGCTTAAGTATGTACCTGCGACATATCCACCGGCACTCGTGACAATTAGACCTCCTGCTGCATGAGGTACAAGGGATCCACCCGTTGCGAGAGCCGAAATGATAGCTATCAATGGGATAGGCATATGATAGTTCCCTCCTTCTGTCGTTTCTTTGAAGCCTAACGGTTCGCGATACGCGGCGACGAGAAGTTTCGGCCTATTACCGCAATTTTAGATTTTGCTTTTCAATTTATATAAGACGTATTTTCCGTCCGGTTGACATTGGTTTGTTAGTTT
>CAMYNC010000359.1 GCA_947259685.1 uncultured Desulfuromonadales bacterium | reverse complement strand
TCCTCAAAGTTAAAGAGTAGACAATGGCACTTTTCAGTAAAAAGAAGGCGGTGGCTACGCGCAAGCCCTGGTATCGCGAATGGTCCGAGGCCCTGATTGTCGCAGTTGTTCTGGCGTTGATCATCCGGACATTTCTATTTCAGGCCTTCAAGATCCCATCAGGTTCAATGCTGGATACCCTGTTGATCGGTGATCATCTGCTGGTTAATAAATTTATCTATGGAACCCAGGTGCCCGGCTCGGATGAGCGTTATCTGGCGCTGCGGTCGCCCGAACGTGGCGATGTGATCGTTTTTGAATTTCCCGATGATGAAAGCAAGCCATTTCTCCAGCGGCGGGATTTTATCAAGCGGGTCGTCGGTCTACCGGGTGACGTGGTGGAGATCAATGCCAAGCAGGTTTATGTGAACGGGGAGCCGCTCAATATGCCGCAGATTGTGCATAAGGACAACAAGGTGGTTCCGCCGGTTGCCGGCCCGCGCGATTACATGAAGAAGAAAAAGGTGCCGCAAGACAGCTATTTCGTTATGGGCGACAACCGGGATTTTTCCTTTGACAGTCGCTTCTGGGGTTTTGTGCCGATGGAAAAAATCAAGGGGCTGGCATTTATTAAATACTGGTCCTGGGACTCCAACGCCGAATTGACCGAGAAGGTTCGTTGGGAGCGCATCGGCCGCACCATCGATTGACAGCAGTTAACAAAATTGAGGTTGACTTTCGGTCGCACCGATTGTTAGATTCACGAAAATTTATTGCAGTTTACGCCAACCCCTTTAAATTGATCCGAGAGATCAGTAAGGGCAGCCCGAAATGACTTGTAAAAACACAACGTCTATCCAAGAGTACCTATGCACCCGGAGTGCATCAGGTGCTTTTTTTTGTGCCTGATTCACCAAGGAGAGCGATGCCCATGGCGAGCGAAAAAATGGAAATTCTTGATTTGTCCGGGATAAACCGGGCCATGACCCGAATTGCCCACGAGATCCTGGAAAAGAATAAAGGTGTAAAGGACTTGGTGCTGATCGGAATCCGCACTGGCGGTGACTACCTGGCTGCCCAGCTGCAGCAAAAAATCAAAGAGATTGAAGGTGAGGTGGTTCCCTTGGGGACTATTGACATCACCATGTACCGGGATGATCTCGGCACCCGCATGGATCTTGAAATTGGCCAGACCGACATCCGTTTTGCTTTGAGTGATCGGCGGGTGGTGCTGGTTGATGATGTTCTGTTTACCGGCCGCACCATTCGGGCGGCGATGGATGCGCTGATGGATCTGGGCCGACCGACAAGCATCCAGCTGGCTATTTTGATCGATCGCGGGCACCGCGAGCTGCCGATTCGTCCTGATTATATCGGCCGCAATCTGCCGACCGGGCGCAATGAACAGATCGAAGTTGAATTTGATGCGCAGCACGCACCTCAGGCTGTCTATCTGCTTAGAAAATAACCGCGGAGGCGATCGATGACTTTCAATCCGAAACACATTCTCGGTATTCAGGAGCTTTCAGCTGAAGAGTTGACCTTTATCCTGGATACAGCTGAAAGCTTTAAAGAAATCAACACCCGAAAAATCAAGAAAGTTCCGACGCTGCGCGGCAAAACCATCGTCAACCTGTTTTTCGAGGCCAGCACCCGCACCCGGACGTCTTTTGAGATCGCCGGCAAGCGGCTTTCTGCGGATACGATCAATATCAGTGCCTCTTCCTCTTCAGTGGTTAAAGGGGAGACTTTGGAGGACACAGCGCTGAACATCCAGGCCATGCATCCGGATATCATCGTTATGCGGCACAGCGCTGCCGGATCCATCTCGCTGGCCTGACCGTGGCGATTGTCGGCGACATTACCCACAGCCGGGTGGTGCGCTCGAATATCTACTGTCTGCAGAAGCTCGGCGCCAAGGTGCGCATAGCCGGTCCGGGAACCATGCTGCCGCCGGGCATCGACCGGCTTGGCTGCCAAGTCTTTTCCCGTTTGGAAGATGCCATCGAGGGGGCTGACTGCGTGATGATGCTGCGTATCCAGCGTGAACGTCAGGGCGCCCCGCTGATCCCGTCAGTGCGCGAGTACTGCAGGTTTTTCGGTTTGACTGAGGCGAAACTGGCATTGGCCAAACCGGATGCCATCGTCATGCATCCCGGTCCGATCAACCGCGGCGTTGAGCTGGTTTCGACGGTCGCCGACGGGCCGCAGAACGTTATCCTTGACCAGGTTGAAAACGGCGTCGCCGTCAGGATGGCGCTGCTTTATCTGGTTGCAGGCGGGGACCAACTGAGCGCAGACTGATTACTCAATATCGAGGTGATGATTATGAAAGTTCTTGTAAAATCGGGACGGGTCGTTGATCCGGCCAACAATATCGATGACAAGCTCGACGTGCTGATCGTCGACGGGAAAATTGCTGAGCTGGCCGCCAACATCGATGCCGGTGATGCCGAAGTCATCAACGCGGCCGGGCTGATCGTCGCTCCCGGGCTGATCGA
>CAMYNC010000358.1 GCA_947259685.1 uncultured Desulfuromonadales bacterium | reverse complement strand
ACCTTTTTCTATAGCTTTCGGTAGCCATACGTCCGGTGGCATACGATCCGATTCCTCTGTAAGCTGAAAACGTTTTGTGAGCGTCTCTATGACAACCGGACGAGAGATAACGAGAGTTTTGAGATCGGCAACCAGGTCGACGCTTTTTACCGAACCAATTTCAACACCCTGAAACCGCACCGGCGAGCCCACGTTTAACCCGCTGATCGACTCCCCGAAGTACATGACAAAATTATTTTTCTGCTTAAAGAACTTGCCGGAACCAAAGACCACCAGGCTGATTATAAATAGGGAAATCGCTGCAACGACGAACCCACCGATCGCCACCTTATTTGCTTTTTTTGCCATGTCTCTTACCCATTTTCGGTTGCAGATTGTTCGCCACGGGTCAAAAAGAGCTTCAATGTCGGATCTGTGGTCTGCTCCAGCAGCTCTTTTGGGTTACCGGTGGCGGTCATTTTTCGCTTTGAAGCATCAAGGAAGACCGAGTTCGATCCGATTGCAAAGATCGAGGCCAACTCGTGCGTTACCACCACCATCGTTGTATGCAAACTTTCACTCAATTCCAGGATCAGATCATCAAGCAGCCGCGCACTGATCGGATCGAGACCGGCCGACGGCTCATCAAAAAACAAAATCTCCGGATCCAAGGCCATGGCACGGGCAATACCGGCGCGCTTCTGCATGCCACCGCTGATTTCAGAAGGGTAAAATTCGGCAAAACCAGCCAGACCGACGAGGGCCAGTTTGAGCTCGACCACCTCTTTGATGGCGGCTTCATTGAGATTCGTATAGGTCTCCAGGGGCAAAGCGATATTTTCAGCCAGGGTCATCGAACTCCAGAGTGCACCGCTCTGATACATCACACCGGCGCGGCGGATAATCCGGTCGCGAGTTGCAGAATCAGCCTCGGAGAAGGCCTCGCCTTTATAACGAATCCGGCCCTTGGCCGGGGCCTTGAGGCCAATTAACATCGTCATCATGGTGCTCTTTCCGCAGCCGCTGCCACCCATGATAATAAAGACATCGCCCTGGTTGATCGTAAAGTTGAGATCACGCATAACCACAAAATCACCATAGGCCATGGTCAGATCTTCTACGCTTATATGGGCTTGCCCTGAGACCATCAGTATGCCGTACAGCTCCTCTTTTGTGTCTATATCCCGATTATTTGACAGATTATCGTAATGATCGCGGTGGAAACAATGATGCCGACAATGGCGGTCACCACTGCTGAAGTGGCAGCGTCACCTACAGCCGCTGCGCTGCGGCCGCATTGCATGCCGCGCATGCAGCCGGAAAGGGCCACAATTACCCCGAAGACCGTCCCGGAAAAAAGGCCGATGGCCAGATTCCAGAGACCAATCGATTTGACCGTTTCCTGATAGTATTGGATAAGCGAGATATCAAGCATACCCACGCCCACCACCAGCCCACCGAGAATGCCCATCAGATTGGCATATAGGCAGAGCAACGGCATCATCAGGGCCAGGGGCCTGTGCGGCCGGCCATGACGATACCGGTCATGATCGCCGCCATCAACCGGACCATGGCAATCCCGACTAGATCGGCAACATAGATTTCAGCGCCGAACAAGCGCAATTGGATTGCGCCGATGAATGCGAGAATCAGACCGACGAGAAAACAGATGAGCGAAACGATCGGTAAGGCGCGGCCACCGCAATCCTCGATAATCAGCCAGAGATCCTGGCGGCGAAACTGGGCGGTACCGCGGAGCAGACGAAGCAATGACAGGACCATTTCACCGATAAATGCAAACAGATCAGCAGTGCCCTGAAAGAAGTCAAGCGTCTCTTCTCCGATATGCTCCAGAAACCCGACACGCTTCGGCTGTTGGCGGGCATCTTTTTTTTCCGGTACGGCCGTTGCCAATGCCAGCAGCCTTTTGGTGCCTTCCGGCAATCCGCTTTCATCGATGGTTATATTCGCTACAGCACAGAGAGAGCGTACCTTTAAAAGGAACGTGAGCAGTCCGGAATCCCAGTCAGTGATATCGTTTGAGGAAAAACAGAGGGCGCCGATATTTGATGATCCGGCAATTTTTTCTTTGAGTTCTTCTGCAGTGGGAAGTGAACTATCGAGCGTCCAGGCACCGCTTAGGGTGACGAGCAGGCTATTTGGAGGGGTTTGTTGAACTTGCAGTTTACCTACTTCTGCCATCGACATCGCTCCTTATGATCTGCCTGTCGAGCATGGCCTGAAAAAGCAAAGACACCGCGCTAAGGGAAGATGGAACATCGGCTAGCGGCACATCCTTATATTCAACCTATTTTTTTTGTTCCAGGCCGCATTGCGTACCAGCTCATTAATAAACGACTTATATGGATTATTCAAGTTAACACAGGAGTCGGCCGGGAATACATTTTTTCAAGATTGCCCTAAATTTCCCAGGTTTGTAATCATGCAGCCGACCCGCGCACGTATGAATCGCTCGAATGTGACGTCGACGTTACTTTTACCCGATGAACCAAAATTGATGGATTCGTATAAAGTCAAAAATGCAAATTGCACAGTACTGAAAAACAATGAGTTATAACCTGTCCGCCGTCGGTGGCGAGGCTTTTTACGACACCGACAAAATTGATGAACTCGTAAAAAGCCAATAACGCTGTTTGCACTGTACGGGAATACTATGTGTTATAACCTTTCCGCCGTCGGAGGCGAGGCTTTTTACGGCACCGACAAAATTGAGTTGTACATTCTCCTGCAGCAGACGAAAACAAACCAGTCGCATTGCCGTAGGCATAACTAAAAGAAATGAAAGGCTATTTCATCTCAACCTTTATTCCCTCTGGTGCTAATTTCAACTGGACACCGGCTTTAGTAGATGTCAGCTTCATGACAACCCCATTCTGGTTTTTCATTGCCACGGCACCTGCACCACCACCGACAGCTATGCCGGCTTCAGCCGACGTATATGTTCCGGAAAAATCCTCTACCTTCTCAAGGTGATAGACATCACCCGTCGCTGAAATGGTTGTGATGCCGATATCAACCACTGAAATGCCGTTTACCTTGAAGTTATACTCTTTACCCTTGAACTTCAATACCCCGCTGCCCCACTGAACTCCAACTCCAAGTGCGACGGCTTTGGATTCAATAGAAACCGTTGCTGTTGGTTTATCCTCGCTTGCAAGGCCTGAAGTTGCAAATGCAACGCCAACTATCGCAACCACTAAAATAATGATGATACTCTTGATAGATTTCATTTAATTCTCCTTTATGCAATTGGTTCACCCGGATAAAGCATTCACTAACTTTTTACATGAAAGATACTTATTACTAGTAAGGCTCAGCTAGCCTGTCGGCAAGAGGACTGATTTTATTTTTCTTCTTCGGGAACGAAAAACTTTCATCGCAGATAGCCGTTGTATGTGTTGATTG
>CAMYNC010000357.1 GCA_947259685.1 uncultured Desulfuromonadales bacterium | reverse complement strand
GCCGATCCAGAGGAAGGGCAGGGTGATGTTGTCAGGTAGTAGTTGATGATCGATGTCGATCATGGTTAGGGTGATCAGACTCCAGGTCAGCAGAAGGGCACCAGCAGTCTCCCAGGAAACGCCGAACTGCCAGGCAGCAAAGCCAGACAAAGCTGCGGTCACAGCTTCAATAATGGGGTAGCGTAGTGAAATTTTGGCGCCACATCCAGAACAGCTGCCTTTAAGAAAGAGGTAGCTGAGAATAGGGATATTTTCCCAGGCGCGGATTTTGTGGCCACAGTGGGGGCAGCGAGAATCAGGTTTAGCCAGGTTGAATGGTTCGTGAGTTTGTTCAGTCGCGTCCGGATTATCCAGCTCGGCACAGTGCTGGCGCCACTGGCGTTCCATCATCACGGGCAAGCGATAAATAACAACATTCAGGAAACTGCCCACCGTTGCCCCAAGCAGGGTCACAAAAACGATGAAGAAAGCGGGATTGCTTTCGAGATAGTCGAGAATCACCATCTTTGGTCGGGGGTTTTAAACAACCTGACCCATCTTGAAAATTGGCAGGTACATGGCGATAACCAAGCCACCGATTATTACGCCGAGGAAGGCCATTATTAATGGTTCCATCAAACTGCTGAGGCCATCTACCGCATTGTCGACTCCTTCTTCATAGAAATCAGCCACTTTCGCAAGCATAGCATCGATGGAGCCAGCTTCTTCACCGATAGCGACCAGCTGTACCACCATATTTGGAAACAGCTGGCTCTGGCGCATGGCTTGTTGCAGCGAAATACCGGTCGAAATTTCGTCGCGCATGCGCAGAATGGCGTTGGCGTAAACCACATTACCGGCGGCACCAGCGACAGTGGTCATGGCTTCGACCAAAGGTACACCAGCAGCAAACATAGTGGACAAGGTGCGGGCGAAACGAGCGATAGTTGCTTTGCGAAAAAGTTCACCGAATATAGGAGCCTTTAATATTGCTCTGTCGAGGAAGTCGCGGAAGGCCTGGGATTTCTTTTTGGCCGTTGTGAATGAAAATACTACCGCCATAATAGCACCAACCACTAGATACCAGAATTCAACCATAAAGTCTGACATGGCGACGACCATGAGGGTCATGGCGGGCAGATCAGCACCAAAGCCCTTAAACATTGCAGCAAACTGTGGGACAACGAAATAGAGCAGTATGCATGTGACAATAATAGCGGCAACTATTACGGCGGCAGGATAGAACATGGCCTTTTTGATCTTACCCTTTATAGCCTCAATTTTTTCTTTATACAGTGCAATCTTATGCAACATTGTTTCAAGGATACCCGCCTGTTCGCCGGAATTGACCAAGTTGCAATAGAGACCATCAAAGTGGTCGGGGAATTTTGACAGTGCCTCAGCAAAAGAGTTTCCACCTTCAATATCGTTTTTGATTTTCATTAGCATTTCCTGCATGGCAGGATTCTCATGGCCACGGCCGACTATGTCAAAGGCCTGAACAAGTGGTACGCCGGAACTCATCATGGTAGCCATCTGGCGACTGAAAATTGCAATGTCTTTTGCTGTAATTTTTTTCTTTTTGGCTGCTCCACCAAAAAGTGGTTTGGGTTTTTTTCTGACCTTGAGCGGATTGATGCCCTGGCGTCGTAGCTCGGCTTTGGCAAGTGTCGGTGAGACGCCGCGAATTTCACCCTTGGTGCGGTTGCCGCGTTTATCTGTCCCTTCCCAGAGAAACATATCATGCTTGGATGCTGCTTTTTCCGCCATTTCTTACTCCGATGCCTTCCTTTTTGGCCTGGTCGGCGATATCTATCGCATTACCGCCAGACATGATGATTCTACCCATATCTTCCGAGATTGGCATCACCTGATATATACCAACACGGCCTTTGTAGCCTTCAGTGCATTGATCGCAGCCAACCGGTTTATAAAGTTTGAGCGAATCGACCTCGTCTTCGCGGAAACCTTCTTCGATCAATGCCTCTTTGGGTATATCGGCAGGCTCTTTACAATGTGAACAGAGACGCCGTCCAAGCCGTTGGGCGATAATCAGTGATACAGCCGAGGCGATATTAAAAGGGGGAACTCCCATGTTCATTAGTCGTGACAAGGTCTGCGGGGCATCATTAGTGTGCAGGGTAGAAAGCACCATGTGACCGGTCTGAGCCGCTTTGATGGCAATTTCCGCTGTTTCCAGGTCACGAATTTCCCCCACCATAATAATATCCGGATCCTGGCGCAGGAACGATTTAAGTGCGGCGGAAAAAGTAAGACCGACCTTGGGGTTTACATTGACCTGGTTAATGCCAGGCAGATTGATTTCAGCCGGGTCCTCAGCAGTGGATATGTTCCGCTCGGCGGTATTGAGAATATTTAGGCCGGTGTATAGCGAAACCGTTTTACCGCTACCCGTCGGGCCGGTGACCAGGATCATGCCATAAGGCTTAAGCAGGGCTTCCATATACAAATCTTTTTGTTCCGGGTCATAACCCAGGGCATCGATACCTAACTGAGCGCTGGTAGGGTCTAGAATACGCATTACGATCTTTTCGCCAAACAGGGTCGGACAGGTGCTAACACGAAAATCGATGGCGCGGCTCTTGGATAGCTTCATTTTCATACGGCCATCTTGCGGAACTCGTTTTTCGGAAATATCCAATCGCGACATGACCTTGACTCGGGCTGCGATCTTGCCGGCAAGGTTGATTGGCGGTGCCGCTACTTCTTGTAACATGCCATCCTGGCGGTACCTGACTCGATAGGTTTTCTCATAGGGTTCGAAGTGAAGGTCAGAGGCCCCTTTGTTGATAGCATCCAGCAGAAGCTTATTCACAAATCGGACAATTGGGGCGTCTTCAGCGTCTTTTTCGCTAACATCATCGCCGGCAGGCTCCTCATCACCCCCAGAAATATCAAGGTCATCCAGATCGGCATCATCAAGCCCATCCATGGTGGTGTCCATGGCCTCGAGGGTTTTTTCGATGATTTTGGCCAGCTTATCATCTTCAACAATGACAGCCTCAGTGCTGATGCCTGTAGCGAACTTGATTTCGTCTAAGGCTTGAAGATTGGTGGGATCAGATACGGCGACATAAAGCCGGTTTCCCCGCTTTGTGAGGGGTAGGGC
>CAMYNC010000356.1 GCA_947259685.1 uncultured Desulfuromonadales bacterium | reverse complement strand
GGGGATTATGATTGATGAAACGATGTGACTGGGCAAACTCAAGTCCGTTAGAAATTAAATATCATGATGAGGAATGGGGAGTGCCGCTGCATGACGAGACCAGGCTCTTTGAAATGTTGATTCTCGAAGGGGTCCAAGCCGGTCTCAGCTGGCTTACGGTATTGAAAAAACGGCAGAATTATCGGCTGGCCTTCGACCATTTCAACGCAGAAAGAATCGCGACCTATGACCAGCAGAAGGTCGTTGATTTACTTAATAATCCCGGGATTATCCGCAATCGACTCAAGCTGGCAGCAGCGATCAAAAATGCCCAGGCAGTATTGAAGATCCGCGCCGAGTTCGGTTCTCTGGATCATTACCTCTGGCGGTTTGTCGATGGAAAGCCACTGCAGAACCGCTGGCAACGCCTCACGGAAATTCCCACCAGCACACCCCTTTCAATCAGCATCAGTAAAGACCTGAAACAGAGGGGCTGCAACTTCGTTGGGCCGACGATTATCTACGCCTACATGCAGGCGATCGGCATGGTTAACGACCACCAGCAGGATTGCTATCGGCAGACCTGCAACAAAACATAGCCCTAAAGATCCCCGGTCAAGGCCCCGAAGAGTTGAGCAGCAATCCCACATATGTAACGCAACAGCAAAAAAGAATCTTAATGAGAGATGGATGAAGAAAATAAAGAAATGAGGTTGGAATCTACCTAAACAGAGGTAGAATTATAATCAATTTACATTTATTGGATTATTAAACCTAGAAACCGCAGTTGAGCGCGAAAAAGATGTGCAGCATATTGATGTGCATAGGTAATTTGAAAAACTCGTGGTCACCTTATTGGTGATGAGAGCTTTTTCGAATTATCTAGGTGCATAAAGAGGTTGTGCAGATTTTCGTGATCCAACTGCAGTTTCTAGGTTAAATCGAGACAATCACAGGAGAGATATGAACGCCAGCTTGCCTGCCATTCTTTTCGTTGATGACGAACTCAGTATTCTGAATGCGTTGAAAGCCTTGGTCGAAGGAGAGAATTGGGATTGTCACTACGCCCAGAGTGCCGACCAGGCATTGGCAATGATGCAGCAGCAACCTTTCGAGCTGATTGTGTCCGATGTGATTATGCCGGAGAAAAACGGTTTTGCCCTGCTCAATGAGGTGCGCAAACTCTACCCCGGGACTGTGCGGATCTTTTTAACCGCTTTCGCCCGCCAGGAAACCGTAGTTCAGGCTCTGACTGACGGCTGCACTCAGCAGATCATCCCCAAGCCCTGGATCGACCAGGAGCTAAAAGAAATTCTTCGCAGCGCCCTGCGCCAAAGCCTGCAACAGCGCAAGCACAGTGTAAGGTTCCAGGCGATGATCAATTCAATTCCTTTGCTACCGGCACTGCCGGAAAGCTATACGCAGGTTCGCAGCTGTATCGGCGAAGAGGATGTCGATATCGACAAAATGGCCGAGTTGATCAGTCAGGATGTGGGTCTCTCCGCTGCCCTGCTTCGCTGGGCCAACTCAGCTTTATTCGGTCTGCGTCATCAGGTCGAAACGGTAAAAAGAGCAATTATTGTTCTGGGAACCAATGTGGTGGTAAGCCTGATCCTGTCAGAGGCGATCAATCGCGCCATTGCCGAGAGCGCCCCCGATGTTCCCGGTTTTCAGCCGATCGACTTTCAGCGCCATTCCTACGCTACGGCCATTATCAGCCGACAACTGATCAAAAACCTGTTCGGCAACGACAAAGAAAAGCAGGATCGCGCCTTTATCGCCGGCCTGCTGCACGATCTGGGCAAACTCGCGGCCGCCAGCTATTTTGGCCCCAAATTTGCCAGGGCGATCTCGCTGGCCAAAAAAACCGACTGTTCCCTCAGCAAAGCGGAGCAACTGATCCTCGGCGCGACCCACGCCGAACTGGGCAGCTTCATCGCCGAATGGTGGGCCTTGCCACCATTTATCGTTAATGCCGTCCACTGGCATCACGAACCGACCGCAAGCCCTATCGAAAGGGACCTGATC
>CAMYNC010000355.1 GCA_947259685.1 uncultured Desulfuromonadales bacterium | reverse complement strand
GAGAAATGGAGGACATCTTCAAACCACCCGACGCCTTCCATGACAACATCAACAACGATTACAGGCTACTGAGCTATGTCGCTTAACCGGACAACACTGTTCTGTATTGATCTCATTCGAAACCACGTCCTTCGCCTTCTTCTTCATAGGTTACCCCGTCACGGATGTGATATATGCGTTTGAAGGTGGGAATGATTTTTTCATCGTGGGTGACGACAATAATGGCGGTCTCGAATTTTTTGGCCATATCGTTCAAGATCCGGATTACGGCCAGGGCGCGCTCACTATCAAGCGGAGCGGTCGGTTCATCGGCCAGTATTACCGGGGGACGATTCACCAAGCCACGTGCAATAGCCACTCGTTGCTGTTCTCCACCAGAGAGTTGAGATGGCATGGCCTTGGCGCGATGCTCCACATCAAGCGCTTTAAACAATCCTATTGCCCGTTTACGCGCCTCGGCATTTGGCATTCCCGCCAGCATGGGCAGAAGGGCTACGTTGTCGGTGACATCGAGGAAAGGAATCAGATAAGGTGCTTGGAATACAAAGCCTATCCGGTCCCGCCGCAAGGCACGAAGATCTTTGACCTTCCAGCCGTCATCATAAATGACGTCATCTCCGAGTATCATTTTTCCGGCGGTCGGCTCGATCACCGCTCCCAAACATTTAAGGAGCGTGGTTTTGCCAGATCCAGAAGGACCTATCAGTCCAACGACCTCGCCCGGCGCAACGTGCATGTCGACGGTCTTTAGGGCATCAACGGCGGTATCGCCACTTCCATAACGTTTTTTTAACCCCTGGATACGAATACCTTTAGCAGTCATGTCAGCCCCCTATGGCTTCGGCCGGATCGACTCTGAGCGCGGCACGAATAGCGATAATGCTCGACAGTACGCAGATCATAACCACGGAGATAAAACCCATAACGGAGTCGAGTGGTTGCAGCAGCACATATTTGGGAAAGATTGGCGCCATCAATAACGTTGCCGAAATCTTACCCACCACAAAGCCGATCAAACCTAAAGCGATGGACTGTTGCATGATCAAACCGACAATGGTGCGATTTTTAGTGCCGATCAGTTTCAAGACAGCAATTTCACGAATTTTCCCGAGTGTCAGGGTGTAGATGATGAAGGCCACAATGGCGGAGCTGACAATCGAAAGGATCACCAGAAACATGAAGATCTGTCTGGCGGAGGTAGCGATCAGCTTACCAACCAAAATCTCCTCCATCTGGCTGCGGGTATAGACGGTTAAGCGCTTCCAGCGGCGGATCGACTCAGCGACTTCTTCCTGGGCATGGCCCGGTTCAACCCGCACCAAAACCGCATTGACGTAGGGGTTGGTGCTTTGAGAGGCAATAACCGCATCGAGCAGGCCTGGCACTCCGGGCCGGTTGAAAGCAGGGTTCTCGGCCGTGCGTCGACGCTGCTCTCGGATGGCGTCATTATCCTTGAGAAACTGTGCTTCCTGGGCGTCTTTAAGAGGAATGAACACCATTGGGTCGCCATTGGAAGAGACCATCCTTCTGGTCAGGCCGACTATGGTGTAGTGATTGCGGCGGATCTGGATACGGTCGCCAAGTTTAAATCCGGAAGCGATGTCGGCGACGGCCTCGTAATGGCTCCGAGTAATCTGGCGACCCGCGACTAGATATGGCGGCCACCCGGGTGTCCCAGGTTCTCCAGGAGTGACGCCAGTAACCATGGCACGTACGTCACCATCTTGTTTTCCCACCTGCATGGTGAGATAAGTGATGTTTGCCGCCCGCTCCACCCCCGGCATGCCTCGAATCCCGCGCCAGATATCATCGTAGAGACTTGATGACTCAGCGTAGGGACCAAGAGTGTCCTTCTGTACCACCCAGAGATCAGCACCGCTATTGTCGAGCAACACTTTGGCATCATCCACCATGCCACGATAAATCCCTGCCATAGACAGTGTGATGCCGATGAGTAGCCCAAGACCCATACCGGTGAAGACGAACTTACCCCAGGAGTGCATGATGTCGCGTCCTGCCA
>CAMYNC010000354.1 GCA_947259685.1 uncultured Desulfuromonadales bacterium | reverse complement strand
ACGGCATCGCCGCTGCGCGATGCCGAGGGCGCGCCTGGCGACATCATTCTTGTCAAGCGCGACGTTACGCTGGAAAAAGAGTATCAGGAGAAATATTATCATGCTGAAAAAATGGCCACCATTGGGTTGTTGGCGGCCGGCGTGGCTCACGAAATCAATAATCCCCTGGCGGCCATCAGGGGGTTTACCCAAGGACTTCAACGACGTCTGCCCCAGTTGGAACAACTGGGGGAAGATGAAGCACTGACGGAGGATTACAGAGAGTATCTGGACATCATCCACAAGGAGTGCCGACGCTGCGCAGATATTGTTCAGAGTCTGCTGACCTTCAGCCCCCGCAAGTATCCTGAATTCTGCCAGGTCGATTTGAACAAGCTCGTTGAGAACGTCATGCGGTTGTTGCATCACCGGTTGAAACAGCTCCCCCCCAACATGATCAGTTTGGCACTGGCACATGACTTACCGGCAATCCGTGGTAATCCGGCCGAGCTGGAACAAGTCATTCTCAATCTGGTACTCAATGCGCTGGATGCCGTCGATGGAACTGCGGGTGAGATCGTTCTGCGGACCCGCAGCAAAGACGATGACTGGGTTGTTCTGGAAGTGACGGACAATGGTCTCGGTATCGATGCGGATAATATGAACAAGCTGTTTGAACCCTTTTTCACCACCAAGCCTCTGGGACAGGGTATTGGCATCGGACTTTCCACCTGCTACCATATCCTTCAATCCCATGGGGGGAAAATTATGGTTGACAGCGCACCAGGAGAAGGCGCTGTGTTTACGGCAATCCTGCCGCAATATTGAACTTGGTTCGCTTCGCTCACAATCAGATAACTACCCGATGACAGCCGCATTTGAAACCATTCATATTTTAGTTGTTGATGATGAGGCATCCATCCGCCTTTTGGCTGAAAAGGAACTCTCTTCGGAGCGCCGCCTCATCGCTACCGCCGGCAACGCGCAGAATGCCTTCAAGGCCTTTAAACGCCAGGCCTTCGACGTTGTTTTGTTGGATATGCGATTGCCCGATGGCGATGGTCTCGACTTGCTGACGCGATTTCAGGAGCTGGCGCCTGAAATCCAGGTGGTGATTATCACCGCATTTGCTGATGTGGACAATGCGGTTCAGGCCATGAAACTGGGTGCCTATGACTACATTACCAAACCGTTTGATCTCGATCGCCTCGAAATGGTCATTGAGAAAGCTTTTCAGCGGGCCTCTTTGCAGCGCGAAAACCGTCTGTTGCGTCACACTCAGGCCGAAGAACGCCCCATCAAGCTGATCGGGCAGTCGAAAAAAATGGATCAGGTGCGCTATCTGATTCGTAAGGTAGCCCCTACCCAGGTTCCTGTGCTGTTGACGGGTGAAAGCGGCACTGGGAAAACCGTTGTCGCCCGCTCGATTCATGATTTGAGTTCGCGCTGTCAAACCCCGATCGTTATCAAAAACTGTGCAACCCTCCACAAAGATCTTGTTCGCAGCGAACTATTCGGCCATCGCAAAGGCGCCTTCACCGGTGCTGATCAATCCCGTGAAGGACTGCTGACCTTCGCACACAAGGGCACGCTCTTCCTGGATGAAATTGGAGAACTCGTTATGGATGTTCAAGGGGCTTTGCTTCGCGTTCTGGAAACCCAGACCTTTCGCCGGGTCGGGGACAAAGACGAGCAGCATGTCGATATCCGTTTTATCTTTGCCACCAATAAAGATCTGCGGGCCGAGGTCGAAGCCGGTCGTTTCAGCGATGCCTTATACCACCGTTTGAATGTTTTCAATATTCCCCTGCCGTCGCTCAGGGAGCGCCGAGAGGACATCCCTGCACTGGTGGAATATTTTTTAGGGCCGCTAGGCACAGGCGAAAGCCGACCGCGGATCGCCCAAAGGGCCATGCACTGTTTGTTGTCCTATAAGTGGCCCGGTAATGTGAGAGAGCTTCAGAACGTGCTGGAACGTGGTATGATTCTGTCGGAACAAAATCTGATAACCGAAAAAGCGCTGCCCCTTGACCTAGTGGTCACCCTGGATCAGGGAT
>CAMYNC010000353.1 GCA_947259685.1 uncultured Desulfuromonadales bacterium | reverse complement strand
ACCATCCCGGTTGATCCGGTTGTGATCCCACTTCAGCTCGGCATAACCGCCCCATTCAAACCTCTTCTTTTCGAATTCGTCCAGATCGAAGCTGTAATCCTCGGCCCAGCATAAAGAAGGGCCAGACAATCCCACAGCCAAAAGAAGGAACAAACAAGCCGCCACAACGAGTATTTTTGTCAAAACCATCGGCCACTCGTCAGTATCTGATCATTTAACATGGCATGAATCAACTATCGCAACTCATCAACCCGCGACAGATAGTTGAGGGAAAAGACCTCGTCCGCAAGTTCTTTCTGGATAATTTTGGCGTAGATCATGGCTGACTTATAGCCTTTGTAAAGTGGGCTGTCGGTTTCCAACACCGACGGGCGCACCACACCATTGCCGAAATCTTTCGGTTCCTTGTAATAGAGAGTTTTGATCAGCATGCCGCTTGCGGCAAAACACTCAATCGTGGTGGGCACCATGGCCTTCTTATCAACCCGCATTTTCAATTGGTCATAGGCGATAACATTCGACTTGGCTTTGAGATCAAGCAGGTAGAAAGCACCCTCTTCGGTCACGCTTGTTACATCATATTCGGCGCTATAATCAAGGCGCAGAATATCGGAATTGTTGAACACTCCGCCGACCACCGACTGCAGACTGGTGATACGGATCGGCTTGCCGACATTGGGGATGTAGAGCCACATGTTGTCGTTCAGGCGCAGGGTGGAGCGCCCCTTTTCACTGGCCGGGGAAAGGAACAGGGCGACCATCTTGTCCTGCCCCTTTTTCACCGAATAGAGAACAAATTCCTTTTTACTGCCGTCAGGCTCGATATTGATCAGCTTGCGATACATCTCGTATGATTCCGGGTTCAAATTTTTATCCACCTGCAGCAGAATAGCCGTGCCGTCAAGGGCCTGAGCCACCGAGGTAGAGCACAGTAAAATCTGTAACAGAATAACCAGGACTTTATTGTCCTTTAATAACTGCTTGAACAGCCTCATGGGCAACTCCTGTGTGCTTAATGTATTTGATTTTGTATGAGCTCAAAGCCCCTTCCATCTTGGCTCCGAATGCTCCGGCCACAACCAGGTCAACGCCCTTACCAGAGAGAAAAACTGCCACCTTTGAACCGGCCCCGCCGGGAACGTCGGCAAAAGGGTTTTTCTCTGAATCGAGGAAATTTCCACGACCATCAAAAAAAAGAAAGTAGGCTGCCCTGCCGGCCTTTTCGCTGACCGACCCCTCCGGCACCGGGCCATCGGCCGCGACGGCGATAGAGGCGATATGTTCTGCCGCGTTGGCACCAAAAGCCATAAACAGCCCGAAAAAAACCAGAAACAAAACTATTCTTATTTTTATACAGCACATATCCATTCTCCTGTTTGCAGGTTCTTCATTTTCATTTTTAAACATGGCGCAATGCCGCGATCGGATCCATCGTGGCTGCTTTCCAGGCCGGCTGCAAACTGGCGACAACGGCAATAGCAATAACCATCACCACGACCAGAACCACGTCCGCAGCACCGATCGTCGGTGACAGCAGCAGGCCGGTCTGGCGCCCGAAGTCGAAACGGATCTGGGTCACATTCATGATCGCAATGCTGATCAGGCTGATGGCCGTACCGACAGCGGTCCCCAGAACCCCCATCAGAAAACCTTCAACGACAAAAAGCCCGAGAATTCTGTTGGGTAAAGTCCCCATGGCCGAGATGGTGCCGATCTCGTTGATCCGTTCATAGACGGCCATGATCATCACGTTCATGATACTGACCAGCACGATGGCCACCAGCATGATCTTGATGAAGAAGGTCATCAGGTCGATCATTTTGGCGATATTGAAGAAGGGGGAGATAATATCTTTCAGGCGTATAGCAATTTCACTGACCTCGGCAGCGTCGATCCTGAGCAGGGACTTGGCATCGTCAATATGGACCATGCCGTCACGTCCGCCCGGCCCGGAGATGCCTTCCAGAATTCCACGTACCATAAAATTCTGACCATTGACCGAACCATCCTTGTTGTTGGCCACCAGGACAATCCCGTCACCGACCTTGACCTTCATTCCCTTGGCGATCAGTTCCGGTATCAGAATTTCACCCTGTTTGAGCAGATCCTCTTTTTCCCCTTCCAGGATCCGTTCGGTCAACAAGGGCGCAGTCTTGATTTCATCGATCGGGGTTACCGCGTTCAAACGGATATTGGTCGTTTCAGTAAAATTGCTGAACATCGCCCCCAGTTTGATGCGCATGGAAAAGGCTTCCACAGCCTCTCTCTCTGCCAGAATCTGCACCACTTTATCGATCTGCTTGCCGGTCAGGTTGCGATTAAGCGGCAAGCTGTCAAAAACTGTCGGCAACTGGTCAATATCTTTCAGGCGTATAGCAATTTCACTGACCTCGGCAGCGTCGATCCTGAGCAGGGACTTGGCATCGTCAATATGGACCATGCCGTCACGTCCGCCC
>CAMYNC010000352.1 GCA_947259685.1 uncultured Desulfuromonadales bacterium | reverse complement strand
AGGCCGTAGAAGACCATCTTGTTGCCGAAGATCATCTGCAGCATGGTCTGGCTCGAGAGGGTCAAGAGAGCCACCAGGGCGGTCAGGCCGAGACCGGCGGTCATCCAGCCGTAGACGCGGGGGAAGAAGCTGTTGGTGGTAGCGAGTGCCGGGGAGCCCGAGTAGACGTTTTCCCTGTCGATCATGGTGTCTCCTGTGATTAGTTGGTTGAGTTTGATGTAATCTGGGAGTATAGCAGATGTGGGGTGGGCGTTGAAAGGGAATGTGGCTCTGGAGGTGGAATTGCCCCAATGGGCAAAGCACCGTCGGCCACCTTTGGTTTAATCCAGCCAGAAGTCCAGGGAACTCAAAGAGTTAATGCCGCACGGCGTGGGGTCTTCCTGCTGTTTTTTTGCTCCTTCTCATTTACTGCCTGTAAAATCTTGCAAAGATAAGCTAATATGAGGTGCTTAGTATGGTATATATTCGCTTGAGGAGGCGGGAGTCTAATGTCCCAGTTGAATGAAAAAATTGAACAGTTGATTGTCGAGCAAGTTAATCTCCCTTCTCCGCCCGCCATTGCGGTACAAATCCTCAATACCGTCCAGCAGGAAGAGTCCTCGATCAAAGACTTAGCCAGGATCATTTCTGCCGACCCGGCCCTGACCGCAAAATTGCTGCGCGTTGCCAACTCCAGCATTTATTCCTTTCTGAGCAAAGTTACCAGCGTAGAGCGTGCTCTGGCGGTCCTGGGTACCAACGTCATCAAAAGCATTGCCCTGTCGTTTATCATCGCCAGCGACTTCAAAGGTGAAAAGTCGTCGAGTTTCGATTTCGACTATTTCTGGCGTCGCTCGGTGACCTGCGGGGTTGCCGCCGAACTGTTGACGTCCGCCCTTAAGGAGCGCAGCGAAGAGATTTTCGTCACGGCTCTGCTGGTCGATATCGGTGTATTGATCATGCACTTGAGTAAGGGGGATGATTACGACCTGGTTCTGAGAGAGCACAAAGCCGGCGGTGGCGCACTGGCTGCCTTGGAGCGGGAGAGGTACGGTTTCGATCATCAGCAACTCGGTATCTCCTTGTTGAAGAGCTGGGGGCTTCCTGAGCAGATTTACCAACCGATCGGCTTCCATCATGATGCGCTTAGCGCTGTCGAGCAGGATAGGCGTACCGTGGAGATTCTTCGGATTGCCGACCTGTTGTCGGCTCTATACCACGGTGCGACCAGCGTCGAAAAAGTTCGGCTTGTCCAAAAAGAACTTGTCGAGACCTGCAATCTCGAAGTGCAGCAGGCTCGCGAGCTTATCAATGAGGTTGCTACCAAAAGTATCGAGGTCCTGGCCGTTTTTGAAATCGATGCCGGAGATATGAAACCCTATTCGCAAATGCTGCAGGAAGCCAAAGAGGAGATGGGCCACCTGAACCTCTCCTACGAGCAGCTGGTGATGGAGCTCAAGGAAACAAAGAAAAAGGATGAATTGCTGGCCATCGAGCTGCGCAATGCCAACCTGCAGTTAAAAGAGCTGGTCAACCGTGACGGTCTGACCGGACTTTACAATCATCGCTTTTTTCAGGAAATCCTCAGCAAGGAGATTGCCCGCGCCATCCGCTACAAATCGAATGTCTCGCTGATCTTGTTCGATGTCGATTCGTTTAAACAGGTCAATGACGATTATGGCCACCCGGCCGGCGACCTGGTGTTGAAGAATATCGCCCGTGTCGTGGAACGTGCAGTCCGGCCCAGCGATGTTGTCGCCCGTTACGGTGGCGAGGAGTTCGGCGTGATTCTGCCGGAGACCAATGAAGCGGGGATGAAGGTTTTTGCTGAACGCCTGCTGCGCAGCGTTGAAGGGGGCGCTACCATGGCCGAGGGGCAGCAGATCCATGTTACCATTAGTGCCGGCTGTGTTTCGTTCTCTCCGGGCCATCCGGAAGTTTCAAAAGAGCGGTTGATCGAAACAGCCGACCGCGGCCTCTACATGTCCAAGAAAAATGGCCGCAATCAGTTCACCGCTCTCAGCCCGCTGGATGAGAACGGCTGATCTATTGTGCGTCAGTTGCCCG
>CAMYNC010000351.1 GCA_947259685.1 uncultured Desulfuromonadales bacterium | reverse complement strand
GCCTGCACAAGACGAGCCGCGCACCGCCTCAGCCAGACGGATGAAGCAATTGAAACAGGGGAAACTGGTTCCCGAGGCTTCCCTCGATTTGCATGGCCTGCAGCGTTCAGAAGTGGTCGACAAACTTCACTTTTTTTTACAGAATGCTCTTCATCAGGGCTGGCGGACGGTTTTGGTGATTACCGGGAAAGGGCTGCATTCTGAAAACGGGGAACCGATTTTGCGTAATGAAACAGAGCGGTTTCTTGCTGGTCCAGGACGTAAATGGGTCGCAGAGTGGGGCTGGGCCCCGAAGGAATATGGTGGTACAGGCGCATTGGTGGTGTTTCTGCGAAAAGCGGAATAACTTTTTATGGCGAGCCGAATCGGTTCGCCATTATTTTTTATCTCGGTTGCTGCTGGCAGGAGCGATTGAATCTGTACCCAATGGCGCTTTTAAAAGCCCGTATCCTGCCGATGGTTCTATTCCTGCTATAGTAATTAAAAAGGTAGAATGTAAACCACATTGAGTTGCGATGGAAAAGGCTTGTGTCGTTGGTTTAAATTCTTGACTAAAATGCTATGATAAGCTATCTTGCTGAAAAATTGACCTGCCAGACTGGTCGCTTTGGTTAGTCTTACCGAGTCATCCGCGAGGATTCCAGACTGAAAATAACCAGCTAGAGGAGGAGAGGATGAGCCAGATTTATAATGATAATTCGCTGTCGATCGGTCGTACCCCGCTAGTACGCCTGAATCGAGTGATTGCTCCTGGTGGTGGCAACGTGTTTGCTAAGATCGAAGGACGTAATCCAGCCTATTCAGTTAAATGCCGTATCGGCGCCTCGATGATCTGGGATGCACTGAAGACGGGCAGTTTGAAACCAGGAATGGAAATCATCGAGCCGACCAGTGGCAACACCGGCATTGCCTTGGCCTTTGTCGCGGCATCCAAAGGAATTCCGATTACCCTGACAATGCCTGAGACCATGAGCATTGAGCGGCGCAAGGTGCTGAAAGCATTCGGTGCCAACCTGATTTTGACCCCTGGCGCCAAAGGTATGGCGGGAGCGGTTGGCGACGCCGAGCGCTTGGCCGAAGAGAACCCTGAGCGCTACTTGCTGTTGCACCAATTTAAAAATCCAGCTAATCCGGCCATTCACGAGCAGACCACCGGCCCAGAAATCTGGGATGATACCGATGGCCAGATCGATGTGCTGGTGTCCGGCGTCGGAACCGGAGGAACCATCAGTGGAGTTTCCCGCTATCTGAAGAAAACCAAGGGGAAGCAGGTTTTGTCGGTCGCCGTAGAACCAACCGACAGCCCGGTCATTACTCAGCATCTGGCAGGCGAATCTCTGCAGCCGGGGCCGCATAAGATTCAAGGCATCGGAGCCGGCTTTATTCCTGATACTCTCGACCTGGAAATGGTCGATCTCGTAGAACAGGTGACCAATGATGAATCGATCGAATTTGCCCGCCGACTTGCCAAAGAGGAAGGGTTGCTTTCTGGGATTTCCTGCGGTGCGGCTGCAGCTGTCGCCGCGCGCCTGGCAGCCAAACCGGAAATGACCGGTAAGAACATTGTCGTTATCCTTCCCGACTCCGGGGAGCGGTATTTGACCAGCGTTCTGTTCGAAGGTGCCGTGTAAGCGGGTTGACAAGCGACGAACGGATATCTATTTTTGTACGGGGCTCCAAGATGGAGCCCAAGAGTCTTTATCAAGAGTGGTGGAGGGACAGGCCCTGCGAAGCCACAGCAACCGGTTCACTGACGCCATTGGCGCAGCTGGGCAGATGGTGCTAATTCCTGCTCGATGTTATCCAACGAGATAGCTCGGGGAAGATGAGGACGGAGCTTCTGGCATTTTTGTCACGACCACGAAGCCCCTTCTCATCCCTGTGAGAAGGGGCTTTTTTGCGCCCTTTCCATTTAAAATTTCGAAAGGGGATGACAATGTCCAAGAGTGCCTGTACCAGCCGGGCCACCCGTAGCGTGCAGATTGGGGTCGGCCGCGATGATCAAACCGGAGGGATCAGCTTTCCGATCTATCCCAGTGCCACCTATCGCCACCCTG
>CAMYNC010000350.1 GCA_947259685.1 uncultured Desulfuromonadales bacterium | reverse complement strand
CATGCTGGGCTTGTTTTATCAAGGGGCCTTTGGGAACCCCTAGGTTCATCAATTCTCTAGTTTTCATACTTTTCTCCATCGTCCCCCTTAATCTGGATTTCCCAGACCTTCGGGGCCATTTTTTCAACGCTCACTTGGATAGCGAGGAACGTTTTAATTACTTCTATATTGGTCATCGTATGTTTGGTCGGAGCGACTGTGCGAAAAGTTCCGCCGCCGGCCAGGGCCATCGGCAACAAGAGCTGGTCAGCCAAATAGGGGCCGACCGGAACCTCGGCAGCTAAATACTCCTGGGCCTTTTTAACCGTTTGTCCTGCTACCTTTTCTGCACTGACTTTCCATTCGCCGAAACCGGTGAAAATTTCGCAGACACGTTCGCTGGCGATTGCAACGGTGATGATATTGCCAGGACCGCAGGAATCCGAAACCTCTTCAGCAATCAAGCTATCCTTGCTCCAGGAGAGCTTTTTTTCGACCACTCGTAGCTCCCGTTCCGCGATCTGGCGTGGTAGCTGAGCTACTGAAGCCCGAGCTTCGCGACGAATTATTTCGCCGCGTTCAAGCAGGTCGATTTGGGAAAGGCTGGCAACTGGTTCGACCTGAACCAGCATTCGCCCGCCACCGGCAGGATAAAAACCTGGCTTCTCCAATGCTGCTTGGACCTTGGGGCCCATTCGCTCTAGTTGGGGCAAAAAAGAGCGGACCAAAAAGTCGAATGGGGGAGCATGTGGATTGTGAGTGCCGCCTTCAAGAATAATTTCAGATGGTTCCTGCGCTAGGCACAGTGCGGGTAACACGGCCTGGAGGACCAGGGTGCAGCTACCTGCTGTGGCAATCGCAAACCGGTAGCGGCCTCCCTTGATAGTTTTCGGGGCAAAGGTTAGCTCCGTTGAACCGATCCGGTTTCCCTCTGCTTTGGCAGCACCAATCTCAATGGCCGCATTGACCGCGGTAAGGTGCTGACGCATCAGGCCGGGTTTTCTGCGACGAGCTCGGATCTTTTCGATACGGAACGGCAGACCGGTGACCAGAGACAGCGCCAGTGCGCTACGCAGTATCTGGCCGCCACCTTCCCCCTGAGATCCGTCGAGTGTAATCATCATCTTCCTCATTCTTATCGTTCCAGGGCTTGTTGGCCCTCATGGCTTAAAATAGCACCATCCAGGAGCCTGCTGGATTGGACCTTCAAGTGAGGGTCCGGTTTTCCACCTCATCCAGCAGGCTCCTAGCATACAGTGGTCAAAGCAGATTGACCACTCGCTCGGCGAGGCCTTTCTCGCCAAGTACGACATTGAGCTTTGAGTTCCCGGCAACCTTCTCAAGCACCTCCAGTTCGCGCAGCCGCATGAGAACCGGGTTGTTTTCAAGCAGCTTGGCTGTGTTGGCCTGGCTGCGCATGGCGGCAGTTTCTTCTCGCCGCACAATCAGGTTCGCTTCGGCCGCCTTGCGCGCCTGAATTACCTGGTTGAGCAGTTCTTTCATTTCGCCTGGCAAAATCAGGTCGCGAATGCCGAGGTGGATAAGTTCCAGGCCAAAGTTGCTGGTACGCTGCCGCAGGATCTTTTCCAAATCGGTTGTCACCTTGTCTTTCTCACGCAGCAGGGTATCGAGAGTGCATGTTCCGAGCACCGCACGCAGAGCCAATTGGGCTTCGCGATAGAGTGCCTGACTCAAATTCTCAGCAACCTTCACTGCTTGATGCGAGTCGGTTACTCGGTAAACCACCTGAGCATTGAGGCGCAACGTGACATTGTCAGCTGACATGATTTCCTGTCCCGAAACATCGAGCACCGTTTCACGCAGGTCGACTTGTTCAATCCGCAGTTGGCCGACCTTTTTCCAGAACATGTAGCGCCCCGGTGTGAAGGTGCTGATATGCTCGCCATCTTTAAAAAAGACTGCCTCGAATCCATCTTCAACAACGACGCTTTCAAGTTGATCGTTGGCTCCTTGGGATTGCAGAATGGCGCTCATGTTGCGGTGTTCGATGCGGGCCTTGCTTGCATCGATCAGCTCGGTCTTGACGTCTCGCTGACCCGTCCACAGGGTAAACAGCCCCGGTCCG
>CAMYNC010000349.1 GCA_947259685.1 uncultured Desulfuromonadales bacterium | reverse complement strand
AGTCGGTCAACTTCATCGGTCTGGAAGACAGGACTTTGTTTGTCCTTGGTCAGGACTGACTTCTCAATGTATTTCAAACCGGTCAGCTGTATTTTTAGCTCAGCAGGGTCTATCACAAAAGGATGCGCATATTTTTGTTGATCAACGGAACCTTTTTTCTGCTGTTCCAGGGTAACGATGAAATCATACTGTTTGTCGACAGTCTGCCGAACCAATTGGATGCTAGTGCAGGCATGTAAAAAGGCGGCACTTATAATGAACAGAGAAAAGATTCGTTTCATTGTTATGGTGACCTCCGAAAATAGTTGGCTTTAGCGCTTCATTGAACTCTATAGAGATGTTCCTAGGGCGCGATCGTCATAGTGTTTCTAGGCCTGCTGATTGTGAAGCTCGATAATTCTCAAATAAACCATTGTCTGGTTCAGGGTTTGATAGGCGATTTCCCCGAAGGTAGTTGGTCCGGGGGCACAGTCGATGCGCCGTCCTTCCAAATCGGAATAAATGTAATTTATAAAGCAATTACAAGAGAAGATTGCTTGGATACCGAGCCCGGCCATGATTTTTCTGGTGAAGTGCTCGGTATAGTTCTGAATCGGCTTGGCGTGTTTATACTCGAGGAAACTGAAGACCGCATTGTAGAACTGGACTTCCCCAGCGGTTCCAATCTCTTCCTGAAAACTGGTATTGAGCATGGCGCCAAAATAGTCGGCAACCAAGGGCAGGCGTTTATCGAGTTGCTTGCGTTGGATATATTCGCCAAAGTTTGTCTTTACGCCATTGATATAAGCGTCTTTGGCACTAAATCCTGATTCAGGAAAAGTGATCCGGTCGCCATCCCCCTGTTCGAACATATTGAGAATGCCGATATCCGCGATTTTATTTTTCGGCAGCTGGGCATGCATAACGATCGCCCCATCAGCAATGGCTTCGGCGCTGATGCCGTTAAACACTTTAGGTTGCTGCTGTCCCCAGTCATCCAGATGGATCCCAGAAATCCAACCGATCAGGGGGCGCATAGCAAACCCTTCGAAGTTCGGTACGTTCAAGGCGAAGGAAAAGTGGGTTCGGCTTTTAGCTGGGATGATGATGATGCTGAAGCCGTTTTCTGGTGCATCGGTGTAAACCTTGGAAATTGTTTCTGCGTCATAGGCTTTTACGTCAATATTTAAAATAAAATCAGGGAGTTCTGTGACATAAATTAGTGTTTTGCTCGTCAGGCCCCCGTTACTTGTCATGAAGTACGGAATGGTTCCACCGATCCAGTTGCCCGCTGGAATTTGTCGCAGCAAGTTTTCATCTCCCGCCAATAAAAGTCTCTGCCCCTCAGAGACCTTGCGACAAACCTCTTCAACGGTATGCATCTCACGACCCACTATATATCTCCTTGGTCGTGATGTTTTTCAAATCATTCTGTGCCAGCGGTTGATCTGCATTTTGGAGAAATAATTCTCTCAGGGTTTCACAGCACTTTTGAAGATTGCTAGGGGAGGGGTCTTTACTGAGTGAGCGCGCCAGTGTGACCTGGAGCAGTTTTGCTGCAAGGAAGTCGAAATCGCATTTGCTCTGACCGGTGACAATCTCTCTCCAGATCGGATCGCTTGCAGGTGGTATCTTCATCGCCATCCTCGAAAATAGAGAGAGGGGTCATTGCGGTTTCTAGGTTAAAAGTTGTCAGGGGCGAACTGCCCCTGACAGCTGCAATATAACATGACTTTTGAATCGCTGCTTTTCTGTTTAGAAGTTGATGATCCCACCTAAAGCAATGGTATTGATGTCTTCATCGTCGTTGTCCAGTGAAATGGTGCTGTGGTTGTACTCGGCAACCAAACTCAGGTAGTCATTAACGGCGTAGAAAACAGCACCGATTATGGTCTCGCTCTCCCACTTATCATCTGACTTCAGTTCGCCATAGCCATAGGAGCCAACCAGCCTTACTTTGTCAATTTGATATGACGCCTGAAACAGGTAACCTTCGCTGTCGACTTCGTCGCCATCTTCGCCTTTCTCATGCTCGGAGGCCGATGGGTCCAGCAAACCGCGCTCGAAAAAAACCGCACCGCCCTGCTGGCCGACAACCGCC
>CAMYNC010000348.1 GCA_947259685.1 uncultured Desulfuromonadales bacterium | reverse complement strand
CCCGGGGCAGACAAAGTCGAAATTCTTGAGGTGATCGATCATCATCGGCTCGGAAATTTTCACACCGATACCCCGATCCGGTTCATCAATCAGCCTTTAGGCAGTACCTGCTCTTTGGTCGCAACACTCTACCAGCAGGCCGGCATCGCGCCCAGCCAGAAGATCGCAGGCTTGCTGTTGGCGGGATTGCTTTCCGATACGGTTATCCTCAAATCCCCGACAACCACGGCCATCGACCGCGAACTCCTGCCCTGGCTGGAAAAACATTCGAACTTGAACTACGAAGAGTTCGGTGGCGAGCTGTTTGCCGCCGGAAGCACCATGGCGAGCGGGATCCCGGCGAGGGAGCTGCTGCTGACCGACTTTAAGGAATATCAGGTCGGTGATTATTTGCTGGGGCTCGGTCAGGTGGAGGTGGTCAACTTTCATTCTTTCCACCAGCGCCGCGAGGAGCTCCTGGCTGAATTGCAGAAGATTCGCGAAGAGAAGGGCTATGAACTCGCTTCCCTGCTGGTCACCGACATCGTCATGGAAACCAGCTTGCTCCTGGCAGCAGGGCCGAACGAACTTCCCTATATTATCGGTTACCCTCAGGAAGGGGAGAATCTCTACCGGCTCAAGGGGGTTCTATCCCGTAAAAAGCAGCTGGTTCCGCATCTGCTCAAGGTGTTTAAAAGCGTTTGAGGGGTGTGAGCGAAGGCAGCTGGAGCGAATTGGATAACCAGATAAAAAAATAGCCCCGCGTCAGGAGGGAGAACACGGGGCAAAAAAGTTTGAGAGAGTTTGTCTTGCTGTTTGATTGTTATTATAAGCTGAAAATAATAAATGTCAACTAAAAATGAAAAAATTTTTAAAATAAATTTTAATAGTATGGTCTGGCTGGAATATGACGGGCAGACTTGCGTTTATTCAGGAACTTAACAGGCTGAGTGGGGCCGGGCGACACGCCTCTGGTTGAGAAAATGTGCTTGGAAGATGAGAGATGATTGAAAAAGGGCGGTGCATATTCGCACCGCCCTTGAAATCGGAACCTTGAAATCCTACCCAACCAATTTATTTAACGTGGCAGCCTTTGCATTTGGTTGGACCTTCGTTGGTCTTGTGGCAGTCCTTACAGAGTTTGTGGAAGACTTTTTTCGCTTTCGGAACGTCCGGCTTGGCGTCGTGACAGCTGCGGCAAGCGCCAGCCTCTACGCCTTGGTGGTGACAGGTGGTGCAGTCGGCAACGCGCTCAGTGTGGGCAGAGTGATTGAAGGTCACTGTCCCCATGCTGGCTTCTAACTTGACTTCATCAGGTGCATCGGCGGCTATCACAGCGAAGCCTGCGGATGAAACCATGGCGATAGCAACAAACAGGGTCAAAAGCTTTTTCATCATCTATTCTCCTTTAAGTTTAGAATCCCGGTGACCGGTTCCTCGTCACGTTTGTGGCGCATATTTTCATATTCTGGCCCTGATTACAGCCGACATCGGGTTAAATGTCGTATGATGTCGGGTCTAAAATATGTGATATCAGTATGTTATAGTTTTTACTCGAGGTTTAATTAATGATAGGGTACAGTCCTTCTAGAACACTGTTTACAGTTTTAAGTGGCCTTTGCTAAACTCTGGTCAGTTTATTTAAGCGCTTAGACTCTTCTTGAAATTGGACCTGTTATGGAATTTGGACATGCGTCGTCGGTAGCGATTGACGGCGAGGCGATTCGGCAGATACGCGAAGAAAAACGATTGACCCAGCTGTATGTCTCGAAAGTCGTTGGCGTGACAACCGAGACCGTCTCCCGCTGGGAGAATAAACGCTACCCGACGATTCGCCGCGACAACGCGATCAAGCTCGCTGAAGCGCTGGAAGTTGATCTAAAAGCTATTCTCAAGCAGGAAGTTGAAGAGGATGTTCCGGCTGGTGAGGTTCCAACTGCACCTGCGCGAGTCCAAAAGCCCTGGAAGTTGTTGCTCTGGGCGCTCTTACTTGGCATCGCTGGGCTGATCTAGTACATCCAGTACAACAGCTATCATCCTCCACAACTTGAGGCTAGCCGTCTGGTACCGCCCTATGCGGCTCCAGGCAGCCAGGTACTGG
>CAMYNC010000347.1 GCA_947259685.1 uncultured Desulfuromonadales bacterium | reverse complement strand
AACGAGGGGCAGAGCTTTTCTACTACTTTTTCAACAACACTGTTTCCTGCGATGCCTTTTGCAGCATTAAGGCCACCTTTGAGTTTACCAAGCATCACTGCTGTCCCACAGTTTGATTAATAAATAGAAGGCTCGGAACCCTTTGATGTTATAGTGATTTCGCCAGAAAACATAATAACGACAAGGAGTTCCAAGCCATGCCACATTGTAGCACCGTTCTTTCTCAAATAGTGCGTATTTTTCCGAGACATGAATTTCAAGCACTGGCGAACAAGTATCACGCCGGGCAGAAATTTCGCTCGTTTTCCCGCTGGACGCAGTTTGTTGCCCTGCTGACCGCTCAATTGACTGGACGTGACAGCCTGCGGGATATCGTAGAAAACATGTCAGCCCAGGCTGGCAAGCTCTATCATCTCGGAATCAAGCCGTTCGGTCGGTCAACTTTGGCCAGAGCCAACGAAACGCAACCGCATCAAATGTACGAGGCCCTGTTTCAGCGCTTGCTGGTCCGTTGTCAAAGCTTCGCGCCGAAGAAGCGTTTCAAGTTCAAGGAGAAGCTTTATCTGCTTGATGCCTCGATGATTGACCTGACCTTGTCGCTTTTCCCTTGGGCCAAGTACCGCAAAAGCAAGGGGGCAGCGAAGCTCCATATCGGTCTGGATGCCGATGGCTACCTACCTGCGTTTGTCGATCTGACTGAAGGCAAGGAGCATGAAATCAATATGGCCAGAGAGCTGGAACTGCCCAAGGGCTCATACGTTGTTTTCGACCGTGGTTACACCGATTACGCTTGGTACCAAGAACTCTGTGATGATGAGGTCCGCTTCGTTACCCGACTCAAACGTAATGCCGTGACGATTCCTGGCCCAAAACGCAGAGGGCGTAAAAGCCCCGGCGTTCTACAGGATCAGCAGATTCAACTCAAGGGTGTCGCCGGAACCTTTCGCAAGGTTGTGTATCTGGATGCGGAAACCGATATCACCTACGAGTTTCTGACCAATGCACTGGATATCCCGGCGGCAACGGTCGCTGAATTGTACAAAGAGCGCTGGCAGATCGAGCTGTTCTTCAAATGGATCAAGCAAAACCTGCGCGTCAAGAGCTTTCTGGGAACCTCACGTAACGCCGTGATGACCCAACTCTGGATTGCACTATGTGCCTATCTGGTGCTGGCGTTTCTGAAGTTTCAGTCGAAACTCGGCCACTCCATGCAGCAGATGTTGCGGTTATTACAGCTAAATCTGTTTGAACGACGTGATTTCTTGGAGCTATTTGCACCGCCAAAATTTAGAAAACCGTTATGCGACAAGCAGTTGTCGCTCATTTAAAACTATGAGACAGCAGTGGTTGTGAGAATGGAATTGTGCGGACGGGTGCAATGGTTGGGGGGCGGCCTTGAATGATTTAAAGGTATCTCAAGTTTTTGATCCATATGATCCATGGTCTTCATCATTCGGTGTAAATGTTAAACGAAAATATTATCAGGGACGTTTTTTGGGGAAACTTGCAGCAACTGGAATTGGAGTGAGCGACTGGATTGCACCAAGCATGACAAGAGCAGTTTTTTCTTCGCAGCCTCGTATTTATCCGATTGTTGCTGCCCAGGAGATTCTTCGCAACTTATTAAGCAACACTGCAGATAATGAATTAGCTGGATCTATGCTGGAGTTGCTTCAGTCTACCGCTATTGATTCTTCTGGCGCTAAAGGCTGGGCTTGGGGGCTGGGCTTCCCCTGGATGTCTAAAAATGGTTTGTACACGCCTGATATGCCGTTTGTAACTCATACCCCCTATGCTATGGAGGCTCTACTTAGCCTCTCCGAAATTGAAAGTGTCAAAGTCGAAGCATTCGAAACGTTTCTTGGCACATGGAGGTTCCTGCAAACCCTGATCGTAATGTATGAAGAGGATGATCAAATTGCTTTGTCCTATGCTCCCATAGTGGAGCCACGTCTTGTCGTCAATGCCAACTCTTACGCGGCCTTGGCTTATGCCCTGCATTCGAAATATGGCCGAGATGATGTAAAAGGGTTTGCGACTGATCGTGTTGTGAAACTGATTAATTGGGTTATCCGCCAGCAGCA
>CAMYNC010000346.1 GCA_947259685.1 uncultured Desulfuromonadales bacterium | reverse complement strand
TGCTATCCGTGTACGTCGGAATCTGCACATACATGATGATGGGCAGGAAGGACCCGTATTTTTATCAGGTCTGTGCCTTCGTGTGCGTGATCATCTGTTTTGACGGTGCCGGTGACCCCGTGAATAGCTTCCAAACCGCTGTGACGCGCATTCAGGAAACCGGCATGGGCATCATGGTCTATTCCCTGATCATTGCTTTCCTGTGGCCGATCAAGACACGCGCTAAGCTCAACGAAACCAGCCTTAAACTGGTCACTGCCCAGCGCGGGCTGATCAAAGCCTACCGGATGATGATGACCGGCAGGGGGGCGGGCATTGATTTTCAATCGCAAAGAGTTCAGACCGTGCAGCTTTTGACCAAGTTCGAGCCTATCCTGGATGCGGCAGAAGCAGACAGTTACGATGTCTGGTATGTCCGCCATCAGTGGCGGCGTTTCCTGGATGAGTCGAAGGCGTTGATGGAGGTCCTCACGCGCTGCCAGGCAACCTATCCGGATATTGAAAAGTTCGACCTGCACAGACTTCTTTCCAACGTGGAGGCCCTGGGTTCTGAACTGGAGAAACATTTTGAACTGATTCTGGGTATGCTGGCCGAGGAGGTGCCTGAGCAGATTCCGAAATCAATTCCCCTGAGCATCGACCCGGCTGAACTGGCAAAACTGTCCCCTTTTGAAAAAGCTGCTCTGGCGGTGACCAAGCTTCAGATAGAGCGTCTTGAGGAGCTCAGCCGGGGGTTGTTCGACTGTATCGCGAATATCAAAGGCTTCAGTCGTGAGCAGCCTGCAGCCCCCCGCGAGGAAGTGTTTCATCCAGGATTGGCTTTAGACCCGGACCGGTTCGCGGCTGTCATCAGAGTTATCTCCGGCCTGTGGCTTGCCTTCCTGATCTGGGTTTACATCGATCCACCGGGACATAGCGGCTTCGTAGTATTGACCGCCTCTATGGGTTTGGGCATGGCCAAGTCTCCCCAGTTGCGCGTATCCACCGTTTTTCTGCCGGTGACCCTCAGCTGCCTCTTTGCGGGTGGTTTGTATCTTCTCGTCATGCCGAATCTTGTTGGGTACATGCAGTTAGGCACGATGATTTTCGTTGCCACCTTTGGCATCGCCTATCTGTTTTCTGAGCCGAGACAGGCGCTATCGAGGAATATGGCACTGGTCTATTTTCCTGTTATTACCAGTATTAACAACCAGCAAACCTACAGCTTTGGCCAGGTCGCCAATACGACTCTAGAGAGTGTTCTGATTATCGCGCTGCTGGTCGTTACCTGGTACATCCCATATAACCGGCAGCCCGAGAAAATGTTCCTGCGGATGCTGCGCCGCTTTTTCCGGCAGGCCGGATTTCTGGTGTCACCGCCTACTCTGAGTTTGGGGCAGACAACAGGGGCAGCTAAGTGGCGGGAGCGGCTGCGGTCTCGAAACGATCTACTGGTGATTCCCGACCAGCTCGGAATTTGGGGTGCCATGGTTGACCAGCGAAAATATGTCGGGGGCAGCCCTGAACAGTTGCCGATGTTGGCCACGATGCTGGATATGCTCGGCCATCGCCTGCAGGAATTGTTTGAGGCTCGGCGCAACCCGCAGGCTCAGTTCCTGGTGGATGAACTAAGCGAGGACATCCGGGACTGGCGGGTCAAGATGCAGGAAATCTTCCAGTTGCTGGCAGAGGAACCGGCCGCCGTTAATCAGAAGGCGTTACAGTCCAGGCTGGACAGGAAGTTGGCGCAATTGGAAGTGCGTATAAAAGAAGCCTTAAACAAGGCCGGCGAGGGGCAAATCAGTAGCCGGGAGAGCGAAAATTTTTACCGCCTGCTCGGTGCCTACCGGGGCGTGTCGGAAGCTGCCGTCGCATTTGCCGGAGTTTCCGGCGAAATCGACTGGATGCCCTGGTACGAAGAAAGGTTTTAAATTATTAAACTGGTTTAGCCGGTTGTCCCGTTTCCGGTTTAGCCGGTTAAGATATGGAAGATATCATTTATACCTAAACTGATCGGTTCTAGGTTCAGCGTTGAAGGTTCAGTGGCTTCACTGAGGTTGTTAATCTTTCAACCGTGAACCTTGAACCCTGAACCGCTAAACCTTGGTTATAGTTAACGG
>CAMYNC010000345.1 GCA_947259685.1 uncultured Desulfuromonadales bacterium | reverse complement strand
GGCCAGCAGCTGGTCGATCTGAATCTTGCCGACAAAATTCCGGCGGAACAGCTGAAAACTCTGCAGGTCGGGATTATCGGGGCGCAGGTGGTCAGATAAGCGTCAGCGAATCTGCGGCCAATTGAACCTGCAATGATTGCTGCTATCCTTGAGATATTCGTTTTCATGAACCGAAGGGATGTCGCTCACCAATCTGGTCGAAAAACGCGACCTGGCTGTGGTCAACCAGGTGAGTCCAATCATGGATCTCAACGCGGTCCGATGCCGATGGCAGCCGTGAAACGACAAACTGGGTGAAGGCAAACTTCTGCCAGAGGCCGTCATTCGGAACATGGCACCGCAGGGGAATAGTCATGGCTGACCCAAATGAAACCAGGAGTGGAAAATCGCCGACCCGTCTTGCTGAGGGCATGGGGGCAGGCTCATCTTACCGGTTCCCGGTGCTGGCCAAGGACGACATTACCACCCTCGCCCATTACTACCGCGGCGAACTGGCGCGCATGATGAGCTGGCGCGACCGGCTCGACCGTACGACCAACTGGGCCATTGGCGCCGTGACCGCCATGCTTTCAATTACCCTGGCCACGGCCAAAGCACACCACGGCGTGCTTATCTTCTCAATGGTGGTTGTCTTCCTGCTCCTGGAGATCGAGTCACGCCGGTATCGCTTCTTCCACCTCTTTCGCACCCGCGTGCGCCTGTTGGAGAGAAACTACTACGGCCCTTTTTTCGCCCCCGACAAACCACCCATGTCCCCCGACTGGGCAGCGGAGCTTTCCGAAACGTTGCAACATCCAAAGTTTACCATCAGCCGGCGCCAGGCAATGGCGCGGAGGCTGGCACGGAACTACTGCTGGCTCTTTTTGATACTGCTCGCCGCCTGGCTGTTGAAGGTCAGCACCGCAGCGCTGCAACCCAGGACCGGCGAGGCGGAGTTCATCCATTCGGTTGAGGAGTTCCTGCAAAACGCAGCGATCGGGGGCGTCCCAGGCGAGGCCGTCGTGGCAAGTGTGCTGATTTTCTATGGCTGGCTTTTATACGTTATGTTCCGGCATCGGACCGAAGAGGGAGAGTTGACCTTCGGCGAGGTGCATGTCTGATCCGTGGCGGAGAGCGGATAAGTGACAATAAAAATCCGCATGCAGGTTGCGATCCTTGGCTGATGACGAATATACTCGCCTAACCGAATGCTCAGGCAGAACCCTGCCGGTCAGAATTCCATTTAACCTGCGGAGCAAACTCTAAGGTTGCGCAGATCGAGGATCAGGCAATAACAGCCTGACTGCCTGCTCCCTGGGCGCCGGGAAAGAAACCATCCGAAACGGCCCGACGCCGGTCAATTGAAAAGTAACCCTCCAATGAAACGCCAAGAAGATGATTGCAACAGGACAGATCTTTAAAAATCGGCTTTTTATCATTTTTTCCCTGGCAGTCCTACTGCTCGGCGTTGCTTACACATTCTATTTAGATTTCACCGTACGCGCACGCTTCGATGGCAAACGCTGGTCACTACCGGCCAAGGTCTATGCCCGTCCGCTGGAGCTGTACCCCGGGCTGAAGCTATCCGTTGCGGAAATGACCACTGAACTCGCACTGCTTGGCTACCGCGAGACACCTTCCCCGCAGGAGCCGGGTACTTACCGCTGGCGAAATCAAACCCTCGATCTGGTGACCAGACCCTTCGCCTTCGGTGATGGTTTTCAGGATGCCCTCAGCTTGAGCGTGAAATTCACCGGCGATCAGGTGAGACAATTGACCCATCGTTCGGACCCTGAGCCATTGCATCTGGTGCGCCTCGACCCGGGACTGATCGGCGGGATCTATCCCGACAAAAACGAAGACCGCGTGCTGGTGAAGCAGGAACAGGTGGCGGAGCAGGTGATTAATGCCTTGCTCGCCGTTGAGGATCGCCGCTTTTATTCCCACCCTGGCATTGATCTGCGGGGGATTGCGCGGGCTACCGTCGCCACCCTGAGCGGCGACAGCGTGCAGGGCGGCAGCACCCTGACCCAGCAGCTGGTCAAGAATTTTTATTTGAGCGCTGAGCGGACCCTGCGGCGCAAGTTTACCGAAATGGTAATGGCGCTGCTGCTGGAGCTTCAT
>CAMYNC010000344.1 GCA_947259685.1 uncultured Desulfuromonadales bacterium | reverse complement strand
GGCGATCTCAGATCATCCGTCACTCAAGATATGCGTCTCTTGCCGTACGACATATATTGGCGACACAATCCCAAACGGCTTTGACGCTGTTCATGTAGTTCATCATGGATTCAAAGGGGTCGAGGACGAAGCTTGTTTCCGATTTTTCAAACACTATGGTCTTGATGCGCCGGCCATGCCGTTGTTGCAGCCAGAGTTTTCTAATCCTCTGTTCCTTCGAATAGTTTGCGATTCTCTACAGCGTGCAGGCATTAGCAGCTTGCCGCATGACCTTCACGGTATTAGTAAAGTCGTCCAGCTATCCTTAGACTCCTGTAATCAAATGATTGCAGAACGCCTAGACTACGATCCACTGGAAGATCATGTTGGCAGTGCGGCCCAGAGACTGGCAAAAGAGATGTCAGATTGGAATCGCGCTTATCTCTTTCGAGACACCGCTAAGGGCATAGTGGAGGATATCTGGCCATCCCAAACTCGGGAGTCATCTCTTTTTCACCACCTAATCCGCCACGGCGTACTTGTTGAAGATTATGCGATAGACGATGACAGCAACGCCCCAGTCAATACAATCCGCTTTGCATTTGATCGGGTGGCTGACCATTTGCGAGCTCGCGCGTTTCTCGAAGGCATTGACAGCCAGGGGCTGCAGCAATCTTTTGAAGACGGCGGCAGTCTTTCCAGCTTAATATCGGACATTGACGCGATTCATGAGTCGCGAGGCGTCCTTTCTGAATTGTCGATACTGATACCGGAGAAATTCTCAGAATGTGAACTGCTCGACTACGCATACAATGACGCAAGTAGACAAGAGTTTCTCGGCCTGACAATAGAAGGCTTGCCTTGGCGAACGCCAAGCAGCTTGTCACACCAAACCACTAACATTGTAACTGATGCACTGCAAAACGGTCACACCGCTGGCACTGCGATGGAAATACTCATGTCGCTGAGCTGTCGATCAGACCATCCTCTAAATGCAGACTTTGTACATAGCCTGTTCAGTCGGGTGCCGATGGTAAATCGCGATTCGTTTCTCTGTCCATTCTTCTGCGAGCAATTTGAAGAGAAAGGAAGCTTCAAGCGGCTAGTCAATTGGGCACTGAGTAAAGATGTCAGTATCGTTCCTGTCGAGGTGACAAGACTGTGGGTGAGTATACTAGCGTGGGGATGCTGTTCTTCGGATCGTCGCGTTCGCGATAGTGCAACAAGAGCGATGGTACGCGTCAGCGAACATTGCCCTGAAATGTGGCATTCGATTCTCACAGATGTCTTTGAAATCAGTGACGAGTACATTCTAGAACGCGTTTTACTGGCTGCGTATGGAGTATTAATCCGCAACCCTTGCAAGGACAGTATCGCAAAAGCATCCGAGGTTGTGTCAAATGAACTATTCGACGCTCAACCGCTAACCACCAATGTGTCCGTTCGTGATGCCGGAAGACTCATGCTCGATTTGGCTGCATACGTCGGGGTGCTTCCGGATGCCATCGACCGCGCTACGGCCGCATCAATCTCGGACTGCAACTCGCGGTAGGCTGCCCCCAGGTCCAGAAAGGGAATTTTCATAACTTCGCCCGTGCAGCCATGAATTCCGCATAGTCACGGTAATAGTCTTGTTCATCGTATTTGTTAGAGGCGAGCGCCAGGCAAACCGAGCCGGAGGAAAAATTATCAAGTTCTCGCCAGATCATTGGGCATACATACAGGCCGTTGTACGAACGACTGAGATGCACCCGCTTCTTGTTGGTCCCGTCATCCAGTACAACGTCAAAGCTGCCGGACATTGCAATAATGATTTGATGCAAGCCCTTATGAGCATGACCTCCCCGTTCTGCTCCACCCGGCACATCATAAAGGTAATAAACCCGCTCAATTGCGAAAGGGATCTGATTACCTCCTTCCACGAACGTCAGATTTCCACGGGGATCAGAAATCTTTGGGAGTTCAATGACGTTGCAGGTGTCGATATTGAACTTCATAAGAAAACCTCTAAGCTGTTTATTTGATTACTCGAGCGGGATTGCCGACAACCGTAGTGCCCGCCGGGACATCCGCGGTAACCACAGCACCAGCTCCCACGACAGCTCCAGAACCGATCAGCACACCCGGTAGTACAGTC
>CAMYNC010000343.1 GCA_947259685.1 uncultured Desulfuromonadales bacterium | reverse complement strand
GAGGAGGTCCCGGCCGGCGGCCACCATCGTGTGAATCGCGTCGTCAACGCCCGGAAACCCATCGGCAAATTCCCATTCCCGGTCTCCGGTGAAAATGCGTTCCCGAACGCCTTCGGTCCCGTTGTCTCGGGGACGATCCTCGTGGCGGACGCTGTTGACGCCCTTGTAACTGAAATTAAAAAAGGGATTGAAAAGGGATTGCCAGAAACACATTGATCGAAGCAGCCAGGGCGGGAGCAACAAAGGAACCAGCCATGTTGTCCAGGGGCATCGATGATGGTGGTGATGTGGGGGCGATCGTAACAGAATCATCGTCCCCATCCGGTCTGCCGGTTCACCCAAGCCGTGAGAAAGGTTGTCCTTGAACAGTGAGTTTGAAACTGTAATTCAGCTCTGGCGGAGGATATTTATATGTCTGGAAGTCGTGTCGTTATCATAGGCGGAGACGCCGCCGGCATGAGCGCCGCATCGAAAATTCGTCGCGAGCAGCCCGAAAGAGACATCCTGGTTCTGGAGAGGACAGACCACACCTCCTATTCGGCCTGTGGGATGCCCTATTATATCGGAGGGCTGGTCGATGATGTCGGCAGCCTGGTCGCCCGCTCCCCTCAGAAATTCCGTGACAAGTACGGCATCGATGTCCGGACCGGGCATGAGGTTGTCGAGATCGATCCGGTGGCCCAGCGCCTGGGAATCCGAATGGGGGGAGGCCGGAAAGTCTTCGAGCCCTACGACCAGTTGCTGATCGCGACGGGTGCACGACCGTTCTGCCCGGATGTACCCGGAGCCGATGCCGAGGGCATATTCGGGCTCTCTACCCTGGCAAGCGGCATTAGGGTTCAGGAGTTTATGGCCCGGGAAAAGCCCCAGAGGGCCCTGGTGGTCGGCGGCGGATACATCGGGTTGGAGATGGCCGAGGCGCTGGTGCGCCGTAACCTTGAGGTTTCCCTGGTGCAGCGCAGCGCGGAGGTCATGTCGACCCTGGACCTGGACATGGGGGCCCTGGTGTCAAAGGCCTTGAGAGATGTCGGGGTGAGGCTCTTTCTGTCCGAGGAACTCAAGGGCTTTGAGGTCGAAGACGGGCGGGTCAAAGGGGGGATCACCGACCAGCGGAAGTTGCCGGCAGATATCGTCATTCTCGGAATGGGTGTTCGGCCCAACTCGGAACTGGCCGAGGCTGCAGGACTCGAATTGGGGGCGAAAAATGCCATCAAGGTCGATGAGCGCATGCGGACAAGCCATGCGAACATCTGGGCTGCGGGCGATTGCGTTGCCACCGTACACAGGCTGACGGGCCGGCCGGTCTATATCGCCCTCGGCACGGTGGCCAACAAGCAGGGGCTTGTGGCCGGCACCAATCTCTGTGGAGGCAAGGCCCGGTTCCCCGGCGTCATGGGAACTGCGGTCAGCAAGATCTGCAAGGTTGAAGTGGCACGCACCGGCCTGCAGGAGAAAGAGCTAAAAGAACTGAACTACGATTACGCTGCGGCCACGATCAAAACCAGAACGCGGGCTGGTTACTTTCCGGGTTCCGGCCCCATTACCGTTAAACTGATCGGTGAAAAGGGCAGCGGACGCCTTCTCGGGGCGCAGATCGTCGGTATGGAGGGGGCTGCCAAGCGTATCGATATTATCGCCACCGCCCTGACCGCGGGAATGACCGCAGAAGGGTTGATCGATCTCGACCTGAGCTATGCTCCACCCTTTTCGCCGGTCTGGGATCCCGTACAGACGGCGGCACGGCAGCTGATCAAAAAGGTGTAAGGGGGGGGGCAGAGTTCCCGTTTAGAATGCCGTCAACGGGCAGGATTTAATCATGGGAGACGCACATGAATAAGAAACAGGCTTACGAGGAAAAGTTACAGGCACAGCTGGATGAATGGAGTGCCAAAATCGCCACCCTCAAGGCAAAGGCATCAAAATCCGAAGCTGAAACCAAGGTCAAATATTATGAAACCATAGAAGATCTTCAGGAAAGACAGGCTTCGGTAAAAAGCAAGCTCCAAGACCTTCGTGAGGCGAGCGATGACGCCTGGGAAGACTTGAAGGAAGGGGTCGAGCATGCTTGGAACAGTCTGGAGAATGCTGTCAAGTCGGCTACAGACCGGTTTAAATGACCCCTC
>CAMYNC010000342.1 GCA_947259685.1 uncultured Desulfuromonadales bacterium | reverse complement strand
CTTTCCGAACAGAAGCAAAAGCTGGCGCGGCTGCAATCGGGGTTGACCGATATTGAAGGCCAGTTTCAAGCCGTCAGTAATTCAGCCTAGGCGCATAGACTCATCAAGGACGAGATGGCAAGCGCCAAGCAGGAGCTCAGTGAAGAGATGCGCAGGCTTCTGGCCGGCTACCGGCGTCCCAAAGAGGATGCAGTGATCGGCGGAGTGCCGGTGGATAGTGAATATATTATTTTCGTCATCGACACCTCTGGCAGTATGCAGCAGTTTGCCTGGCCACTGGTCCGGAAGAAGATGAAAGAGATTCTCGATATCTATCCCAGGGTCAAAGGCGTTCAGGTCCTTAACGACATGGGTGACTATATGTTTTCCCAATATTCCGGTCGCTGGATCCCTGATTCCCAGGCACGACGACGGGCTATCCTGCAGCGACTTTCGAGTTGGGCGCCTTTTTCAAATTCCAGCCCAGAGGAAGGTGTCAGCCAGGCTATCCAACGCTTCTATGCAGCAGATAAACGGATCAGCCTGTATGTTTTCGGCGATGATTTTTCCGGTGGGAACATGCAGAATGTTGTCAATGCGGTCAGGCAGAAGAATAAATTACGCGGCAGTAAAACAAGCAGGGTCCGTATTCATACGGTCGGCTTCCCGGTGTTGCTGGGCCAGCCGGGCACGGTGCAAAACGCCGCGCGCTTTGCCGCCCTGATGCGCCGGCTGGCTGAAGAAAATAATGGCAGCTTTGTCGGGTTGACCAGCTTGAGGTAATCTCGCCCGGTTGCTTCAAGGAATTAAAATAACCTTCCCCCTGGCCCCAGGCTCCATGATCAGCTGATGGGCCTTTGCGGCCTCTGCCATTGGCAGCTGCGCATTAATCACCGGCTGCAATGCACCGTTTTCAAGCCCGGCCTGTAGCGCGGCATGGATACTGTGCAGTTCCTTTTCCGGAGTATTAAACAGCGACATCCCCAGAATCGAAGCGTTACGTCCCATCGCGCCGCGCGGATCGATTTCGATGCTGCCGCGGTTACCGATGACGACGATCCGGCCGAACTTAGCAAGAATATCCAGATCCTTGGCCAGATTGAGGTTGGCCAGCATCTCCAGAACAACATTGACCCCCTGCCCGCAGGTCAGTTGCTCGATGGCGCTTAAATAGTCCGGTTGCCGGTGGTCGAGAGCGGCGACAGCGCCCTGCTCCTCAACCAGCTTCAACCCCGCTGCGGTTCCGGCAGTGCCGATGGCCCGGATTCCGTTGGCTTTGGCGAGTTGCAGCGCCGCCAGGCCGACAGCGCCGCTGGCGCCATGCACCAGAATGGTTTCACCCGGCAGCGTATGAGCGCGATAGAAAAGGGCGTAATAGGCGGTCGAGTAAGGGACACCCATGGCCGCCCCGGCAATAAAATCCACCCCATCGGGCAGCGAGTAGACCTGCCCTTCGTTGCATATCACCTGTTCAGCATAACAACCGCTTTCACTGCCGAAACAATACACCCGTTCACCCAGTTTGCGGTGTTTCACCTCGGGTCCGACGGCACTCACTACGCCAGCGGCATCCAGCCCCGGAGTGTAGGGCAGTTGCGGACTGACCGGATAAACCCCGGCCCGAATATAGGTATCGACCGGATTGACGCCGATCGCTTTGATATCGATCAAGACCTGCTGGCCGGTGGGTTGTAGCTGTGGCATTTCTTCCAACTGCATCACGGCCGGTTCGCCGAACTGCTGGACACGTATAGATTGCATGGCAGACCTCCCTGAAGTGTGAAGCGGGTTTGGGAATAAGTATATTTGGTCAGCGACTTAACTCAAGTTGCTGCCATTGGGACAAAAAACGCTTTATTCCTGCTCTGCTTACCGCCCGTTCGCCAACGCTCACTCACCAGAAGTAGGCGCCTTGGGGGAAAAGCACAGAGAACACAGAGAAATCAGGGCCTTAGGTCTACCCTAACCAAAGTTCTTGCTCTTGCCCTTCTCTGCGCTCTCTGCGTCCTCGGCGGTAATACGCTTTCACCCCTGAGGGAACAGAGATCACAAAGAAAGCAATCTAGCTCCTAAGCAATCACCTCGGTTACGTTAGGCAACTTTTCCAATTCCGCTTTCAACACCTGTTTAGCGTCGGAATCACCGTG
>CAMYNC010000341.1 GCA_947259685.1 uncultured Desulfuromonadales bacterium | reverse complement strand
AAATCCCTCCGGTCCGGCAACCACTCTGTACATTGAGTCTCTCATGCATCTCCTCCTGTGTTGGACTTCTTATGATGGCCGGAATCGACCTTGACACACACATCGCCGGCTCCTGCCAGCCTAAGAAGGCCGGGCAGCTGCAGCTGCAGCTGCTGCATGCTGTCGGCGCATAACGTGATATGGCCGACTTTCCGTCCAGGCTTGCAGGTCTTGCCGTAAAGGTGCAGGTGCGCGTTGTAGTTGCGAAGTATTTCAGTGTTGTCTGGAATCGAACCGATCAGGTTGATGGTGGCGGCGACACCGTTGAGAGCTGTTGAACCGAGCGACAGGCCGGTTATCGCCCTTAAATGGTTTTCAAACTGACTCGTTGCGGCCCCCTCTATGGTCCAGTGGCCTGAATTGTGGACCCGCGGCGCGTATTCATTAGCAAGGAGCTGGTCTCCGACTTGAAAAAACTCAAGCGCCAGCACTCCGACATAATCTAGGTGTTTCAGCAGCCGGTCGGCATGCTGTTCGGCTTGCTTCTGTGCAGGATCATCCGGCCGGCTTACGGCAAGCCGCAGTATGCCGTCATGGTGGATGTTTTCAGATATGCTGTAAAAGATCGTTTCGCCGGTTACGGCGCGTACCGCAAACACCGAGAGTTCCCGGTCAAAAGCAACGAGACCTTCGAGAATGGCCGGCTGACCGCCCAGCAGTTGCCAGGCTGGTGCAAATTCATCAATGTGATGCAAAACTACCTGACCTCTGCCGTCGTATCCCTGTCTGCGGGTCTTCAAGACCGCCGGCAGGCCGACGGACTGCGCAGCTTGATGAAGGTCGGCCAGAGAATCAGCTGGCTGAAACGGCGCACAGGGGATCCCTAGCTGCGTGAACAATTGTTTTTCGAGAAGGCGATCCTGTGCCAGTCTCAATGCCTCGACACCGGGGCGAACAACTGCGTGCCGGGTGAGAAACTGCAGCGCCTGGGCCGGAATGTTCTCGAATTCGAAGGTTATGACATCGGACCATGCGGCCAGGCGGGACAGAGCAACTTCGTCATCGTAATCGGCGCGCATTTGCCGCCCTAACGGCGCCGCGCAGGATTGCCGGTCAGGGGAGAAGATGGCAAATTCACAGCCGAGAGGAAGGCCGGCCAAGGCGAGCATTCTGGCCAGCTGCCCGCCGCCAAGTATGCCGATTTTCATGGCCGCGCCTTTCGAGGGTCGGGTTGAGCCAAGACGTTTTCGGTTTGAATGCGGCGATATTCAACCAGCGCCTGGCGAAATTGTGGGTAGCAGTTGCCCAGTATGCTTGCGGCCAGCAGAGCGGCGTTGATCGCTCCCGCCCGACCGATGGCGAGGGTGCCGACGGGTATTCCGGCCGGCATTTGCACGATAGAGAGCAGGGAGTCGAGTCCGTTGAGTGCTTTGGACTGAACCGGCACACCTAACACCGGCAGTGTGCATTTTGCGGCAACCATGCCCGGCAGGTGGGCAGCCCCGCCTGCGCCAGCGATCAAAACCTCAATTCCCCGTTGTTCCGCAGATTCGGCGTAATGAAAAAGCTTGTCTGGCGTTCGGTGCGCCGAGACTACTTCTACTTCATGAGGGATTCCCAGTTTCTGCAGTGTCTCTGCGGCGTGGCTCATGGTCTCCCAGTCTGAGTTGGACCCCATGATGACCCCCACCAAAGGGCGCTCGCAGTCGAATGATTTCATGTGGTTTCAACTCCTTTATTTCTTGAATGGGTTGGTAGGAATTTTGCCGGTCGCAGAACAGTGACATCCACCGTAAAGATCGTCATGGCGTAGTTGTCGTAGTATTGTTCCTGAAGAAAGGCGGTTATGGTTTCAGCCGTTTCGTCATCACAGATGATCTCCAAGCGGATGTTGCTGTTTGCCTCCCAACTGGCATTTCGAGCACCCCGAGTCCCTTTGCCCCGGGCTTCAGAAATCGTGTAGCCCGTGGCTCCAAATCGCTCGATGTCGCGGATGAGAGTGTTTTCCAGCGCGGCTTCGGTAAAGATGGTCAACAGTTTGCGCAAATGGGATGTCATCTTATCCTCCCAGCAGATTATGAGCCTGTATGGCCAGCATGTGGTAGATCGGTATGCCGACCAGGACGTTAAAGGGGAAGGTTACCCCCAGT
>CAMYNC010000340.1 GCA_947259685.1 uncultured Desulfuromonadales bacterium | reverse complement strand
GGCGGCCGTCCACGAGGGCGGCAACAGGGTAGGACCGCCAACAACATACGAACGGGGCGATGTGACTAAGGGGTTTTCCGAGGCCGATGTGGTGCTGGAACAGGATTACCGGACCGAGTGTGAAATCCACACCCCCATGGAACCCCACGGCTGTGTGGCCAACTGGGAGGGAGACCGCTTGACGATCTGGGACTCCACCCAGGGTGTGTACAGAGTACAGTCAGATGTGGCTCGAATTTTAGGTTTGCCGCTTTCCAAGGTTCGCGTTATCGGACATTACATGGGCGGGGCTTTCGGCAGCAAGCTTCAGGCAAGCAAGTATACGATTATCGCAGCTCTTTTGGCAAGAAATTCCGCCCGCCCGGTGAAGATGATTCTCAGCCGTGAGGAGACCTATCTTGCTGTCGGAAATCGTCCGCCCGGCAACATGAGGCTCAAGGCCGGTGTCAAAAGAGATGGAACCCTCACCGGACTCGATTTCGAATGTACCGGCACGGGAGGCGCCTATCCGGCGGGGGGCGTTTCACTGGTTGATTGGCTGGTGCGGGATCTTTATAAGTGCCCCAACGTGCGGACAACCTGTACGGATGTTTATATCAATGCCGGGCCTTCACGACCTTTCAGGGCTCCCGGTCACCCCCAGGGTTCCTGGGCCCTCGAGCAGATGATGGATGCCCTGGCGAAGGAGATCCAAATGGACCCGGTGGATCTTCGACTGAAAAATATTCCCATTAACAGCCAGGCAAGAAACGGTCAGCCCGCCTATACCACTACGGGACTCAGGGCTTGCCTGGAAGAAGGTTCCAGGGCCTTCGGATGGAAAGAATCCCTGCAGAGGATCGCCATAGGCGGTAACAACGGGTTTGTCCGCAGGGGGGTGGGCATGGCAGGCGGGCTCTGGATTGCCGGCGGCGGGAGACCGCCTTCCACCATTATCCTCAAGCTCTTTTCGGACGGCAGTGTGAACCTGAATATGGGCGCCAGCGATATCGGCACGGGGACCAAGACGGTCATGGCGCTCGTGGTGGCCGAGGAGCTGGGGGTCAAACCGGAAATGATCCAGATCGAGCATGCCGATACGGGCACCACCCAGTTTGCGACGCCGAGCGGCGGGAGCAAGACCGTTCCCACCGAGTCGCCGGCCGTGCGTGCAGCCGCCATCAGCGTTAAACAGCAACTGCTGGAGATCGCCGCAAAGGATCTGAAGGTCGACCCGGACACCCTTTCTCTCATGGCGGGAAACATTGTTTCAAAGTCGGACCCTTCGAAGAAAATCAAGATAACGGAAATCTCCGGTCTCAAGAACAGGGGCGTGGTCGTCGGCATCGGCTACCGGGGCCCGAATCCGGAAAACAAGGTGGTCAATCCCTTTGCCGCCCAGTTCTGTGAGGTAGAGGTCGACATCCGGACCGGCGAGGTCAGGATTCTACGATTCCTCGGCGCCCATGACAGCGGCCGGGTCATGAGCAGACTCACCTACGACAACCAGGTTTTCGGCGGTATCACCATGGGAATCGGGTTTGCCATGACCGAAGTCCGCATTCTCGACAGGCAACAAACCGGTAAGATGGTTAACCGCAACTGGCACGACTACAAGCTCCCGACCGCCCTGGACGTGCCGGAGGATATGATTTCTTTGCCCATCGAACTCGATGATCCCGAGGCCAACACCACGGGCGCAAAGGGTTTGGGTGAGCCGGTCACCATTCCCACAGCGGCAGCCATCGCCAATGCCGTATACCACGCCACCGGCGTGCGAGTCACCACAACACCGATTAATCCGGTTCAGCTCTGCCGGCTTTTGGCAGAGCATCAAAAGGAGGGATAGGCCATGCTGCCGAATTTTTCTTACATTCGGGCCAGATCGCTTGATGAAGCCATTCGTTATCTTTCGCAAGACGGCACCCGGGCCTGTGCCGGTGGCACGGACCTGCTCGGATGCTTGCGGGATGATGTTTTTAAGCCATCAACCGTCGTAAGCCTCATCAGGCTCGGGGAACTCCGGGGCATTTCCGAGACACCCAAAGGAGATCTTCGGATCGGGGCACTGGTTACCATTGCAGACATCGCGCGCAATCCGCTCATCAAGGCAAAGTATCCGGCCCTGTCCATGGCGGCCTCCGAGGTGGCGAGCCCCCA
>CAMYNC010000339.1 GCA_947259685.1 uncultured Desulfuromonadales bacterium | reverse complement strand
CCAGAATCCGGTTTTTCAACAGAAAACGCTTTACTTCACCTTCGCCGACCACCTCGAACTGCGCCGAACGGATCAGCGCGTTGCGAAGGACGTTGCTGACCAGAGCCCCGCCGGACGGCTCGTCACTTTCATTCTGAAATGGCAGAACGGCGATGCGGCAGAGCTGGAGATCTGCCCCGGGAGTCAGAACAAAGGTATTGACTCTCTTCGGGGCGCAAGAGCAGCAGACCAGAACACCGAGCCCGAACAGGGCCGCCCTGAAATAATACGGCACTGGCATTAAAAGTCCCTTATCCCTGGCATCCAGTTGGCTGCGGCGGTGGTAACAGCCGAAGCGGGCTCGTCAGCGCTCTTAACCCTGACTTCCTGACGGGTCAGGCGGATTTTGTTTCCAAGTTTGTCAATCGCTTCAAAGTCAAATACGATGATCTCCCCATCGGTATCCTCGGGCACTTCCACAACCGCGGGCATTCCGGCGCCCCTTTTATACAGCAGAGCTACGCCCTGTTCGGTTTTGGCCTTGAGCTGCCAGGCGACAATGGGCACATGCTCCTCCCCATTACGCTGAATGTGCAGAAAGGTGATGCCGTCCTGGTCGTCGGTAGAAACATTCAGACCGGCAACGGAGGTCTGCAGGGCCACCTTCTTAGTTGTCGAAGTATGATTCCCTGCGGCGTCCCACACATGCAGGCTAAGATCATAAACACCGTCGGCCAATTTGCGCTGGCGGGAATCGAGCCCTTTCCAGACCATTCTTTTCGGCATTCCGCCGTCGTATTCCTCACGAACAACGGTTTTCCCCTCTTCGTTCTTGATCTCAACCGACCACCGCTCGGTCTTCAGTGGATTTTCAACCTGGGAAGAGATGATCAGATGGGACCTGAAAACGGTAACACCGTCGAGTTCAAGCCCCTTATTGAAAGCCATCTGCAGATTCGGCGGTTGATTGATAATCTCGAATTGTCCGAGTCTTTCAAGGCGTTCTGCCGGTTTGCCTTCTCCCCAGTCAAGAATCAGGGAAACGGGGTAGAGACCATCTTCCTGATCCGCCACGATCAGCGCGCGGTAGATGTTCGAGCCGCTTTCATGGCGCAGGGGAAATTCTTTTCCGCCGACCTCCAGGGCCATTTTAATTGGCTTTTCTGCGAGAAAACGGATCCGCAGTCGGCACTCCACCGGCTCATTGCTCTTGAGGTATCGTGGCGAAACCAGCAGGCTGTGGACCTCGTAAGGCGGCGACACGGTCTCTGGTGAACGGGCAAAGTAATCTTGGATATCCTCTAAGGCATTATCAAGCAGAACGGGACGCAGTTCATCGATACTGGCCGGTTCGCCCAAACGAAGCAAACCGATATGCTCAGAGAGGCTTGTGGCACGGGTGTCCCCCCAGACCGGTATTCCAGATTCGGCATCGATGGCTGAAAGCACAAAGCCGAACGCCGGGTCGAGACCACCCCGGTCTTCGGTAACCGCTCCGGTGAAGACATGGGTGCAACCCAGTTCACGTCCCAGCTTCCTGGTCAGAAAAGCGTTGAGGTAACCGGTGTTTCGCACCCTGTTCTCGGCCATGAACCGGGTGATCTCATCGGCGGAAACGACTTCGAAACCGTGGAGTTGAAGGGCTTCGAAAACCTCCCGGGTGAAGGTCAGGTTAACCGCATTGTCCCCCTGGGAGATGTCGGCCATATGCAATACGGCCACTCTCTGCGCATGAGCCGCGGGCGCTCCGAGAAGACCAACAACAAGCAGAGGAAAAAGGAGTCGGCTTGCTACGGATTTGGTGACTCTGCTGACACTGGAAAATCCCATAGTCTACCTCTCTACTGGATTGTGTTTAACAACCGCTGAACGAGCCTGAGAGTAACCTGGTTGGCGTCTTCACTGGCAAATCCGAACAGACGATCGAAGGTTTTGTATCCGCTTTCTGTGGCGCTGGCCTGCCAGATGATGGGAGATTGCATATACACTTAAATTGTTTTCTTTGAGAATGTTTTTTTGTTGTTCACAGTAAGCCGGGTCCGTCGCTCCCTGGGCCGGGTCAAAATGATCGCCCCAGCAGGCCAGTTCCAACCCGTCATATCCCCAGCGGCTGGTTTTTTTAGCAAGTTCCGTCAGGGGTAAATCAGCCCATTGTCCGGTAAATAAGGTCACTGGTCTTGCCAT
>CAMYNC010000338.1 GCA_947259685.1 uncultured Desulfuromonadales bacterium | reverse complement strand
GGGACCAGTCCTTTATTTGTGTCCCGGTAAAAAAAGGAAAGCAGGTCATCGGCGCCCTGAGCGTCGACCGGCCGTTTGACGAAACTTATTCCCTGCAAAGCGGAGAGAAACTGCTTTCAGTTATCGCCACCATGATCGCAAGTCATGTCATCAAACTTGAAACCATCCAGATGGACAAAGAACGATTAAGAGAGGAAAACAGACGGTTGCAGAACGTCCTGAAAGATAAATACAGCATTGGTAACATTATCGGCAACAGCAACAAGATGCGCGAGGTCTATCAAATGATCTCCCAAGTGTCGAAAAGCAACGCCACCGTGCTGATTCGTGGGGAAAGCGGCACCGGCAAGGAGTTGGTGGCCAATTCCATTCATTACAACAGCCTGAGGGAAAAAAACCCGTTTATCAAAGTCAACTGTGCGGCCCTACCGGCGACACTCATTGAAAGCGAACTCTTCGGACACGAAAAAGGTGCCTTCACCGGTGCTATCAAACAGAAGATCGGCAAATTTGAGCTTGCCCACAAGGGGACCATATTTTTAGATGAAATCGGATCCATCGGACTGGATGTTCAGGCCAATCTGTTGCGCATCCTTCAGGAGAAAGAATTCGAAAGGGTCGGCGGACACCGGACCCTTAAAACGGATGTGCGCATTATTGCCGCCACCAATAAAAACCTGGAGCGCGCTGTGGAGGAAGAAACGTTCAGGGGGGATCTATACTATCGTTTGAACGTCTTTCCCATTTACATGCCGCCGCTGAGAGCCCGCAAAACCGATATTTTATTGCTGGCCGATTATTTTTTGGAAAAATACGCCGCGGAAAATCACAAAGACATTAAACGCTTTTCTACGCCGGCCATTGACATGCTCATGGAATACCACTGGCCGGGAAACGTGAGAGAGCTGGAAAACTGCATCGAACGGGCGGTGCTGCTGTGCGAGGAAGGCGTTATTCACAGCTATCATCTACCGCCGACCCTTCAAACCGGAAAGGAATCCGACACCTTGCCCTCCCTGTCCCTGGAAGATGCCGTCGCCAGCCTGGAGAAAGAAATGATCATCGATGCCCTCAAAAACACCGCGGGCAATGTCACCATGGCCACCCAGATACTGCAAACGACGGTCAGAAAATTTGCTTACAAAGCGCAAAAGTACGGCGTGGATTATCGCCAGTACCGCTGAAATGATTGTGTATAGAAAGAAAATCCCAACCCGGACAAGCCGGTTGTAGCGAAGTGTAAATCCCGATTTATCGGGGAATTGAATATTGAATATTTAAGATTGAAGATTTGTGGTATCGCTCTCCGAGGCGTAGGCGTACAACCCCTACGAGCCGGAGGCTTCGCTAAGTCATTTTTAGGATCAGTTTTTACAATTAATCCGTGTGGAGGGCAAGAAATACTAGTCGCAGCTCTGTAATTAAAAGAACGAGCTATTCTACCAATTACGGCGATCGGATAAATCATGCGTAATCATGACATGATTTCAATAAATAGATACAAAATCGAGCGTTCCCGCAATTTATCAACTATCTATTTCGCACACCCTTTCACAGCCGTCAATAGAAATTGAATCTGTCAGCTATCGGCATAAGTGCTCCAGGTATACCAATCTTCCAACTCCGTATCTTTCATTTCATCCCAGAGCTGACAATCGACCAAGTCCATCACATCCTCAATTAACATTGCCACCAGTTCATCTCTATCCTCACTGAAGACAGGTCCCTCTGCTCGCACATCCATCTGATACCGGAAGTAAGGTATCTCCGGCTCGCAGCCGGCCTGTACCATCTCCAGCTGGTCTTCGGACAGATCGAGCAGGCCTTCGACGTCATCGCCATCTTCGTCCATTTTACCCATCTCGGTGTATTCATCTGATGAAATCTCAAAGGGTCCATCAATGGGGAAGGCGTCGATTTCAAGACGATAACCACCTTGGCTTGAAACAATCCGCAGTATGTTATCAAATTGAATATCGCCTTCCTGGATCAATTTGGGATCTTCAATTGAATTAAGTTCATCAATCATCTGTTTTCTGTCCACCGTCATATTGGAAGTACCTCCAACGAGTGCGTTAGGTGTTGCGAGTTGCGGGTTACGGGCTGCGAGTTGCGTGTTGCGGGTTACGGGTTGCGAGTTTCGTGTTACGGGTTACGGGTTGCTTGTTGCG
>CAMYNC010000337.1 GCA_947259685.1 uncultured Desulfuromonadales bacterium | reverse complement strand
GCCGGCAATCCCCAGGTGATATTCGAGATTCTCAACAGGCGCCTGCGCCCGGTACGCAGTGACTCTGCTTCTCCTGCAGCGGAAAACGACAGTGCGGCCGCCGCCGATGGCGGGGACAAGCTGTTTCCCGGTGGCATCGTCCTGGAGAATAAGGAGGCATGCTTTGCCGATGATGTGCCCCTCAAGCCGCAGCGGGTCATGTTCGAGCTGGCCCGGCGTTTTCCCGATGACGCCCGTTTCTTTATCGATGCAGGCAACAGCTGGTCCTGGGCGACCCATTACCTTCATCTCAGGGGCAGCGGGCGCTACCGCATCGGCATGGGATTTGGCGCCATGGCCTGGGCGATCGGCGCGGCGGTCGGCGCGGCGGTCGGCAACGCCGGAACACCGATGGTCTGCCTCACCGGCGACGGCAGCTACCTGATGAGCGGGCAGGAAATCACCGTGGCCGTCCAGGAGCAGCTGCCGGTGATCTTCGTGGTGCTGAACGACTGTTCCCTGGGCATGGTCAAGCACGGCCAGCGTATGGGGGGAGGCGAGCCGATCGCTTTCGATCTGCCGCCGGTCGATTTTGCCATGGTGGCGAGGGCCATGGGCGCGCAGGCCTTTTCCGTTCGCACGCCCGAGGAACTGGAGAGTCTGGACTTTGCCGGCATCTGCCGCCGGTCAGGGCCGACCCTCATCGAGATTCATATCGATTCGGAAGAGGTCCCGCCGATGGGGGCGCGGATCAAGAATTTGCGGGGGAGAGTTGGGTAGAGGAGTCTGAAGCCTCGCAGGTATAAAGAGGAACTGCAGGCCGAACAGAGATCATTTCAACAAGGCTTTGACCAAATTCGAAAAAGGGAAAAGAGTGAAGATGGAAATCCCGCAGACCTTTCCTACGGTTCAGATTGATGACAGTATTTCCTTTATCAGCAATGGCTGTGATCTTCAGATTCATTGCGTCGTAGATTTTAAAGGGCAATTGGATGCAGAGCGCCTGGCCAGAGCGGTGCGCCTGTCGGTCGATGCTGAACCTATCCTCGGTTGTTGTTTAAAAAAACACTGGTGGCGGCAGAGCTGGGAGCGCAGAGCCGATCTTGATCGGGTCAAGCTTTTTGAGTTGGTTGAGGCTGAGCAGGCTAGGGCAGAGGTGATGGTGTTTCTTGCCTCGCCTCTGGATCTTTACAACGGTCCTCTGGTACAGGTCAGGCTGTATCGAAGCAGCAGCGATACCCTCTGCGTTAAGGTAAACCATATCGTTGCGGATGCTGGCGGGGTAAAGGAATATGTTGAACTGCTGGCTTCCATTTATAATCGCCTGGGAGAGTCGGCCTACTTCAGGCCCACACCAAATGTCAAAGGCAGTCGAAGTATCCAGCAGGTTACCCGCCAGTTCTCCTCTCGGCAGCGCCTGAAACATCTGGGGCAAATGTTTCAAGCTTATATCTGGATCTCTCGGCCCTCCTGCCAAGAATGTAAGATCCAAAAGCCCCAAGGATTAGCCAGTTGGCCAGAATAATGCCTATGCTAAGCTCATTGCCTGAAAAGACAATCAGAAGCTCCCTTAATAGGAGTATCTGGGCAACCAGTCCGCTAAATCCCTTTACCAATATGGCTACAGAAAATTGCTTTTCCATTAAACTGGACCTGTACTTACAACGAGTTCAGATTCTTTCTCGGTAAGATCGGGAGACAGTATACCTTACTCCGGAATTCCCATGCGTCTAGCGCAAAAGCGGAAAATGTAAGGACTGCCCCCTTTTCCCCGTCACTTTTCCCAGGAAGCATGCTAGCATCGGTAGATGTCAAGCAAGTTGTCGCCCAAAATTGTTAAGCAGCTTCTCTGATTCCTTTCCTATTCATGGTGTTTCTAGTCGGATTCAACACCTCGATGTTATTCCAGCTCCAGTTCCGCGTCTTACCTGACCACCGCGCTGGATTTTCTTGCTTTGCCAGACGGTAAACATTGTCTCGTTGTTCCAGGATCGATTTGTCTTCGCCCTGGTGACGCTGTTCGGGTGTCACATATTGCGTGATATTGCTTTCATACCGAAACTTAAGCTGCTCTTCGGTTGGATCCACCTGCTCCAAATCATCATCATATGGAAAAAACAAGTACTTAAGACGTATCTGGGACTCGGGGAGATAATTATTCTTCTCCTGGTCGAACCAGGCTGCCAGTTTATCATCTTCGACCACAA
>CAMYNC010000336.1 GCA_947259685.1 uncultured Desulfuromonadales bacterium | reverse complement strand
TCCTTTGGCAAATAATAAATAGTGATTAGCTAGCGTTGCCACGCTCAAAGCTCTAGACAACTATTTACGCAAAGATTTACTGGGTTTGTATTATGGCGGAAGTTACGGACGGTACCTTCATCCTTCCGTCTTTTGACCGGTACAGTATGGTATCATATAATTCAAAGCACTCAGAATTGAGGTTGACCCATATGTAACGAAAGGTGCAACCGATTATGGTCGAGTCCTATCACCCGCTCCGAATTTTTGCCGGCTCGTCTCACCCCCATTTGGCGGTAGAGATCGCTAGTCTGTTGAATGTTGAAATTGGTAAAACTACGACGACCCATCTTCCAGACAGTGAGATTCACGTTATGGTTAATGAGGTTGTACGCGATCAGGATATCTTTTTAGTTCAGCCTTGTTGCCGCCCCGTCAATGACAATTTGATGGAATTGCTCTTATATGTTGACGCGCTTCGCCGCGCAAGCGCCCATAGCGTTAGCGTCGTGATTCCATACTATCCATATGCACGACAAGAACGGATGGCTCACGGCAGAGAAGCCATTAGCGCAAGGCTTGTTGCCAATATGCTAGAAAATCAAGGGGTTCGGGTTTTATAACACTAAAAAGGGCGTGATTATTTCGCCTAAACGTAACCGCAAGAGTTATTGCACGAAATGATGTTCTCGCGCGACCAGTTGAGTTAAACGAACCGAGAATGTAATTAAAAGAACAGAGTTGCTTCTCTTGTCCGCACAAGCGTCCGGCATCTGCTTGAACTTTTGAAGCCGGTGTGCGATTGTTGCTTGGTAGTGGATGCCCGTCTGGGAGCCGGTAAGAGTAATAGAGGAAAAATCCTTCAATTTTTCGGTTTAAAGGGGGGGTGGTTTGTACGCTGATGAAGCCTACGAAAAGCGATAAGGATGCGTTAGCGCAAAAGACATGGTTGCCGTTTTTTGCTGCGTCGCTGTTCATTGTCACTAGCATATTTCTGGTGTTCCGTGAAACGCTCTGGTCGATGACCGAGATCTGGATGCGCTCAGATACATTCGCGCACGGTTTCTTTGTATTCCCGATTTCCGCATGGCTTATTTGGCGAAAGCGAGATGAAGTGGCGCGGTTGACGCCAAGTCCTTCTTACTGTCCGCTTATCTTGATCCTTTTCATTGGATTTGTTTGGCTCCTCGCGAGATCGGTCGGGTTGAATGTGGTAGAGCAATTAGCCCTAGTCAGCATCTTGATCTGTTCGGTGTGGGCGGTATTGGGCGGCACAGTGATGAAGACGCTGGCCTTTCCTCTCGGTTTCTTGTTTTTGGCCGTACCCATGGGCGAATTCCTCGTTCCGACCCTTATGGAAATAACTGCCGATATCACGGTGGGCTTGCTGCAGTTGACCGGTATTTCGGTCTACAGAGAAGGACTCTCTTGGCAGATACCAAGCGGTCATTGGTCGGTCGTCTGGGACTGCAGTGGGATCCGCTATCTAATGGCCTCGATCACCTTGGGTTGCCTCTATGCCTACATCAGCTACAGGCGTTTTTATAAGCGAATCGTTTTCATGGCATTTTCCGTGATATTGCCAATTATTGGCAACGGCTTGCGGGCTTATGGGATTGTGATGATCTTCCATCTTGGTTATCCACAGATTGGCCACGCGACCGATCATTACATCTATGGCTGGCTATTCTTCGGCGTGCTCATGCTGATAATGTTTAGTGTCGGGTCTATTTGGAAAGACAGAGAAGAAGACATCGATGCGCAAAAGGAGGACAGCAACAAGAGGACTATCAACGAGACCGCAACGACCACTTTTTCGAAGAAGCCGCTTGGTGTCACGCTTGTTGGTGTTCTTCTCGCTGCGGCTGTTTGGCCGATCATGGGTTCTGCCTTGAGTCGTTCTGAGGTAACGACGACACACGAAAAACTGGAGGCGAAAATGCATTGGAGGGGGTGGGAGATCGCGACCACCACGAAATGGAGCTGGACGCCTCCGATAATTGGGCAGGATGACGAGCTGTCGGAGGATTATTTAAAAGACGGACGCATTGTCCAAATGTATGTTGGCTTTTATCAGAGGGAACGTCAGGGAAACGAGATGGTCAGCACCCAGAACCTGATGGTGACGCGAGAGGATTCCGTATGGAGCAAAATTGGAGAAACGCGAAAGGATATTAGTGGTGTCATCGGGCTAGCATCGGTTCGCGAAACGGAGTTGGCGTCTGCCAAGATCTTTCAGGCGTTGGCAATGATATTCAGTAACCGCCAGGATGGGGCGATTATCGCGGTCGCTACCGAATACGTTCATCGGGGAAAATCCGATGCGGCAGAAACACTAAGCACCTTTATTAGTGAGATGCATTTGGCGATTGAAGAAAGCATTGACGCGTCAATCATCCATGATAAATCAAGCACATAAGATAGCACGGAACATTGTCAGTCATGGATGCGCCTGGTAACACATTTAATTGGGGTGCTCATCGACCCAAAGCGCTGCTCTGTCCATTAATCCTTTATACTTAATGTCTATCGCATACATTCATAGGTGTTCGGAATTCTGATAACGGGGGTAGCTCTTGATTGATAAGACCCAAGGTTGTACGTCTGTGCTAATGATGTTTTCACAAATTCCCGCATAAAATTAATGTTTTTCAGTTAGAATAAATGAGCAATAGATCGCGAACGATGCAATACAAAGCGGTTTTTCAAGGCCTTGATAATTGATCAGAAACCTAGCAATTCGCTCGAGAATTTGAGAAAGAACTATAATTAATATTGTAATGCAAACGTTAAGAAAATGAGTGAACACAACTCATTTATGCTACCAACGACGCTTTTCTTGGAAAAGCACTTGCCGTGGCGATTGAGCTCACGGCTTGCGGAATGGAATACCAAGGCTATTCGCGAACTGAATGACCAAAAGGTCCTGTCGACACGGCCCTATGTCACCGGGCACGATGCTCCTCATTTCGAACTGCATATGCTCGTGGGCCATAGGCATGTGGGGATGTGTCTATGGTCCTTAAAGAGTTTTCTTCATTTTGCCCGCAGGAAGTACAAAGTTACGCTGCACGATGACGGAAGCCTTACCGAAACAGACCTTGAGGCCTTTGAACGGCATCTAGTGAATATCAAAGTGATCAAAAAGGCAACTGCAGACGCCTTAGTGAGAGACAAAATAGCGGCCTACCCTAACGCCTTTGACTTCAGGTTCAGCACTCATTATACCTCGAACCATCGAGGCCAGAAGTACAACATGTTTATCATGTCTCTCATTCTCTTTGATTTCAATCTACTGACAGAGGCTAACAAGATTCTGATTCTGGATGCGGACGTGCTTTTCTTCAAGGAACCTCGCGAGATAGTCGGGTGGATTGAAGATGTGAACGACAAAAGAACCTTATACAGTGTAGAAGCATTTGAACCCTTCAGAAACGAGCAGAATGAGCTTTGCTACAGGCGCAAAGCGTCGCAAACTCTAAACTCTGGACTGCTCTGTTTGGTCAGAAGCGTTTTTGATCTAGAGGCGATTGAACGGTGGATTGTAGCGAACAAGCAGTTGATGTACACGTCCCCCGTCTTTGAGCAGATGGCCTACACTCATCTTGTGAACGAACAGGGTGGGAACGTACCGCTGCCAC
>CAMYNC010000335.1 GCA_947259685.1 uncultured Desulfuromonadales bacterium | reverse complement strand
GTTCCATTTCTTAGGGAATTCTCTATCTAAACCACTGATTTTGCTCAAGTATTCCAGAAGAATATTGGCAAAAAACACGCAATTTCGTGAAATTTCGCTGTATTTTCCCTGTTAACAGGGATAACGAGCCCAGAGACGAGTTCGCTCAAGACTGCCTGCACCACCACGCAGTCTGCCCTTTTCAGCGTCTCTGCACCCCCTGCCAGGAAAGCCCCGGTTTCCCGGGGCTTTGCGGCGATAGGTTGCCAAACTTCTGGAGCGGAGACTGGGTGTATTGCCGATTTCCGGTCGTTTCTGGCCACGCGTCTCTGTTTGCAAATTTGGCCGCCAGAAGTTTTCCTACCTTGATTTTTTGGATAATTGCGGGTGGGAACAAAGGCGCCAGCGCCGGCTCGACCAAGCCGAGCAACTTCATAACCGCAGAATTATGCTGCTCGGAGAGTATTCTGCCACCGGGCAGTCCGGTAATGTCCTGTCCCCCCACTATGGCGACCTGCTCCGCCGCTGGCACGATGGTCAGCACATCAGCATCACCGCAAGTCAGGATGACGCACAAAAGTCCGCTAACGGAACACTGCTCCTGATGCCGGCCGGTGTGAGTTCACTGCCGAAAGAGGACTAATCTTCCTCCACAAAAGGAAACTGGCTCCATCGCACATGATCTCAATAATGGTGGTCTGAGGGTCGTCCCGTACCGCGCAAACTGCAAACCGCCACCGTTGCCGCTTGAGCAGGACTTCTGTGCCAAATTCGCCTGACTACCGTTCAACAACGTGACAACGCCTACTTCCCTGTTGCACTTGAAGAATTTCTCCAAAAATCCAGGGGCGTGCCAAGGTTTGGAACCGCAAATCGATAATCCATGTCCCTGGCACGCCCGAACTACCATCCGGGGATTACCGCCTGTCGGTCCACCCCGCAGTCGACCATATCGCGGTCGACCTAGTGGGCACCGATCGGGTTCGCCGACATTCCCACCTCGCCATTGATCCGCCCCTGCCGACGGCTTCTCCGACGCTCCCGGCGTTTATCGGGTCCCGGTCCCCATTTAGGCTGGTCAGTTGTCCCCGTACGACAGCCGACACAGGCCAACTTCCAATGGCAAAATCACCGAGCTACACTTTTTCTTCCAGTCCCATAGAAACCACCTCCGAAATCCGCCTGAATTCGCTGAGGATCTCGCTGTTATTTTGCGCTAGGTATCGCGAGACTTCCTGGTTCTCGATCAGCGTGAAGAGGTAGCCGCGCGCCAGAACCAAATTGAGGTGATCAGGGCCGTAGCCATCCTCGATCAACTTCATTTCCCGCTGCAGCTTGGCCATTTCGGATTCCATCTGCGCGATCTGCTCGGCAGAGATACCTTTGAAGCTCTTCGGTTTCTCCGAATCGATAAGCTGATCCTGAGGTGTCGCAGCCAAAAGCGCTTTCGAGTAGCTGACCGAGTAATTGTTCATTGCAACCATCAGTTCGGCTACTTCGATCTGCCGCATGGGCTTCATCTTCTTGAGCGACTGGAACGCGTTTGTCGGGCAGTGCTTGTCCTTTAGAAGCTCGACTACCTCGGCGCAGATACCCTCGAGGAGGGAACGCTTATGCCGAATGGTCGAGACATTGATGTCCAGCGCCTTGGCGATCCGCTCTTGAGGGACCCCACGCTCGATCGCTTTCAGGATCATCTTGTGCTCCTGAATCGTCGCCAGCCTGTTGATCCGTTTGTTGTAGGTGAAGGCCTCGTCTTCAGTCGCGACAAGGCAGTTCACTCCCTGGGCGCCGCGCTCTTTCAGAACCTCGATCCTGAGATGACCATCGAGCAACAAAAACTTGCCCTGTTTGTCACGATCTCGAACGACGACGGGTGGCTCTATGATCCCAACTTCACGGATTGACGCTGATATCTGGAGATATTTTTTGGTCTTCTTGACGCGCTTTTGAAGCTGCTTCACGGGAAGGATATCGGAAAATCCGAGGAATACGCTCTCGGCCTCGAAAGCTATGCTCACCTTATCAGGCACGACTATCCAGTGCCCCGTGCGGCGATCAGATCGGCCAAGGGACGGGGCATCGTCGACAACCCCTCGGCACGCAGCAGAGTCATGAAGTTCTCATCTGCAAGCAGCTGTCGCATTGCCTCGACGACGAACAAAAGGCGGTTCTGGGCAACATCAGCCTTCTTGATCATCAGGCGCAGGCGATCCGCCTCTTTTTCGTA
>CAMYNC010000334.1 GCA_947259685.1 uncultured Desulfuromonadales bacterium | reverse complement strand
ATAGCCAACCTTCGTAGCGGCGACCTGCTGGTCGCCAGAGCGAGACAACGTATCGTCTCTACGGCAGAATAAAGGAGCCCTTCAATGTATTTTCCCAGTTACCGAGGTCGTCGCCTGCGCCGCAACGCAAACATCCGCCGCATGATCCGCGAAACCCACTTGCATGTCGAAGACCTGATCTATCCGATGTTCAGCGCTTTTGGCGAGAACATAAAAAAAGAGATCCCTTCGATGCCGGGCATCTATCAGCAGTCGATCGAAAATATCGTTGCTGAGGCCAAAGAAGTTCACGAACTTGGTATCCCGGCGGTGATCCTGTTCGGCATTCCTGAGAAAAAAGATTCCGTCGGCAGCGATGCCTACAGCGATACCGGCATTATCCAGAGGACCATCCGCGCCATTAAGGAAGCAGTCCCCGAGCTGACGGTGATTACCGACGTCTGCATGTGCGAGTACACCGATCATGGCCACTGCGGGATCATCAAGGACAATGATGTCGACAACGATTCCACCCTCGAACTGCTGGCCAAGGAGGCACTCTCCCACGCTCAGGCGGGCGCCGATATCGTCGCACCTTCCGACATGATGGACGGCCGCATCGCTGCTCTGCGGGATATCCTCGATGAGAACGGTTTTGAGCAGATTCCGGTGATGAGCTACGCGGTCAAGTATGCCAGCGCCTACTACGGTCCGTTCCGTGACGCCGCCGAAAGCACCCCGGCCTTCGGTGACCGGCGTACCTACCAGATGGACCCGGCCAACCGCCTGGAAGCGCTGCGCGAGGCGAATCAGGATGTCGCCGAGGCAGCCGATTTTCTGATGGTCAAGCCGGCTCTGGCCTATCTGGATGTACTGCGCGAGCTCAAAGATAATTTCGACCTGCCGCTGGTCGCCTACAACGTGTCCGGCGAGTACAGCATGGTAAAAGCGGCGGCAGAAAAGGACTGGATCGATGGCGACCGGGTGATGCTGGAAACCCTGCTGGGGATGAAGCGCGCCGGCGCGGACCTGATTATCACCTATCACGCCAAAGAGGCGGCCAGGTTGCTACAGTAAGTAGCGTGGGAGATAAATTGTGAAACATGCAGGGCTGTCAAAATTGGCAGCCCTCTTTTTATCTGGTATTTATCCCCTTCAAGGGCGGTGTCAGAAACGTGAACAGTTCAGGTCGCCGCGCAATTTAGCGGCGGCATGGCTAACAACCAAAATGCTGGCTGTAGGCGAAAAAAATCAAAGACGCTTCCCTCGAAAACCTGGTGCGGGAGCAAAAGAAATAGATCTTGACAACCGACCCGCTGAAATCTCACAACTGCACCGCAATGATAGAGATCGTCGGCTTCATGGTTGTTGCGCTGGTCATCGCCAAATCGGAAAGTAACTATCCTAACAATTCAAAAACAATTTCTAATTAATTTCCAGCGCGTATTTGGTTGTATTATTTCATTGTTTTCAGCCCACAGTTTATGTTTAATTAGCGGCTGATATCTGATCTGATTCTATCAGATCGGGTTGTTGCAGAGTCGCAAGACAACGCAGCTAAAGCCGATGAGTCATCGCTTCCACACAGGGGCTGGTCTAGGGGGGAACCAGTGCCGAACCAGAGTATTCCAACAACAATCCCACCTCTCAATTTTGCAAAAGTTCCGAGCTGACAATAAAATTGGCTTTCCCAGGCAGGTTCCGTTAGGAGGGGTATTTCCAATGAAGACACAGTCTCAGACTTCGAAGTGCAGCGTCTATCTGGATAACAACGCGACGACTCCTGTTGCCCAGGAGGTTCTGCAAGAGATGTATCCATATCTGTGTAACTGCTACGGTAATCCGTCCAGTTCACACCGTTTCGGTAGCGAGGCGCAGCAAGCTATTGAAACCGCCAGGAATAGGGTCGCGGCTCTCATAGGGGCATCCCCGAATGAAATATTTTTCACCAGCGGGGGGACGGAGTCCAATAATCTAGCAATTCTCGGAGCACTTGAGCATGCACGCGACGGTCAGGTCCATTTTATCACGAGCGCGATCGAACATCCTTCCGTTGAACAAATTTTTGAACAACTAGCCAAAAAACCAGGCATCGATGTGACATACCTGCCCGTGGATTCCAGGGGGCAGGTGGCCCTTTCATCTCTTCAGGCAGCGATTCGCGACAATACTCTCCTCGTCAGCATCATGACAGCCAGCAATATCACCGGGTCCATACAGGACATTCAAGCCATC
>CAMYNC010000333.1 GCA_947259685.1 uncultured Desulfuromonadales bacterium | reverse complement strand
AATCTTCAATCTTGCGGTCGAGCGCACTCCTCGACAATGGCCGTTCAGAAATTAGAAGGAAATAATAAGCCAGCATAGCCTCTTTGCATTCTTCTTCTTCGGCATCGTTGGCGAGGCGATGAAAGACACCGGTATTGTTATCCAGGTTTTTGAAATAGAGATTCTGGGTCAGTGCCTGCATGAATCGTAACTTGCGGTTTTTGAAGTTGTTAAATTGTTTCCAAAGGTAACCGCCGAGTGCAACCAGCCCGGCGAGCAATGCCATGAGTGCTGTTTTGTTCAATTCCACGGGTTGACTGCTGAGCCCCAGCCAGAACCCAAGCAGTGAACCCAGTAGTATCAGGGAAGCGCCCAGCTTGGTGGTCAGCACGATACCGCCACTGACTACGGCTGGTATACCGATCAGCAACTTGTCGACAGCGCGCATGCGAACACGGGTATTGGGGAACAGCATTTCAAGATCGGACTTGGGCACATTCTGAAACAGCTTGAGCAAAGTGGACCCGGGCCTGCAGGATGGCAATTGGTGGTTTGTTTGTTGGTAATCTTCCCTGAAGCGAATGTACACTACCACGCGTTCATAGTTGATGAACTCGATATTTTTCGAACCCAAACCCATCCATCTGGACACTGTTTCTTGCTTGGTAGATTCACCGCGACAGAATAATAGAGCTTCCGAGAAATCTTTAAAACCCACGTGCAGGCGAATTTTGAATAAGGAGGACTTGTTCATCGCCTGGTTAAGATCCGCCTCCGTCACCCTCTTGTAATTGGCTTTTTCCAGCAACTCTTCCAGCAGGTCAACGAAGTTGACATCCGCCCTGTGCTGAGCTTTTTTATACAGACGTGTATCAGAATCGGGATCAATGGGAGCATAGGCATTCTTCAACGATTCAATAATCTGGTGAAACTCGAAATGATAAATACTGTCAAGCATGTAATACAGATTACGAAAATTTTCTTCATGCCCAGGCAACAGATCGTCCTGCAGGCACATTTCAACGATATCGTGCTTGCGATACGGAATGAATCGGATTTGTTTATCCGTTACTTTTTCAAGCATTGACAATTGTTCGGGTCAAATCACAATACTTTCTAATTCTAACCAAAACTGTTTTTTGGGTTCTGTCGCAATTAGTTAATAGGGCGAACGACAATGATTGCGTTCATAGGCGTTTACCCTGCTAGTGGATAGAATAACTCTGCGGGAGTTCTATCACTCCCGCTGGAATACCTCATTTCTCCTTTCTTCTGCATTCACATAAGCTCAATCCCAGCTAATGTTGCTCGCGCTAACGGATGGCGAGTCGCTTCCTACATTGCCCTGCGTGCCATCGCTATTAGCGCTGACCCGTTCTGTGACACCCGTTTGCCGGTCATGGACAAACACGTCATGGGCACCGTTGGTGTTGTCAGGCACTAGATTGCTGGCCGCAGACAACAATGCGACATAGCGGCCACCCGCGCTCATACTACCACGCTCGCTGTATCCATTGGTTTTACCACCGTCAGGGAGAGGAGCAATCGCTCCTCCCTCTCCTACATGTACCCCATGCCTATTCCGTTAACTGCAACCCAGCGTATCATGCAGGTCTTGGACCATCGTTGCTAGATCAGCCGTAGCCCCGATTGAAAAGATGGCACACATTTGCGAGCCCATCTCGCCACTATTGTCTGTCGTTATCATCCAGATAAATATCTTCCTGCCTGTCTCCCCGCGAGGTGATGTGATAGAGCGCACCGGCATATTGAAATCTCAGAGGTCTTGTCATGGATTGAGTGAAGCATCGAATGCGACGATGTTAGAACTGACCCCGTATTTTTTAAAAAAAAGGGTCGGTATCTTTTTTTAGAAATACACGTTCTGAATTTACGATCTATAAAGATGCGCCACAGATTCGGGTCGATGCGCGCTTGCAATAGATATTTATTGAGAAATTCCGCTTAGCGTTAACCATTTTCGTGTCACGTTCAAACCAGCTTCCGTTGACACCATCTGCAAACCGCTTAGCGTTTAGTTACACGTCGAGGTGGACTACGGAAAGGGCATTTCTCTCGATAAAATCCCGCCTCGGTTCGACTTGATCACCCATTAATGTGGTGAATATCTCATCGGCCGCTACCGCATCTTCAATTTTAACTTGCAGCAATCGGCGCGTCTCGGTACTCATCGTTGTTTCCGCCAATTGATCGGGATTCATTTCGCCTGTTGACCTCGTTTGGCTTCCTCCATTAGCCAATCGTGGGCCTGTTTAAAGCTGCTGATGGCGTGTTTACGTTCTCCGCGTTGAATATAGGCGCCCTCGCCAATGAAATCCTCCAGCTGCCGTCCCACATCGACAATCGCGCGGAATTCGCTGGAATGAAAAAAGTCCGAGGGTATCTCGAAGGTCCCACTGACACCATGAATCGTCTCTGTCACGATGGCCCGATACGGCTCGGCTTCGTCCGACGGTTCGACATGAATTGCATAGCGCGTCCCAGATAAGCCGTCTACATTAAGGCGCTGTTCTAATTCGCTAAACCAAGAGACCACCTTTGGCACATCGCGCAAGTCCGTATCTGGTAAGGCTGGTATGTAAATCATTTTTTCCAACACGGGCCCAGGAATGCGCGGGGACAAGCGCTTGATCGTGGCCATCACACCAACATATTGCGTGGCTAGATTCTCCAGACCATGCTCGGATACGGGAGGTGCGTCTTTGTTGACAAACAATTGCGCGCCCTGCAGCGCCATTTGCAGCAAATAGCGATTCAGTTCGTTATCGTCTTTCACATAACGCTCCTGTTTACCCTTCTTGACCTTGTACAACGGTGGCTGCGCAATGTAGACATGGCCTCGCTCGATCAACTCCGGCATATGGCGGTAGAAGAAGGTCAAGAGCAAGGTGCGGATGTGAGAACCATCAATGTCTGCGTCGGTCATGATGATAATGCGATGATAGCGGAGCTTATTTGGATCGTATTCTTCTCGACCAATCCCGCATCCCAAGGCCGTGATCAAGGTGCCGATTTCGGCCGATGAGAGCATCTTATCGAAGCGCGCTTTCTCGACATTGAGTATTTTGCCTTTTAGCGGCAAGATCGCTTGAAATCGACGGTCTCGACCTTGCTTCGCGGA
>CAMYNC010000332.1 GCA_947259685.1 uncultured Desulfuromonadales bacterium | reverse complement strand
GCGCATGAACTGGCCAATTCTGGTTACCCGTGGATCATTTTTTTGTGCCCATACGGCGCCGGACTCCTTTTCAGCATCGTTTCGCATGGTTCGAAATTTATAAACAAAATAATCGACCTCCCGTTCTCCAACGCGTAATTGTTTGAAAAAAACCGGACCGGAAGAATCCAACTTGATCACCAATGCGACAAAAGGCAGAATCGGTGCCGCTAAAACGAGTCCAGTTAAAGAGAAGATGACATCAAAAATCCTCTTGTAGCTGCGCATAAAAGGCGTTAAGCGAAAGCCATGGGCATAAATGAATGCACTGGGCTGAATATTTTCCACCAGAAGCCTGCCCGTCTCCTGCTCATAAAAGGTGGCAGCATCATAAACCTCCACCCCGCGCAACTTACTGTGCATGATCTCCTTCAATGGCAAAGCACCACGTCGTTCGGTCAGTGCCACAATCAACTTGGTCGGTCGATAATCCTGCACCAACTCAGTAAAACTGGCGATATCACCAACAATCCGCTCTTCGGGAATTCTCGGTTTTTCTTTGCCACAAGAAATATAACCAACATAACTGTGTGGATTCAAATCTTCAGGAATAATTTGGGCCATTTTTTGAGCATATTCCCCTGTTCCCAAGACCAGAATCCGTGTCGCAAACCGAGAAACACGCGAGTATTTCCGCACCAAAAAGCGGAATCCAAATTGCCCTGCCCCAGTGAGGCAAAGCGCCAGAAGGAGAAGACCGCGGCCAAATTTATGGTCAGGGAAAAGGTAGAAAAAGATGGATAAGAACAGAAGCGAAGTCAGCAGGGAGCCCAATAGTCGCTTAAGGATAACCTTATTAGACCTAAAGTTAAAAAGCTCAAAATTTTCAAAAAAGTACGCGGAAACCAGAAAGACAAAAAGATAAATAAATAAGCGTAGCTGGCCCCCTTCAGTTAACTGGGCAGGGCCAGTAAAACCAGAGAACCTGACCAAATGGGCGACCCAAAGCGCACAAAAAGCTATCAGTAAATCTACCAGTAAAATTAGAAACTTAGGTCTAACCACGCCGGAAATGGTCCCCTCTGACTAAAGTGATTCCAAAATGATTTTTGCATGCTGGATTTCATCTTGATTCCCATCACGTAGAACCTGCTTTAACAGTGACCTCGCTTCACCATCCAAGCCTAATTCATTTTTGGCCATCGCCAGATGAAGCTTGATGGCTTGAACGTCTGGAAGCATTTCCATGGCCTTGGCTAGGATCTCCACCGCTTCCTCAGGCTGCTTATTTTTTACCAGCGCATACCCAAGAGTATCCAGGATACGCGGATCTTGAGGGCGCAAACGGAGGGCCCGCGATGCAAAGTTCAGAGCATCTGCTGGTTGATTGAACTCATCAATCAGCAGATACGCCAGGTTATTGAGCGCTGCCACATTGTTCTGGTCATATTCGAGAGCCGTTCGATACAATTCCAGGGCAACGGTCTTGGCGCCGGCTTGCTCCCTGATCACTCCTAATGCCGCATAAGCCGGGGCAAACTCTGGTACATCAACGATCACCCGTTGGTAGATCCGTTCAGCCTGATCAAATTGCTTGATCGATTCATACATTCTGGCAAGCTGCATACTTAACCGCAGGCTCCCATTGAGGGTCTGTATTCCTTTGTTCAATTGGGAGATCGCATCCGCTGGGTCGCCTTTTGCCAAAGCCAAGCGGGCAGCGAGGTCATACACATAGGCCTCATCTGGCTCGCTGGAGAAAAGATCTGCTATTAATTTATCCGCCTTGTCGGTTTGCCCCTTCTCCAGATAAAGATTGACCAGCTGTGCGCTGCCACGTTCCGGATTCATTCTCGCCAGACGAAGATAAGTTGTCTCAGCCTTTTCAAGCAGATTCAGCTTGGCCTGCAGTCCCCCCATAAGTTCGACCAGAAGAGCAGACGAATCATGAATCTGCAAACCACGCTCGCAAACAGACAAAGCCTTCTGAAAATCATTCTGACTTGCATGATATCGGGCGACAGCAACAAATCCATCTTCCTGCTTCGTTCCTTCAATCTGCTGGTAGACCTTGGCGAGTTCTCCTGACATATTTTGGGTGCGATAAATGGCCGCTAATCCACGCAGAGCCTTTAAATTATCTGGCTCCCGTTCAACAATTGACCGATACTCCGCTATTGCCTTTTCAAGCTCCCCCAACGAACTGTAATAGGCAGCAAGATTGAAATAGGGAGTTAGATAA
>CAMYNC010000331.1 GCA_947259685.1 uncultured Desulfuromonadales bacterium | reverse complement strand
TGCGCCCGCCATCGGCGCTGATGCTCTGCAGCAGCTGCCGCTTTTCGACCTCCTTGGCGTTAACCCGCAGCTGGCCGAGCAAACGACCATCCTCCAGCAGAACCAGGTGCGGCTCGCAGAGGTGAATCCCTTCCAGGGCATCAGCGGCACTGACCACCCCCCGCAGCTGCCAGCTCTCCCCCTGGTCGGTGGAGGCATAACAGGCGATTTCGGCCCGCCCCTCGCGCTGGCCATTGCCCAGAAAAAGCAGTTCGCCTTCGCCACCGAGAATCGGGCCATGCGGCGCGGTCACCGGCGCCCGCCGCAAGCCACTCCAGGTTTGGCCCTGGTCGCGCGAGAGAAGGGTAAAATTGCCTAAATATTTTTCCCGCAGTTCGGGTGTTATCCGGTCAATGTAAGGCTGCCAGGCGGCAACTTCATCCTCACCGCAATAGCTCTCGGCCTCACCCCAGTGGGCAAAAAACTCCGAGGTAAACAGACTGACCAGCCAGCTGCCGTCGGGCAGCACCAGAATGCCGGCATCCCGGTCATCGAAGGGCGAATCGTTGATCACCTGCGGCTGCGACCAGCTACGGCCCTCATCCCGGCTGCGCAACAACAGAGTTTTGCCGTAGGGGTCGACGTGAAAGTTACGGTCGCCGGAAAAAGCCACCAGCAATTCACCCCCAGCGGTGATGGCGATGGTCGGCCAGCCGCCGAACTTATCCGGCAGATCGTAAAGAATATGCTGGGCAATGATTTCAACCATCCTGGGGCTGGTCATGCTTCACCTGGCAAGAGACCGTGAGGCCGCTTTCCTTCAGCAACTTCTGAAATTCGCTATCCAACGCTGCCGACAATTGAATCAACTGCCGGTTGATGGGGTGTATAAAGTCTAATTGCTCGGCATGCAGAAGCAACCGGCGGCTGTCAAACCGTTCCCGAAACAGCCGGTTGTGGCGTCCGTCGCCGTAGCTGGTATCGCCGATCAGCGGGTGGAAGATATGTTTGAAATGACGCCGCAGCTGGTGCCTGCGGCCGGTGGTCGGCCTGGCCTCGATCAGCGCATAGCGACTGGTCGGATGCCGGCCATCGGACACCGGCAGCTCGACTCTGGCCAGGGAACGATAGGCGGTGATCGCCGAACGCGGTTGGTCCGAGCCTTTTTGTTCGGCATAATTGCCTTTTTGCGGACCGTCGGTCAGTGGGTAATCGATACAGCCACGCTCTTCCGGCCAGCCGCGCACCACCATCAGGTAGGTTTTGGCCACCTGCTGATGACGAAATTGTTCGGCAACGGCCCGCAGAACCGCCTGATCGAGGGCAAACAGCAGCACACCGGAGGTTGGCTTATCGAGTCGGTGCACCGGGGAGACCCTCTGCCCCAGCTGGTTGCGCAGCAACTGAACGGCAAAGCGGGTTTCATGCCGGTCGAGCATACTGCGGTGCACCAGCAGCCCGGACGGTTTGTTGATCGCCACCAGCCACTGATCCCGGTAAATAATCTCCAGCTGTTCTTTCATTCTGAACCCAATTTCATTCTCGCAAAACCGCGTCTTGACCTGCCTGCATTGGCAAGGTTAGATGTTCGGCGTTCGGGAGCACCTGTTCTTAATTCCGTTCCAGGAGGAGTGACCATGAACCGTCTGCTGATCCCCTTTATCTCGCTGCTCTGGCTACTGCTGGGCAGTCATGCCGGTCTGGCTGCCGATTATACCCTCTCCTTCAACCAGATTGTCGAGCATCCGGCCCTCGACGCCCTGCGCCAGGGGGTCAAGGATGAATTGTCCGCCCGGAACTATAAGGTTCAGTACCATGAGCATATCGCCCAGGGCAACATCGCCACCGCCAATCTGATCGCCAAACAGATCCTTGGTGAACAGCCGGACCTGGTGGTCGGCATCGCCACCCCCACCGCTCAGGCCTGTGCCCAGGCGATCAAGCAGATCCCGATCGTTTTCGCTGCAGTCACCGACCCGATCGGGGCCGGCCTGGTCCAGTCCCTGGAGCAGCCCGGCGGCAATATCACCGGCACCAGCGACATGAGCCCCATCGACCAGCAGTTGGAGCTGATTCTGGAATTTCTGCCAGAGCTGCAGACCCTTGGCGTCATTTATAACTCCGGAGAGGCGAATTCCGTCACCCTGGTCAAGGTTCTCCAGCAGGAAGCAGCCAAGCTCGGCATCAGGGTTGAAGAAGCCACGGTCAGCAATTCGGCCGGCGTCTTCCAAGCGGCCAAGAGTCTGCTCGGCCGCAGCGAG
>CAMYNC010000330.1 GCA_947259685.1 uncultured Desulfuromonadales bacterium | reverse complement strand
TCAGTGAAGACCTACGATCCCAACAAGGATATGCCGGCAACGCTGTAGCTGCCGGAATAAGGGCTTTTAGTTTCTCTTCCTCTCCCCCCTTCGAGGGCTACAGGAAAAGTTGCTGCATATCTGACCAAACTCTGAAAGAACGCCATCATATTGTATAACCCAACCAACTTAGCAAAGGTGATGCCCTCCTCCTTGGCAGACTGGTCAGGTGCAGACTTGCCGGGAGACTGAAGCCGCCTCTGAGACGAACCATGATACTCATCCGAAAAGGCTCCCAGAGCTCTGCCCCAATCCATCTCCAGAGGGTGCAGACACTTCCCCCCCACTGCCAACTCATGAATCTGCTATTTAAGCCATAACGCCCACGCAGTACTCTTTCCTAAAAAGATCGACTTACTGGTCATTAAGCGAGGGTGATTTCGTCCGCCCAATGCTGATCGGCAAAAACTGTTTCGTACATATGCCCTGGATTAAATTATGGAATTCCAATTTAGGACATATGGGATTGCACCAATTCCAGCACACAAACACAATTAAAAACTTAGCAAAATTGGAGCATCTTCAGATTCTGCTGCTTCAAAAAGGAAATCCTGACTTTTGATAGATCGATCTGCCTAGGATTTTCTTGTCAAATTTCCTGCCATAAGTCCTTACTTCATCCAGGAATAGCTCAGGGAGGGCAATTCTCAAAAATAACATGGGGATTTTTGGAAGAGAAAAAACAAGATCGACATCAATCTGGGACCTTAATGCCACCTTGAGTGTCTTGATTTAAAGATGTCGCTCGAAATCCATTCCTTGATGCAGAATCCGTACGACAATAATCCCATCACGTGTCAATTTGAAAAATATAACGTGGGAGCCTGATCTGATTTTCCGATACCCTTTTCTCACATCACTGATATCAGTTGAGGTTGATGGATCATAGGCCTGCTCTTGCATCGCAGCCCATAACTCGCGCAGGTACTTCTCCGCCTGATCAATCCCCCATTCGGCTAGTGGACTGAATGGTTAATCGCGTCAGTTAACTGATTTCGCTCTTTCAACTGCATCAATTATTGATTTTGCACTCTTGGTCCACTTGAACGGTTTGGCCGATTCGGAGTTATGGACTCTAATAAATCGGTGAATTTCATCACGGAGTTCCTTGACACTGGTGAACACACCACGATAGATAGCCCGACGTTCCAATTGGGCAAACCAGCCCTCTACGGCATTCAGCCATGACGCGCTGGTCGGTGTGAAATGAAGTATAAATCGCGGATGTGCTTCTAGCCATTTTTTTACCGCCGGTGTCTTGTGGGTACTGCTGTTGTCCAGAATGATATGTAAATCAAGGTCTTTCTGGGTTGCCTTGTCGATCTGACGAAGAAAATCCAGGAATTCCTTTGCCCTATGCCGCTTGGTTACTCGGCCAATCACATTGCCGGTTAGAATATCAAAAGCAGCATATAGACTTGTTGTGCCATTACGCTTGTAGTCGTGGGTGCGGCGCTCGATCTGACCAGGCTTAAGGGGAAGCATTGGCTGCGTACGATCCAAGGCTTGAATCTGGGTCTTTTCGTCCACCGACAAAATGATCGCATTATCGGGAGGATCCATATACAAGCCAACAACATCAATGACCTTGTCAGCAAACTCAGGGTCATTACTTATCTTGAAGGTTTGAAGCCGATGCGGTTTAAGGTCGGCTGCTTTCCAGATCTGCTGAACTTGCCAGTTGGTAATGCCAGCAGCTTTGGCCATAAGGCGAACGCTCCAGTGGGTGGCTTCACGCGGGATACATTCGACTGTCAGTCGCAAGACTTCTTTGACCGTTTCCGCTGAGATCTTCTTCGGCTGTCCAGGCCGTTGAAGATCGTTAAGACCGGCAAGACCCTGATCTTTGAACCGTTTTCGCCACCTATAAACTGCGCGGATACTAGTTTCCAGGGCCTCAGCAACAGCTTCGGCGGTTTGTCCATCAGCGGTTAAGAGGATAATTTTTGCCCGGTGGACAATACTTTGAGCCGCCGTGGGTGATCGAAGCAGTGCTTCGAGCGCCTCGCGATCTTCGGCTCCCAATTTGTAGTTTTCGTATGTGCGTGCCATGGTCGGCATTGTAACATATTTAGCAATTAAGCGACACGATTAACCGAACAGTCCACTAGTCCTCGCCCGGCGATTCCGTCTGCTCCGGGGAAAGCTCCGGATTTGCAGGTCTGTTCAGAATCTCGCCGAGGTCTTTGACCAGTTTTCCAGGCAA
>CAMYNC010000329.1 GCA_947259685.1 uncultured Desulfuromonadales bacterium | reverse complement strand
AGGGCGGCAAACCGACCTTTGATAAAGTCTGGAATGCGGTGGAACTTCTGAAAAAACATAATGTTCCATTTAATGCTTTGGTCACTCTCAACTTCGACAACACAAAAGAACCCTTGGAGGTGTACCGATTCATCCGTGACAAGGTACAGCCCAGGGCAATCCAGTTTAATGCCTGTGTCGAGGCAAAGACTTTTAAGGAAGTTGCCCCGCCGTATTGGGATTCAATCGAATTTCCAATTTTGGGAGATGATGCCGCTAAGCCCGGAACTCCTGATTCAGTAGTTTACGACTGGTCATGCGATCCCGATGACTACGGAACCTTTCTTTGTGACGTCTTTGACGAGTGGTATGAGAACGATGTCGGCAAAACCTTCGTCTACAACTTTGAGTGTGCCATTGCCAAGCAGATGGGTATGCATGGCTATATGTGCGTGTTTGATCCAATCTGTGGCAAGGGCATGGCCATTGAGCATGACGGCGAGATCTATTCCTGCGATCATTTTGTCTATCCGAAATATCACCTGGGTAATATCAGGGAGAAGCAGCTTAATTCTTTAGTGTTATCCCAGAAGCAGAAGAAATTCGGTTTCGATAAAAAACATGGCCTGCCGAATTATTGCCTGGACTGTGAGCATCTGGCCCTGTGCTACGGGGAGTGCCCGAAGAACAGATTTATCAGGACTCCCACTGAAGAGCCTGGTCTCAACTACTTGTGCAGCGGGCTGAAAAAATACTTCACCCATATCGAGCCATATACAAAGCAGATACGGGAAAATGTCCGTTCCGGCAAACCGCCGACCGGTTGAAGGATCGGACTTAAGCAAGAACCATTGGTAAAATCTAATGGTAAAGGATCCATATTTATCAAATTAAAAGGAGGTACTTAGAAATGAAAAAAGTAAAACCTTCAGGAAAACGCTGGTGGCGGAAGGCCCTGTTCTTCGCCGGAGCAAGTGCCGTTGTGATTTCCCCCGGCCTGGGCCTGGAACCGGCAGTTGCCGCAGCAAAGGTATCAACATCGGGAGGCGATAAACCAAATATCCTGGTGATATGGGGCGATGATATTGGCTGGTTTAATATCAGCGCTTATAACCGTGGGATGATGGGATATAAAACGCCCAACATCGACAGTATAGCTAGTGACGGCGCACTGTTCACCGACTGGTATGGTCAGCAGAGCAGCACAGCGGGTCGAGCCGCGTTTCTGACAGGTCAATCTCCCTTCCGTACCGGATTGCTGAAAGTCGGCCTGCCGGGGGCAAAGGAAGGTCTCTCGGAGAAGGATCCGACCGTCGCCGAATTGCTCAAGAACCACGGCTACATGACCGGGCAATTTGGTAAAAACCACCTGGGTGACCTTGATGAAATGCTGCCCACGAATCACGGCTTCGACGAATTTCTGGGAAACCTTTATCACCTCAATGCAGAGGAAGAGCCGGAAAGTCCGGATTATCCGAAGAATCCCGAGTTCAAAAAAAGATTCGGTCCGCGCGGTGTGATCAAGTCCAGCGCCGATGGCAAGATCGAAGACACCGGCCCTTTAACCAAGAAGCGCATGGAGACGATCGACGAAGAGGTTACGACCACAGCGCTCGATTTCATGGACAGGGCTCACGAGGCCAAAAAACCATTCTTCCTCTGGTGGAATTCCACCCGGATGCACGTCTATACCCATCTAAAAAAAGAGTCCCAAGGAAAAACAGGACTCGGTATCTATGCTGACGGCATGGTAGAACACGATGGCCATGTTGGTCAGTTACTCGACAAACTGAAAGAACTTGGAATAGATGACAATACCATTATCATGTACTCCACCGACAACGGTGCTGAAATCTTCCTATGGCCGGACGGCGGCATGACCCCCTTCCGCAACGAAAAAAACTCGAACTGGGATGGCGGTTATCGCGTTCCGACTTTGATCAAGTGGCCCGGGGTGATCAAACCTGGGACTGTATACAACGACGTATTCTCGCACGAGGACATGCTGCCGACTCTGCTGGCGGCGGCCGGCGAACCGGACATCAAGGAAAAACTGCTCAAGGGACATAAAGCTAACGGCCGGGACTTCAAGTTTCACCTGGACGGCTACAATCTGCTCCCTTACTTCAAGGGTGAAGTCAAGAAGGGTCCGCGTCAAGAGTTCTTTTACTGGACGGACGATGGCAACCTGGCTAACCTGCGCTACGGCCGCTGGAAGATGGTATTCATGGAGCAGCGGGCTCATGGCTTCGAAGTGTGGCAGGAGCCCCT
>CAMYNC010000328.1 GCA_947259685.1 uncultured Desulfuromonadales bacterium | reverse complement strand
CGGAGGCCGCTGATTCTGATGGGGGATTTCAACGAGTGGCTCTTCTGGGGGCGACCGCTGCGCTGGCTTCATCGGCACTTCGGGCCTATCCGCTCGCCGGCAACCTTCCCGGCCCGCTGGCCCCTGCTGCGCCTGGATCATATCCTGGCCGACCCGGCGGAGCGGTTGCGCCCTCCGGTCGCCTTCAAGGGCTCTCTTGCGCGGGTTGCTTCGGATCACCTGCCTCTTTTGGCCGTTTATGCCCGCGAGTTATAATTATTCATCGGAAAATCGGTCCCGCAAAGACAGGAGAATGCCCACAAAAGTAACCGTTTAAGAGAATGAAGAAAAAACAAGGGAAATCGGTGCAAATTCTTGCGAGAGCCGTGTTGCGCTGGCATTGGGATCATTAATTTACGGTAGAAGGTATGGCTACGAAATCACTCTTCCGGCCTGTGTGGATTTTTTGCAGGATGTATTTATTCTGTTAAATTTGACTGTAAATCTGTCAATTGTCCTTAAACCGAAGCCCTAAGTTCTGACCGGGCGTTCCCTGCAAGACCTCCAAGTGCCTGTTAGACCAGGTCAAGCGCAGTGCGAAAGCTGGCGCGTACTTGCAGCACCTCGAAGCGTGAGAAGCGAGCAATGCGATGACAGGCAATTGGAGGTCGCAGCAGAAGAAGTCATCAATTATTCGCGCTAAGCTTATATCAAGGAGCACGAAATGGATCTGGTGAGAATAGTTATCGCGATTTTGTTGCCGCCACTTGGAGTGTTTCTGCAGGTCGGTTTCGGTGGCGCTTTCTGGTTGAATATTCTGCTGACTCTGCTGGGTTACGTCCCGGGCTTCGTGCATGCGGTATGGATTATCGGCTAGCGGTAAAACGGCAAGCCGTCAAACAGTGGAGCCTTAATCGTCACCGGTCATCGATTTTCAGAGAGGACGTTCAAGGCTTCCTGGCATTATTGTTGGAAATCGCCGTCTATATCGCCGATATCCGGGCCATCCCCAAAATCCTGCAGAGCCCGGTCTCCACAGACAATAAAGCCTTTGGGTGCTGGCAAGGTCCTGCTGCCGGTTATGGACCTGATCGTCTGGTTTTTCCTGGGCCCGAGGGTCGCCCGCCCCTGATGCCGCAACAAACCCTGGCGCAATAAACACAAAGGGGCTGGCCGGTGAAATCTAAAATTGGCAACAAATACCTGAAGCTTCGCTCCAGTTACTGGTTCATTCCAACCGTCATGGCCATCCAGGCGGTAACCTTTGCCAGCATCCTGATCTATCTCGATCGATACAATGAACAATATGGACTGATCGATCTTTCCTGGATCAATCTGACCGGAGCCGCCGGTGCCCGGGCGATTCTGTCGACGGTGGCCAGCTCCATGATCACGGTAACCGGCATCGTTTTTTCCATCACCATCGTTACCCTGTCGCTGGCATCTCAACAGTTCGGCCCACGCCGGCTGCAGAACTTCATGCGCGACCGTGGCAACCAGTTCGTGCTCGGCACGCTAACTTCCACCTACCTGTTTTGCCTCCTGGTGCTGCGTTTCGTCAGTGAAGACCGATTATTCGGCTTCGTTCCCCACCTCTCCATCCTGGCCGCAGTCCTGCTGGCGGTTCTGTGCGTGGAAGTGCTGATCTATTTCATTCATCACGTGGCCGAATCGATTCAAGTGACCAATGTCATTACCAGCGTTGGCCGGGAGCTGGTTGTAGGCATCGAACCACTCTTCCCCGAAAAATTAAATGAGAGTTTAGATGTCCCAGAAGCCGAATCCGCCCTGGAAACATTACTTCCCGAGGGGTTCGACGCCCAGGTCCGACCCGTAGATGCTCTCTCCAACGGTTATCTGCAGGCGGTGGATCTGCCGGGGTTGCTTGAGCTGGCCGAGAAAAACGACCTGGTCATCCGCATCGGACATCGGGTCGGTCATTTCATCGACGCCGACGCACCATTGGTTGAGCTCTGGCCCGGGGAATCCGCCAGTTCAGAGGATCTGACCAAAACGGTAAACGGGCTTTTCATCACCGGACTTTCGGATGGTGAAGCGTAACTTCGAGGAACAGGGGCTATCGATGCCCGACGAGGCCCGCGAGGTCCTTTTCCCCAAGGGAGTTCCAGTGCGCATGCTGAAGGCCCTGCCTAATGCGGAGCCGGTGGAGGGGCAGCAAGGCCCCACTCTACCGACCGTCGAGGCCGAAGCGGTTTTCACTGAAGCCGAGGGGGGGCTCCTGACCCGAACGCCTGTTTCACCTGCACAAATGGAGACACTCTGAATTAGGA
>CAMYNC010000327.1 GCA_947259685.1 uncultured Desulfuromonadales bacterium | reverse complement strand
TAAACACCACCAAGGTTGTTCTGCTCTTTCAGGACATGGGCGTGATTGATAATCGCCTCGGTATCATCAATCCCCAGAAAATCCCTGAGCTCGCGCCTGATATAGTCAATCGCCTCGTTGATCATTGTCCATTTCGACCCGCTCCAGGGTTGGACAATCAAAGTTTTTCATTATAAAAAAACATTGCGCTACCATCGCAGCACTTCATGACGCTATAGCCATTTCTACCAGAGCTTAATGAGATATCAAGTGCGGTGCTGGGAAATAATCTGAAGGCGTTGATTCTGAGGAGGGAAATGAAGGTCAGCGCTCGCTTTGAATCTTTCTGTAATATGGCCGAGAGACAGAATAATCCATACTAACTTTTCTTTCGTACAAAACCTATTTCCAGACCAAATGGTCTTCCTATTGTTTGAAGAGTTTTCAACGTCGGATTTCCTTTGCCGGTTTCGACATTCTGGAGAGCATCGTGACTGATCTTTAATATTTTTTCGGCATAATCCTTACGGTTCATCCCGATGGTTTTCCTCATCAGCCTGGTCGCTTCCCCGATGGATATCTTTCCAGCATCAATCCGCGAAAATAACTCCTGTCGCAACTCTTGAACTCTTTCGTTCGATGGCTTTTTCATGGTCAAATATCCTTCAAACTCAGAACAAGATCGGTAATTCGTCTCGACATTCGATTGATTATTACTTGGTCGATACCCTGATGCTCCATGACCTCAGGCAGTTTTTCTATCTTGGCAATCTCCGACCTCAACAACGCACGAATCTCTTCAGAATCAAGCCCGGGGAAACAGATTTTTTCAGCAACAGCTCCCCAGTCTGGCATAGCCATTGGCCTTTCTCCTTCCCAGCGAGCAGCCCTAGGGATGCCTTCAGGGTCCAGAAACATGGGCGCAAAATCGTAAAGAGGGGAGATTGATGTTGCTTGTGGGGTTTTGAGGTACGCCGTATTCCGGCCATGGTTGTCAACGTTGCCAAGGGCAATATTCAGAAGATCTCGGCGCAGAAACTCAATGATGTCCGGCTGTGGATTGTCAAGCAGGCGGGTCATTGAGTGGCAGATCTGGTCATTGGTGATCCCTGGGCCAAAATCACTCCAGCCACAAACCGATGATGCCGATTCTAATCCGTAACGAATAACCTTTTTGTCCTGAATCTTCCGATCAAACCGTTCGATAAACAGGGCCTCAGATTCATAATAAAGGGGTGCTCCTGTCTTTAGGCCGAAGGCGCGAGCAACCTCATAGTAGGGAGCCTCATTTTTCAGAATAAGCCGCTCAGCTTCGGAGCGACCTTTCGGGAACTTGACCAGCCAATGCTTTTTTATTCTCTCTTCCGGCAGAGCTCCTTCAGCATGCCAGGCCCCGTTCAGATCTTCGACAAGCAAGAATTTTGGTGCTTGTCCCTGCACACTGGATGCGCCGGCAACAATCGCACCATTAGCTTCCGCATACTCGATAAAGTTTTCGTTTTTCTCAATGATTTCTTCACGGGTAAAACCAGGATGCTCTACCATCTCGAACCGCTCTACTGCAGAGGCAATTCGGATATTGCCAGGCGGGTAATTGGCCGCAAAGCATAAAAGGGTCCAGTCAGTTTCAGCATCTTCACTATCAGCCAAGCCATTACGCCTGAGCCACGCGGCCCGGGCCGGACCGGCTGGAATGATATCAAAGAAAAAAGCCGGCCAGCTATCGCGGCTGTACTCTTCAAAGTTGATATCGAAATCCAACCCAACTCTAGCCATGGGGTGGTTTTCGTCCATGAATTGGACGGCATAATCAATGTCATAATTGAGGAAGCGATCGCGGCGATATTGAGCCGCCTGATGCCACACTCCATTATGGTGAATTTCGATTGTAATTTCTTCCATAGACAATTAACCAAAAAAAGTTTTACATGACTATAATCCTACAAAAAACTCCTGTCCAATAAAAATAATACGCCTATAACCCTACTTTTGACTTGAAAAGCTAATGATAATTCTCAAGCAGACTGTCGGTCCTGAAACTGCCGAGGTGCGACTGCTCGCCCCACAGGGTGCCAAACTGTAGATGAAACCGCTTTGGAAGTGGGTAAAATGGTCAAAGGCGCCTATCGAAAAAACGATCAACATTAAAGCAAAGGGAAATCAACCAAGCAGCTGATTTCCCCTTAATAAATAGCGGAGAGGGGGGAGATTCGCCCACTTCGTCACCGGCATCACGCCGGCTCCTGCGTCGGCTCCCCTGCGCTCCCCTGCGCTGAAATAAAAAACCGGGAGCAACCAACT
>CAMYNC010000326.1 GCA_947259685.1 uncultured Desulfuromonadales bacterium | reverse complement strand
TACTTGAAGAAATAGCTCCGGCGAGACTGCGGCGGGGTGACGCCCTGGCTGTTCTCTCGACACCAACGGCAAAGGACTTCGGAGAAACCTCTGAAGTCCTTTGTTTGTTTTGGCTTTTCTGCCGCAGGCAAATCGGCGGCGACCCACGAAGGGCGGTCTGTGGTCTGCCCTCGATGGTCGCTGGTCACCTCTTGGGTCGCCAGTTACAAGGCTGGCTCCTCGTATGTGAGCAGACCTTCGGATTGGAGCTTGTCCAGGAAATCCTTCACTTCATGGAATTCGAAGCCGCATTCGAGGGCAATGTCTGAAATGGTGCGCTTTCCGTCGAGCTTGTAGGGGATGGTCATGATCAATTTGAACATGCTTGAGTAATCGAGGCTCGAGTATCGTGAGACGAACAGTTCACCCTGATAGAGAGGAATCGGTATCATGTCCGCTTCCAGTGTTTCGATGATGTCCAACACAAGGGCTTTAGACTTTTCGAGGTTTTCGAAGTCGGCGTGATCCGGGTCATCCAGGCTCGTATGGTATTCCCGGTAGGGCGTGTCCTGGACGCCCCTGGGGAGAACCCGCATGAGTGAAACCATGGGCACGTTTATGCCGGTGGAGTTGAACATGCGCTCGTCGTTGAGCGGCAGGGTCATGAAAGGGGACGCCCAGGAGTCGGCGTCGTGCTGCCGCATCACCATCTTGGATACAGTGTCGATGCGACTGGACGGCGTGTTGGAATGCTGCAGCGCGTGAGGATACTTGGTAGCGAGCATTTCCAGGAATATTCCGCCCTTGAGGGTCGGGATGATGTCCTTGTGCCTGCTGAGCCAGCCAGCGGAGCCTACGGTTTCCGGCAACAGAAGCAACCGGTAGGTGTAGCGGAGGTCGTCCCTCTTCTGCAGTTCGCGGATGACCGCAACTCCCACGGCTACTCCGGCGAGGTCGTCGTTCACCATGCCAGGGTGACAGAGATGGGCGCAGAGTACGATGCTCTCCTTATGCCTGCCCGTTGCGACGGCTTCGCCGATTTTCATTTCACCATAACTGAAATGAGAATCGATATTGAGCAGATACGTGTCATCGGTCAGCGTCGATTTCTGCTCTTCCGTGCAGCAGATGCCCCAATCCCGATCATAGTATTTGAACATGAACGGCAGGGCGTCCGGCACATTGGGATTCGTATGGAGATGCCTGAAGAGCTCGTCCCTGGAGATTTCTCCGGAAAAAGGGAGGGAGTAGCTCATGCAGTGGAGCGGGTGGTTCGACGAATCTATCAGCACCTCTCCGTCGAGCCGTTGAAGCGTTGCCTTCCGGCATCCCCAACGTTCCGGGATGATCCACGTGAAGGCCTGCGTCCCTGTCGGGATGGCATGCACCGTCATATCAACCTGTTCGGACAAAGCCTCAATGGCGGCGTCGTATCCATCGGAGACCAGGTCCCTGGGGAACCGCCACAGCCCCCGGACCATCTCCTCGCAGGTCGCATTGTTCGGGAGGCGTACGCCGTGGTCGGCGTATCCGGTTCTGGCCCGTTCCTCGGACAGCACATCGCAGGCCGGACCGACGGTCAAGGCCCACGGGTCATTGTTCAACAGCTGACGGCAGTGATCGAACATCGGCTTCAGACCGACGCTCCAGACAGAGCCTTTGCCGACGTCCGCCTTTTGTACGAGCCCTTTTTTCTGCCCTTCCCGTTGTGCCGTGGTCAGGTCGGGACATGAATTAGGAATGTTCGCCCGGACGGAATATATCCAGGTTTCCTTTTCCCTTTGTCCGTTTCTGCGGATATGGCCCGAAAAGAGCTTGTCGTAGCGGTAGGGTACGCCGATTATTCTTTCCAGATGATGGATCGGTGTGAAGTAGAATAAATCAAGACCGATGTTGCAGACCTTCGCACCTCTTGCCAGCAGTCTGTCGTAGAGGCATCCGGGGCCGAAGCAGTCTTTGGGCAGGTTGTGGAAAAGCTCCCCGGCAGCCGGGCCCATGCCCGCAACGGAAAAGATCGGGTCCTCGCTGCGAAGGACGCCCTCTTGCTGGCGAAACCATTCACCGAAGGCACCGACCTGACAGGGAGTGCGGGCCGGATCGAAATCCTGCCGCGAGCAGAAGCTGTAGGTGAAGGCGGGTGTCAGAAACGTCCCCGTGGGACCGATGACATCAAGAATTGCCTTCAATATGGTCGGCGCGACACTTCCTTCCTCGGCCAGTTCCCTGGTGAATCCCAAGGCAGGGGGGGCGAGGTGGGAAAAAACAATGTCGCCTTCTCCGATACCGACTGTCGAAAGAGCCTCTGCCAGCATGGG
>CAMYNC010000325.1 GCA_947259685.1 uncultured Desulfuromonadales bacterium | reverse complement strand
GCTGGATATCCGCTTCGCAGAGTGCCATGCGCGCCGGAACGCCATCCACCACGACACCCACGCCGGGGCAGTGGGATTCACCAAAACTGGAAATTTTAAACAGGGTACCGAAAGTACTGGACATTTTATCCTCACAAAAAGAACGTCAGTTGAACGAAATCACAGGCTGGTCAATAAAGCGCTCATCATAGCAGAAAGCCTCCTGGATCGCCATTTGCATCGCAGCAACAGATCGAAAACACTGGTTTGCTTAGCTGTGCCACAAATAACTTTAACGGAAGTAAAAAAGTTTACTTCTGATAAATTTTTTCTTGACCTGATTGCTCGGCTGAAGGTATACAAGCTCTCGGAGTTGCAAATAATTGAACCGCTTAGACCTCCTTTAGCACCTCCACTTTATGTCTCTCCGATTTGCGCCCTGTTGCCCGACAGGGCGCCTTTTTTTATCCATTGCTCTGAATTTGTGTTAAAATCCTGTTTTAATTATTACTATCAGGAGTCGGGAAATGGGTGACATCACCAAGATCATTCAAGGGATCAACCGCTTTCAGGAGCTTCATTACGGCAAAAACCCGGAACTGGCCCAACAACTTAGAAACGGCCAGAACCCGAATGCCTTGCTGATCGGCTGCAGCGATTCGCGGGTCGATCCGGCCCTGCTCACCGACTGCGCCCCCGGCGATCTCTTCATGATCCGCAATGTTGCCAATCTGGTTCCCCCTTACGAAAAAAACTGCGGCTACCATGGCGTCAGTTCGGCCCTGGAATATGCCGTTTTGTATCTTGAGGTCTCGAATATTATTGTCATGGGCCATTCCGGTTGTGGCGGCATCAACGGCCTGATGGAAATGGGCAAAGGCAAACGAGTGGGCGAATTCATCGACAACTGGGTGAACATCGCTGCACCGGCACGGGACAAAGTGCTGCGGAACATGCCGGACGCCAGCCCGGAAGAGCAGGCGCATGCCTGCGAAAAAGAGGCGATCCTGATTTCTCTGGCCAACCTGCAAACCTTCAGCTGGATCAAGCAGCGGATCGCTGAGAAACGTTTGACCCTGCACGGCTGGTACTTCAATATCGATACCGGCCAATTGAAGCACTACAATCAGGAAACCGGTGCATTTGAAGTTCTGGTCGACCGTTATTCACCCAAAACAGGGGTGGCTGGCTAGGCACCCGCCACAGGCGCTGGGCCTCACCATGACGATCCCCAGCGCACGTCGGTGATCGCCCATGGAGTGGGGAGTTTATGCCGCTGAAAAGCCTGACATCTCGCATCTCCTGGGGAATCTCGCTGCTGATCCTGCTGCTGATCGGCATCCTCGCCACCCTTTCCTTGAACTACTTTGAAGACCAGCTGCAGGCGAACATCTCCCGCCAGCAGTTCAACATGCTGGCCAACCTGGCCGCCGACCTCGACCAGCAGCTCGACACCAGCCGGGAGCTGATCCATGGCTTGGCGCGAACCGCCACTGACCAGGATTTTACTTCCGCAGCTCAGGCCGAGCGCTTCATCGAGGAAAACCCCGGGCTGCAGGAGGTCTTTCGCCATGGCATTCACCTGTTCGCGGCCGACGGGATTGCGCTGGCCAGCCGGAGTCGACCGCCGCAGCTGCCCTTCAAGACGCTGCCTGAGGACTTTCTTGCCCCGCCCCTGATCCATCGTCAACCCCATATTTCACCACCTTTTGCGGTCCGCCACCTGCCCCTGCTGATGATGACCGCCCCGGTCTTCGATAATCAGAGCCAGCCCCTCGGCCTGGTTGCCGGAACCCAATATCTGCTCGGCGACCAGCTGCTTGGTAGACTCAACAACATCCGCCTGGGGGAGACCGGTTTTCTCTATCTCTTCGATCGGCAAGGGATTTTGCTGGCTCACCCGGAGCTGGAAAAGATCAATCAGCCGGTCAGGATCGATGGCCACCAGGCAGCGATCGAGCAGGCCCTGCATGGCTTTGAAGGAACCCTTCACAGCGGACCCGAAGAGCAGCAGTCGCTGGTCACCTTTAAACAGCTTGAACAGACCAATTGGGTGCTGGCCGCCAACTACCCGGTGCGCGAAGCCTATGCCGCCATCGATCAGGCCCGCCAGCTGACCCTGATTGGCGTAATTCTGATTGCAGCCGTCACCCTGCTGGCAGCCTGGCACTTGATGCGGCAGCTGTCGGCGCCATTGAAAAACTTTACCGACCAGGTTGATGCCTTAAGTCGCGGTGAAAAACAATTGCTGAGCCTGCCGCCACGCTCGCCCAGCGAACTGAGCATGCTTGGTGAGGCCTTTAACGGTCTGCTCATCGACC
>CAMYNC010000324.1 GCA_947259685.1 uncultured Desulfuromonadales bacterium | reverse complement strand
GATAATCCGAAATACAGTACCCGCACGCCCCTGCCTAAAACTGCTGAAGAATAGAGTAAGCATATCAAGGGCCCTCTCGGAGGGCCCTTGGTCCATCCAAGCAGAAATGCCACCGTTGCCAAAAATAATTCAATAAAAATCATTGTCTCCAGATAATTAATTGGGGTAAATTGTTTGTCGGGAAAATTGGTTTTGGATTGATAATATAAAAATTTAATCAACAGTTGGGTTGAGATATTGGCAAAGAGTCAGAAGCGGAAAAAAAAGCAGAAAACCGGAACCAGCTTGCAAAACATAAGGAGCAAAAAATTGGCTCTGGGCCAGGTCATTGAGAATAAGTTCGGCGATCGGTACTTCGCTGGAGTTAATGGCAACTCTTTTGATGCCTTTGGCTCAACAGCTTTCTATAAAAAGGCCTACGGGAACCAGCTCTTCCAGGAGGGGCGGCTGTATATATTTGTTGGTTCCGACTCCGGTTTGCTGCCAGAATTCATTCATAACCAAGGGGTGCCGAACGATTCCCGCTACCTGTTCATCGAAACAGATGAAGTCTACGCCCAGTTGGAGTCACTCTGCCCCCACGAAGCATTTGCGCCAGCCATAGTTGTCCGTCCGGCTGCCAAATTGTCAGAAACCTTGGCCGAGCCGAGCCTGGCTCAGTATATCCATAGCGATAAAAATCTGTTTTTCGAATCGGTGGCCGCCAGAGAAGCAACGCATCGCCCCTATCAAGAGCTTTCCTCGCTGGTCAGCAACGAGTGGATGGACCGCATCTGGCAGACCAAGGTCGCCGCCAACCAGAAAGATTTTATCGAGAAACAGCTTGCGAACCTGGGGGAGAATCGCGTTTCGAGTCTTTGTCTGCAAGATGCATTTAAGGGGAAAGCTGCGGTTTTGCTTGGTGGCGGCCCTTCCCTGGATGATGCTTTCCCCTGGATCAAAGAAAATCGCGACAGGCTCGTAATATTGGCAATTTCGCGGGTTTGCCGACGCCTGCGGGAAGTTGATCTGGTGCCCGATATCGTCTTTTCTGTTGACCCTCAACCGATTAATTATGAGAACAGCGTCGACTTGTTTTATTTCTGGCAGGACAGCCTGTTTGTTCATGCTCACCAGGTTTCTCCGCAACTTATTGCCCAGTGGCGTGGCAAGAGTGTTTATTCCGGTCCCCGGTTTCCCTGGCCGACCCCTCTCAACGAGAAGACCTTGCCGCTGGCCAATCCAACGGTCACCAATACCGCGTTGGTTTCAGCCGTGTCGATGGGGTTTAAGCGCGTCATTCTGGCCGGGGTGGACCTTTGCTACAGTCGGGAAGGATTTACCCATGCCCAGGGGAGCCAAGAGTATCAAACCGGCCCAAATTTGTTGGAAATAATTCCTCAGGTAGAAACCAATGGCGGCTGGCTGGCTGAAACCAACACCGCTTATGCCAATGCGATCAAAGAATTAGGGACTCAAGCTGAAGATGCCAATGAGCGAGGGTGTCAGATAATCAATACTGCTCCAGGGGCAGCGAAGATTGCTCATGTCGATTATATCCCGACAAGTAGGATTGCTCTGGAGGTTATTTCGCCATCAGAAAGACCTTTCTGCATTGCTGCAGTTGCTGAAGAGGGGTGTGAAAATAGATTAGTTCATTTTCGGCAGGTCCTCGCTGAACTGGATCTTGGGATTGAAGGGCTCGCCAAGGTCAGTTCGTTAGTTGGGGAGGCCCTCAGTCTATTGCAGAGTCTCAGGGCAGATGATTCTGAAGAAAAAGGGAAAAAAGTTCTTGCAGAACTTGTGGACATTGATGGGCATTTAAGCAAGGCATATTCCGGATATACCGCAGCCGTGGAGAGCTATGGCGGGCTGTTGTCTCAACAATTCAAGGGAGATGGAAGTGGCCAGGGCAGCAAAGCTACTGAACGGCCAAGTACCCAAGAGCAATATTATACGATTCTAAAAACGGCAGTTGTCGAACTTCTCGACCACTGCCGAGAGAGTCAAGAAAGACTTCTTTCGCGCATAGAGGAGGAGCAGGACGCACCGAAAACCGAACTGCTTTTTTCTCAATGGGCAAACGATCAACAGCCCGGACGAGCCATGATCTGGCAGCAGAATCATGCAGACCTTATCCCTCTGTTAACTGCGAAGAGCAGAGCGGGCCTGAAGCTTATTTCCGAGAAATATGAGGAGATATTACAGGAAAATGAGCTTCGCTATATGCAGGTTGAAGCGCCTCCTTTGGACTTTGCATTGACCAGAGAAAAGGCTTTGGCCTTATTTAAACAACGGGACTCAGAGAGGCTTAAGGCTCTTATCG
>CAMYNC010000323.1 GCA_947259685.1 uncultured Desulfuromonadales bacterium | reverse complement strand
ATATCGAGGCGATGGGGCTGGAGTTTGAATTTGAGACAAAACTTGATAATGGTATTACCGGACGGTTCAGCTACAGCTATCAAGAAACGGAGGACAAGGCCACAGGCAGAGTCCTCACCAATTCACCAAAACATCTGGCCAAATTGAATCTGACTTTCCCACTCTGGCAGGACAAAATATTCCTGAGTGTTGAAGAGCAGTATACGAGCAAGCGGCGCACAGACTTTTTAGAAGAGGAAGAAAGCCTTGATCCGGCCGATAGATTGCCGGGTTACCCGTCTGACCATTATGCAGATGAATATTTTATAACCAATGTGTCCCTTTTCTGTGAAAAAATATGGAGGAACCTCGATCTCAGTGCAAGCGTATATAATCTCCTTGATGAAGACTACGGTGATCCGGGTGGCAGTGAACATTTTCAAGACGTTATCATGCAGGACGGCAGGACCTACCGTTTGAAAATGACGTACCTGTTCTAGCTCGTTGGTCAAAAGGATTCAATTTCCCGGCAGGTATACAAAAACAGCCGGTATCCTGCATGGGACTAAATATGGGGCGATGATCCGTTGCAAAAACGGATTGTTTGTCACCGGCCTCGTCTACTTTAAAGACGCATATCTGGTGATGCGGTTTCCGTTTGTCAGTTCGCTTTTCGGGAAAATTATACTCCGTATATGGTTTCTGTGTTTTCTTCTGCTGTTTTTCTATGGCACAGTTGCGGTTGCATATGCAGCTGCAACCCAACAGAAGCAAGCTGTCATTCTGAGCAGTCGCAATTCAGCACCGTATAAAGAGTTGATTAAGGGTTTCCGCGATTATTTCACAGGCAATGGCCGGGAACTGCAGATCAGCGAATATGGACTGGATGGCGATACAGTCTTACCGCAAGATATTGTTGCCAAGATCGGGAAAAATAACATTCAGGCCATTTTAAGCCTCGGCGAGGCGGCCACCAAAGCAGCAATCAGTTCTCACAGCAATATTCCCATTGTTGCCTGCATGGTCCTGAATTCCAACGTGATCAGCAAAGCGCGGAATGCCACCGGAGTTGTCCTGGAATTCCCAGTCAAAGAGCAGTTTGACTGGCTGCGCCGTTTTTTACCCGAAGCCCGGACAGTCGGAGTAATCTATAATCCTGCCGAAAACAGAGACAAAATCAAGGAGGCCGGCAAGATCGCCAAGCAGATGGGCCTTGCCCTTGCGGCCCGGGAGGTGAATACTCCGAAAGATTTGCCCGGGGCTCTGGACAGTTTGGCGAACAGTGCCGATGTCCTCTGGGGAATCAGTGATAGAGTCGTGTTGACTCCACAGACGGCAAAAAATGTTCTGCTTTTTTCATTTCGCAACCGTATCCCGTTTATTGGTCTGTCCGCTGCCTGGGTCAAAGCCGGGGCTTTTTATTCTCTGGACCGTGATTTTGAGGATATGGGCGAGCAGTGCGGAGAGATGATCGGGCGGGTTCTTTTTGCCGGGGATGATATAGAAGCAATTGATCCGGAGACGCCCCGTGATGTGACCTATTCGCTGAATAGGAAAGCAATAAAGCGTATGAAAGTCAGTGTTCCGGAAACCATGATGCAGAAGGCGGGCAAAATTTATTAAGCGAAAACTGTAGGTGACGAAATGCTAGTTCTCGTTTAAAACACTCCCTGTTCATAGGCACTACGTGCCGACGGCCTGCGGCCGTAAAAAGTGGACTGAAAGGTCATTGGCATTTGACAATAATAGGGGACAGACCATGATTTCTCCTATCTTCTTCCATTTGACAATAGGGGACAGACCATGATTTCTCCACTATCTTCTTCGGCCTGCCCGCCTTCCCTTTTGTCACCTGCCTCCCCAAAGCTCGCGCAATCTCTTCCTGAAAGCGCGTGTTGCCCAGCACAAAATTTCCGTTGGTCGCTTCCCTAATCTGATCATCGACGTCATCATCGACGTCATCATCCATATGCGCTTTGGAAGAATAGGGGACGGACCACTATTTCTCCACTATCTTCTTCGGCCTGCCCGCCTTCCCTTTTGTCACCCGCCTACCCAAAGCTCGCGCAATCTCTTCCTGAAAGCGCGCGTTGCCCAGCACAAAATTTCCGTTGGTCGCTTCCCTAATCTGATCATCGACGTCATCATCCATATGCGCTTTGAATAATGCCCTATAAGTCTTTCGCCTCTCCAACTCATTCCGGTCTAGTTTCCAATATTGCTCGTGCGGCGCAAGTAACTCGCTTTTCCTCCCCTCAGCATTGAAACGATAGCTTGACCATGGATACTCTCTTGGGTGCGCCACCATATTGGCCCGCACCGGATTCAGTTC
>CAMYNC010000322.1 GCA_947259685.1 uncultured Desulfuromonadales bacterium | reverse complement strand
GATCAAGTCCAAAAGTTGCTGTAAATTCCGTTCCGCACGGTTGGTGCTGAAAATCAGCGAATTGACACGCCCCCCATCCTCGGGGGATGGCTGTTGCTCAGCCACCCATTCATGGAAATCGGTCATATCCAGATACCGGCGTGCTTGCCACTCCTCATGGATCTCTGCCAGGAGAGCCCCCAGCAATCGAAGTGCCGATGACTCGCACCCTGCGTCGCACCTCTTGAATCAGCCGCTCCTGCATGTTGGTCGAATTGAGACGCCTTCGATACTTGCTCGGCAGCGCCATCACGGCCAAGGAATCTTCAAGCCCCCGCTCCAGGCAGTCAATTGCTTTGGGGGGCCTTTTGCTCCCTCTGCTCAGCCAGTTCATCGAAGCGCTGACGGGCTTCTTGGGGGCTGTGGGAGCCAACGATTCGCTTGAGCCCTTCGCCCATCACGTTCTTGTTCTTCGAGCTTGTATGGGAGAGAACATTCCGCATGAAGTGAACCTGCCAGCGTTGCCAGATTGCTCCATGAAAACAGCGTCGGGCCGCTTGCACCAGCCCGCTCTGATCATCAGAGACGACCTAGTGAACATCTTTGAGCCCACGCTGTTTTAGCCAGCGGAAGGTTTCAAGACAAAAGGGCTCTGATTCGCTGTCATCGCTGCGCAGCCCCAGAATCTCCCTGTTGCCTTGTTCGTTAATGCCAGAAACCAGCATCGCCGCCTTCGACTGGATCGAATCGCCTTCTCGGGCCTTGAAATACATGGCATCAACGATCACAAACGGGAAAGCCCCCAGTTCCCGTTTGTTAAAGGTTGCGAATCGCCCATCCAGGGCCATGCACAGTTGGCTGACGGTGGATTTGGAGAACGATGCGCCACATAACTCCTCGGTGAGCCTGGTCACCTTACGAGTAGAGACGCCATTATAAACTGTATTGTGTCTCCGGAATTCCCATCTAGAACTCTGCATGAAATTCTTTTTTTGCCCCGGGGCAGGGGAGCATGACAATGACTGTCGTTCCCCGGCCCTTGGCACTCTCCACCCGAATGCTCCCACCATGAGAGTCAACGATCTGCTTGACGATGCTCATCCCCAGGCCAAGGCCTCCTACTGCAGTATCGGATGCGTCAGCGCGGTAAAATTTGTCGAATATTCTGGGTAGCTGATCTTCGGTCATTCCGACCCCCTGGTCCTCGACTCTGATCTCCCAACCTTCAGGAATCGACCTGCCTTTCACGATAATCTTACTCCCCTCGGGCGAGTACTTTTGGGCATTATTCAAAAGGTTTTCCAGTACCTGCTTAATTCGTTGAGGGTCGATCGACAGCATTGAAGGTTCTGGAGCATCCAAAAGATCAAGTTGAACTGTGTGTTTTGAATTGTGTCCCTGGTAAGAAATGACTACTTTTTTAAGAAGGTTTTTAAAATTTACCCTTTGAAGATCCAGGGCGACGGAATGGCCAGCTTCTATTTGTCTAAGGTCCAGAAGATCATCGATGATTCGACTTAGGGATTCTCCTTGGTGGTATACCTCATTGAGGAATTCCTCCTTTTGTTCTTCGCTAAAGTCGCCAAGACCCTTTGCTGGCAGCAGAAGTTCGGTATAGCCCAATATGGCACTTAAAGGGGTTGATAATTCGTGGGCCGCTATCGAGATGAATTCATTCTTTGCCTGGTCCATTTCCTTTAGGGCAAGCTCAGCCGCTTTCTCGGCCGTAATATCGCGGATGCCGACCAGGATGCAGATTTCATTGTTCAGCTTGAGCAGGCGAGCCCAGAGAAGGCCTGTCCTGATTTCTCCAGTGCAAAGCCTGAAATTTGCCTCGAATTTATCAATCTGACCATCCCTTTGCAGCCGTTTCCGGAATGGTTCTCCCATGTCGTTGTCCGTCCATAGGTCCAGATCATCGGCGATACTGCCGATTGCATTGCTCCGGTTAATTCCGGTCGAACTCTCAAACGCCCTGTTGACCTCGATGATCGCCCCATTATCCAAACGGGCTATAACGACGAGGTCCGGACTCGCCTCGAAGACCAGGCGGACGCGCTCCTCGCTCTCACGCAGTGCATTTTCAGTCAGTTTGCGCACGGTGGCATCCCGCACTGTCGATAGAATGTACCTGCCATCCTCAAGGGGGACAATCTTGGAGCTGACTTCTACGGGGAAATATTTTCCCGCATTATCAACATGGGTCGATTCGAACATTATTTCACATTTTTCGAGCAACTCTTTTCCGACCCCAGAATCCAAATATTCCTCCAATGCGGTAGGGGCAAAAATATCTAACGGATTCATTGATAAAAATTTATCACGGGTATAGCCGTAACGCTCGATTGCAGAAGAATT
>CAMYNC010000321.1 GCA_947259685.1 uncultured Desulfuromonadales bacterium | reverse complement strand
TAACCTTGTCAGTCAGCAGGTCCCAATCGATGTTTTTGCCGAGAAAATTGCTGCTGCTCAGGGCTTGTTGTTTGTTCAGGAACTTTTTGTTGATGGTGAAAAACAGCTCGGCCTGGTCCTGCTTGAAGAAGGTGTTGACCAGCAGTTCTATCTCCTGCCCCAGTTCCAGGTAGCCGATCAACTTCCCCTGCTTTCGCCAGGGGATCACCGTGCGCAGGGTAAAGGTTCCCAGTGGCCCCAGCTCGATCCCATAGGCCGGAAAGCCGGTCTGGGCGGCCTGCTGCAAGGTCTGTCGATTGATCCGGTCGCCATAGCGGGGTGGATTGTGGACGCGCAAAAAAACCGATTTATCCGGATTGTGAAAATAGAAGTGAGAGATCTGCATCTCATCGCGCAGCCAGCTAAACGGCTTTGCCGCGGTTTGCAGCAGTGCGCTGCGGTCCCGCGCGAGCATTTGATTCTGCAGCTGCGGATCCTCCGCAAACTGGCGTAACTGAAGCTCCATCAGCTGAGCATGCTGATCGAGCAGGTCATGAAAGCGTCTTTCGATGTCGTTGATTTTATAATTCAGGTCACGGTAAATTTCCCGGTTCAAATACCAGGATGTTGACGCGGCATAGAGCCCAAGAAAGATCACCAGACCGATGCTCATCGGCAGCAGAACCTTTAAATGCAGATTCTGCCGGGCAGGATGGTGTGGAGCTGAATTCGCCATGGCTTGGAAATCCGATCGATCGTCCGGTGGTTGTCGTCGCCCGGTGTTGAAGGGCCGAACAGTAGATTACTGAATAGCGGATCGTCGGTCAACAATGCATTGCTGGAATGTGCCCTTGCTCGGTTTTCTCTCGGAGCGGGGTTGATAATCAGGGAAACAGGGAGGGTGCCAGCTGGAGATACACTTTGATAGTATCGATCAGGTTAAGCAAGTTGTAGTTGCAGAAATTTAACCTGGAGGGCTGGGGAAAAGGTGCATTTGGCCCTCCGGTCGTAAAGACAAAAACAGTTAATATTGCCACCCGCTAATAATGTAACTGGGGATGTGGGTGGCAGGAGGAGCTAAAGTCGGAGGCAGACTGCTCTAGTTGCCGTCGGCATTGGTAAAGTGGTCGATGAAGCGTTCAAGTTGGCGTTCCTGTTCCTCGTTGAGATCCTCAAAGCAGAGGCTGCCGCGTCGCACCGGAACCAGATTGTCTCGTAGTCGGTAGTCAGAAACCGCTTTAGCCGGAATACTGTCGACCAGTAATTCATAATCGTGGTAAAGGCTGATGGACGCGATATCGGACCGACTCAGTTTCTTTCCCAGGTAACGGAAAGAAAGGCCGCTTTTACTGATATCGATAATGTGATAAGGGAGAGCTTCCGGACCTTGGCTGACCATAACCAGAGCGCGGTGCATGGCTTTGAAACGTGGGTCATTGCGTTGAACCTGATAACTATGCCGACTTTCCATTTTTAGCTCCTTTTTGTCTGGATTTTCGACCCCCCATCAGACTATTTTCACTGTGTAAAATAAAACGATCCTGACAAATACCTCAAGCTTGTAGCGCATATGATCTTACAAAATGCAAATTTTTGCAAGCATTATGCCTCGGTCCCAGTCACAGCGCAAATCCGGTTTCCTGGTGTTGCGGAGTTTCCGGGGGAGTGTTTTTTTCAACGCTAAAACAGCTATCTGGATAATTCTCAGTAGAAAGCTGGTTTCTTCCCATCCGGAGCCGGGCCTGAGCCTGTATGGCGCCGAATTACTCGCAAGCTCGATATGTCGAAAAACTTGACAGGGCCAGGGAGGCCATGCTGCGGTTAAATAAAAAGCTAAAGGTTGGTGCTCTCTATGGTCTTGCCCTGGTCTGTTTGTTCTTATTGTTTTTTGGCGGACCGGGTTCAACTGCGCCTCGATCCTATCGACTCGGGTGGGACCTGGGCCACCTGGTCTGTTTCGCCCTCTGGAGCCATTTGTACCTGCGCTGGCGTGCCAGGCAGGGGTTTGCGAGCCAATGTCTGAGCGTGATTCTGCTGGTTCTACTGGTCGGCGGGACAACGGAATTACTGCAACTGGGTGTCGGACGCGAGGCGAGCTGGGAAGATTTGCTCAAGGATCTCCTCGGCGGCCTGACGGCCCTGGCTTTTTCCGCGCCCGGACGTTTTGAACTGCGCGTCTGGCAGCGCTGGGTTTTTCAGACCGTGGTGGCGGGCGTTCTGCTCTGGAGTCTGTTTCCCTTTGGCCGGGTGATTGTCGATGAACTGATCGCCGCACAGCAGTTTCCTCTCCTGTCGGGTTTTGAAACCCCCTTTGAGATCGGTCGCTGGAGCGGGAACTCTGGCCGTGCTGTGGCGAGCTC
>CAMYNC010000320.1 GCA_947259685.1 uncultured Desulfuromonadales bacterium | reverse complement strand
ACGATTTAAAGATGAGATAGAAACTCTGACCGGCAGGCGTTTAAACTCGAAAAAAAGAGGTCGGCGGCTGGGGTGGCGAAAAAAGGACAGTTAATTTCGTTACGGTAGGAATGCCGGTTACCCGGCACCCCCCGTACAGATCCCGAGCATGCGGAACTACCGCACTGGGCTCCTGCCTCAGGTCAGACGCAGAAACAATGAGTCGTGTAAAAAGTGCAATACTCGCGTAGTGGGAATTCACCACCTCTCTATTTCTCGTACTCTGTCCAGTCCGCGCAAGGATGCTTCCAGCCGCTGTGTGCTGGTCACCGTCGTCTGGACAAAGTTCCCCTTGGCCGGAGGACTTTTCTCCACGAATTCCGCCAGTGGTTGGCCAGTTAATCTCTGGTTGTACACCTTTGTTCGTCCGCTTCATCGATACTATTCCCCCGTCCGACTTCCCAGGCGCGTACATATCGGGCGTACGTCATTAGCCTTCCCCGACCGGGCCAGCTGTATTCCTCAGCTGGTCACACCTAGGATCTCCCGGTTTCCGTTCAAAGAGTTTGTGTACATGCTTCAGTTCTAAGACTCCGCAGGTTCGATGCGCCACTCGCAATTAACGCCACGCCTCATACTGCCTTCCCCATCAGAGTACAAGGTCGGCAACCTGGAGTAGGTGATTTCGGAGCTCAATAGCCATGCCTGCACACCCCCTGTCAACGCTTCGCCGCCACCCTTACGAATAGCCGACGCATGACTCGGGGCCACGGTTGGTTGCTAGCCTTTACCATGCATGGGATTTTCACCCACTACTCTTTGCCGGCTTTTACCGGCGCTTTCACTCTGACCCTTTTTATTTTGTGACCCTTTTTATTTTGCTTTTTATTTTGACCCTTTTTATTTCTTATTCATTCAAACAAAATACCTAATCCATTCACAAGTAAGTAAAGTGTCCTCGAAATTCGATCTTTTTTTTTTATTACAGCTTGTTTGAATTCTTCTGAATTTCTTTTTTGCATTGTGTCATCACTCTTCGCCCGTTAATTTGAAATTTCAACAGAGGCAAAAACTATCCTGACACATAGGGGTTGCTTATTAGGACAATATATACAATTGATTAATCAGTTAAGGTTCATGCCCCTTAGTTAAATATGAACGTTCGCTTGTTAAACCTCGAATGCCGGCTACTGAACAGGCGTTGCTGTTAGCTGTGCTCCAGCAAATTGGCAACTCTGTTCGGAGATAGAATCTCATATCACGACCCGTTGCAAAAAAGGCCTTTCGGCCAGGAGGAGTAACAATGAAACTGTCCATCTACTTAATCGTAATTGCCTTAGCAGCATTTGGCACAGCCACCCCGCTCCGAGCAGACATCGACGCCGTTGCCGCCCAGACTCCAGTTTTTCGACTCCAGGTGGTAACCTACACTGGCAGGGGAGATGATGACGGAACCGATGACGACTTGTTTGTCACGTTGCGGCGCGGACCAGAGAACCAGGAACCTGTAGACCGTTACTTCCTTGACGGTTATGGCGACAATTTCAGACTAGGCAAGACCGAATCCTTCGACATCCCCCCAACAAAATGGAACATAAAGAGATTAGGAGATATCCGACAATTTGTGGTAGGTATCACTGGCACCGATGCATGGTGCTACCAGGATATTAAGTTACTGGTCAACAACGCAATCTGGATTCTTCCTAAAAATGTACAGGGTAAACGCTGCCTGGATAATCCCAGCGGAAATCTGACCGCCACGGCGATCTCCGCCCACCATAGCTACTCACCGCGCATCAAACATAGTGCGTTGTCAGGTGACACGACATTCCGCCAATTACACAACTGGCAGGATATTCTGTCTGGGCGAGAGCCACTTACAGTCAGTGTAGAGCAGATTAAAGAGCTTGTTGAAAGTGCGATAGCCCAAAGAATCCAAAAATACGAAAGCCTGAGGTTCCTAAAACACAGTGACATTAAGATTGAAAAAATCGAGGACGACATGGTCCGAGTATCTTTTTCCATATTATATAAAAAGTATATGGGAGTGACCTTGTTCCCTGGTGTAGACCGCTATTGGTGGCTGGAAAATCTTCATATTGGCGACTATCGCGTTAACCAAAGGAATGATCACCTGCAACAGAGCTTCCTGCAACTGATTCGGCCGTTCGGTCCAAACCCAGACAAGCGACGTTTGTTTCATGACCAGGGAGAGCTTTTCCGGATCAAGCTATTTACCCATAACCACCGACAGGCTGAGATTCTTAGGGATGGGTCTTTACGGTTTGATTTTCGCTGAGTCGGCACGGTCCACCTATAGGCGAGGCGATACTGAAAAAGGGGACGGATCTACTTTTGAAAA
>CAMYNC010000319.1 GCA_947259685.1 uncultured Desulfuromonadales bacterium | reverse complement strand
CCCTGCTGCTTGCCTACGGCTTCGGATTGCGCCTGCCACTGGTCGCTGGGATGACCTGCCTCATGGGCTATCTGGCGGCCACTGTCGGCACCTGGAGTGGCTGTTACTGGATTTCCTTCGGAGAGCGACCGGAGAACTTTATCGTAGCCGGCCTGACTCTGGCCCTGGTACCGCTGCTGCCGCACCGGCGTCATCCGCAGTTTGCCGGCAGCTACCGGATTTTCGGCTTCCTGGCCATCTTCATCGCTATTCTGATTCTGGCCAACTACGGCCAGATCAGCTATCTGCCCTGGTCGACGAGGAATATTGAATATCTCTACCAGGTGCTCGGCTTTGGGGTTTCCGCCGGGGTCATCGCACTTGGCATTCGCCGCCACTGGCCCGGCATGGTCAATCTCGGTGCCACCTTCTTTGCACTGTTTCTCTTCACCAAGTTGTATGACTGGTGGTGGGAATGGATACCGAAATATCTCTTTTTCCTGCTGCTCGGCCTCATCGCCATTGGGCTGTTGTTCGTTATGCGCAGGCTTCGTGCCTCAGGCCGGGAGGTGTCGGCATGAAAAACAGATACCTGCTGGTTGCACTGGCCCTGGTCGTTTTCGTCAATGGAATCATTCTGCTGGGCGTGGCCGGTAATCGCCGTGGTGAGCCCGAGGCGACATTGGTCCTGACAGAGCGTGAACTCGGTTACCCCGCGTATTATCAGAAAGAGGAGAACAGCGGCATCTCCCTGCAGCTCGACTGGAACAGATACCGGTCGGAGCATTTATGGTTCGGCCCCCAGAAACTGGAGGACCTTGGGTTTGATATCGAGGCCATCACGCTGAATAACCAGGACCCGAGCCATTACCAACGACAGGTGCCGAAACGGGGGTACGTGGTCCTTGAATATGCGGGGGAAGCCTGGCGCAAATATCAAACCGAAAAAGAGGCTGAGATCGCCGAGTTGCAAAGGAAGACCCCTGCCGACGCAAAGGAGGCAGAGAAGCTCGCATCGCAGATCGCCAGAATCAGCGGGGATTTGACATGGCGTTCCCGGCTGTTTGCCGTCGATGTCGGACCGGATCCGGATGCCCTGCGAAAGCGCTACCCGGACCGGAATCGCTTTGTCATTGTCGCTGCAAAGGTCAGGGTCGGATATGGGTATTCCGACAGACAAAAGGTGCACGGCAGGGTTGTTCAATTGCTGGTCGATCGAATTCATGTCCCGCTTTCCCTGCAGGGGCCGCTTGCTGATCTGTCGCCAAGTAACTATCCGTCTTTTTATGATTCGTCGCCTGAAGAAGTACGTAAGTGGAAAAGTCGTTATGACGTGACGGTCAGTTGGGGGAGTCGTTTCGAGCCGTGGGTTGAGGCCGTTAAGTTGACTCCGGTCGGCGGCCAATAATTGGGATTGTGTCTTCTGGCTTTTTCCGGGTTTCATGGTTACCGCCTCAAGGTGGTTCATTTGAGCGGCTCTGGGGAGCATGGGACAGTTGTGGCGTTTTGGGGGGTTTTTTATGTAATAACAGGGTGTTGTCTTGGTCCGACCCGCAAAAGCGTTCTGCCTGAAAACCTGATCTGTGAAAATCAGATTTGATCCGTGTCCAGGGGGTATTGATTTTGGTTTCAGTTTTTGTTCTGCAGGATTTTTTTCAGAACGGGGACCAGCGGGGGAAGGTTTTTTTGTGTTGTTTCCCAAATGATTGGCAAACTGACCCCGAAATATTCATGGATAAGTACGTTGCGAATCCCTCGCATTTCGGGCAAGGGCAGGTCGGGATATTGCTTCTGAATCTCCTCAGGGATGTGTCTGGCCGCCTCGCCAATTACCTCAAGGTTGCGTATCACCGCATCCACGGTCTTGTCATCCGCTGAAAAAGACTCAAAATTCATCCCATCCGTATATCGGCAGATTTTCTCTATGGATTCAAGGATATCATTGATACGGAAGACCCATTCCCTAGTCGGCATGGATAGCCTCCTGAAGGATCTTTTGCCTTAACTGGGGCTTCAGGGCATCACGTGTGACGAGATCAACAGGGTGCTCCAGAAGTTCCTCGAGATAGTTTTTGAGCCGTACAAATTCGAAAAGCCCCCCGCTCCGCCTGAAATCCACCAGGATATCAATATCACTCTCCGGAGTAGCTTCCTCTCTTGCCACAGATCCAAAGAGGGCAAGGGATTTGACGCCGAAACGATCTAATTCGCTGCGGTGCTCGGCCAGACGGCGGATGACTTCATTGCGATTCACGTCGGGTCTCCTGTACGGACCAATCGGGGAAAGGTTGAAAAACTATGTTTAAAAAATAGCATAGCTTTTCAACATTAGGAAGTTTTCTGAGGCGGCTTCCTGGTTCTCATAATATGCATTCCGCTGGTCTTCAATA
>CAMYNC010000318.1 GCA_947259685.1 uncultured Desulfuromonadales bacterium | reverse complement strand
AGTGGGGGATTACGGGCTCACGCAAAAATGACCTACCATTTTCGCGCCCGTCTTTGAACAATCCTCAATCGCATAATCTTAAGAGGCTGTCAGACAACAGGTGTGACAACAAGTGTGAGCCCCTGCCTGCTCGTGACCTTGACCTTCTGACCCGATTTTAACAGTTCACTGTCATCGCATTGAGCCGTCCAGATCTGTCCCTGCACCCTCACACGTCCGAGGGTGGTCGTTCCACGCAAAATGAACCCGTCCACGACAACCCCTTCGTATCCAATAGGCTCATTAAGTTGGTGAAGTTTGGCATCAGGCCGTTCGTTGAAACGATCGTTGGCTATTGCGAGAAAAAAGTCCGCAAGAGCCGTCAGTAGCAAGGCGCCAACTGCCAAATAGAGAATGGGGACGTCGAGTTCAAGGATCCGAGCTATCCACCACATCGCCACAAATAGGATGGGAAACCCAAGTGCGGTTACCGCAACGAGCAGGTAAGCGATTTTTGGGAGGCTACGGCGCATGTTTTCTCCCGTCATTTTCTGAAGACGTTTCATGAAAGGAGGTGTCTGCACGGTGGTCACTAGCTGTTCCAGGCGATTATTATGAGGAGACCTTGAACATTTAAATCAGCGGTTCGTTACCCGAGTGTCATCAACCTGCTCACCGCGGCTCTGACCGGAATTGCTAGCGCGGACTTCCGCAGAAAGTCAGCATTGATCCGGCACTGACCCGCTCCGTGGTCTCAATCACTGTAACCGACGTGGTTAATTTGGCTTTCCTCGGGCTAGCTGCTCTTTTTATTCTGGGCTGCCATGGACATGTCTCCCAAGAGAGATACCAAAACGATTCAAGTAACGTAGCGTTTTACCGTCAGCCGGCGGTCATCTGAGTACGGCAGGCCCATCGCCCGCAATTCTCACTGGGATTATTTCTGGCTTCAGGCATCCTACTGGCGTCCATGTCAGCATACTTGTTGCCTTCAGAGTTAAAAAACCAGCTACGCTTCGTCAGCGGGCTTCGCACCGCTCAGGGCTGCTTGCAGCTTTGCTTCTTTCTCATGGGTCAGCGAGGTTTGAAGGATTTTCCCACCGGTGCCCTCCAGCTCGGCGAGTACCTTGTCGGGTGTTACCTTGCGGACCAATACGAATAGGGCAGAGCTGCCGTTATTGAAACCGCTCGCGATGCTTTTCATGAAGTTACTAAACAGTACATTAATAACCCGACATCATATTTGCTCATACCCCAATGTAAGACAGATTTGGATCATGAAAAAATCCTGTAATGACGTGAGTCAGTTTTTGTAGTCGTCGCATAAAATGACTTACAGTTTTTCGAAATTGATCCGGTCCGGTTACATTCACTTTTCCCAGATTGTGCTTTTTCAGCCAGTTCCAAACCCATTCATCTGGGTTTAGGTGGGGTGAATAAGGCGGCAGGATGAATAACCTCAACTTGCCATCAGTCGCAGCGACAAACTCCTTCACCTTTTTCGATTTATGCACAGGATGACCATCCAAATTCAGGAAGATTGGTCTGAATGCTTTATACATTAGCCGGTCGAGGAATTCGATAAACTTGTCAGCATTCATTTTTCCATTGAAGACCATGAAACGCAGGTGTCCTCGGCTGCTGATCGCCGAAATCATGTTTACACTAAACCGTGCACCGGTGGTCTCCACTACCGGCGTTTTACCCACCGGCGCCCATGTCGTGCCGCTGTGATAGTCTGAACGCACACTGGCCTCGTCACCAAAGTAAATCGTGGCTTTTGCTTTTTTTGCCAGTTTGCGAATTTCAGGATAGCCCATTTTCTGCCACTCTTTTACTTTCGCTTCATCACGTTGATAAGCTCGACGCAGTGGTTTCTGGGGCGATAGCCCTAGCTTGTGAAGAAGGCGACCGACGGAAACGTCGCTGAGTCTAACGTTAAATTCATTCCGGATCAGTTCCCGAATCATACCCCGTGTCCATAGCGCAAATTCAAATTTTAACTGGATCGGATTTTTTGAAGTGATGATCTTATAAAGCTTCTTCAACTGGTGGCCTTTGAGTTTTGCTTCCCGGCCTTTGGCCTTCTTCATCTTCAGCGCTTCGATGCCTCCTTCCCGGTACCGCGCAAGCCACTCATAAATCTGACCTCGATGAAAACCCAATGCATTAATAACGACCTCTGGACTTTCTCCCGCTTCAACACGCTTCACGGCGCGGATTCGAATTTCTTGTAACGTGTCCCGTTTGAGCTTTCTGCCATCTAACTTTTTCATGCCGATATGATATCATGTCGGCCAATCAATGTACTTCTTAGTATTACCTAGATCCTGCAAGTGATCGTGCTTACAGAGTGCAAGATATTGATTCGTAGAGCGAATTTGAGACCGA
>CAMYNC010000317.1 GCA_947259685.1 uncultured Desulfuromonadales bacterium | reverse complement strand
ATTTCGGCGGTGCGTTTTCCCATTTTTCGTATGAGTTGGTCCACAAACCATTTGACCAGCAAGGGGATGTCTTCCTTACGTTCACGCAGCGGGGGCACCGTAATCGGAAAAACTTTCAACCGATACCAGAGATCCTCCCGAAAGCGGCCTTTACGCACCTCTTCTTCCAGAACGCGGTTGGTGGCGGCGATGATGCGGGCATCGGAGTGTAATGTACGGGAGCTTCCCAGTCTCTCAAACTCACCGCTTTCAAGCACGCGCAGCAGTTTGGCCTGAAGTTCGAGGGGCAATTCGCCGATCTCGTCCAGAAAAAGGGTTGACCCCTTGGCCAGTTCGAAGCGACCGAGCTGGGTGGTCGTCGCCCCAGTAAAGGCCCCTTTTTCGCGGCCGAATAACTCGCTTTCAATCAATTCCCCGGGCAGGGCTGCACAGTTCACCTTCACCAGTGCCCGTTTGCCGTGAGGGCTGAGTTTGTGGAGGGCGCGCGCCATCAGCTCTTTGCCCGTGCCGGTTTCCCCCATAATAAGCACGGGAGAATCCAAGGGCGCAACCTGCTCGAGTCTGTGCAGCACATATTTCAGCGCTTCGCTCTGACCGATGATATTTTCAAAGTTATGTTCCAGTTTGATTTCATCCTGCAGGTAGGCGCTTTCAGCTTCCAACTGGTTTTTCAACTGCTTAATCTCTGTATAAGCACCGCGTAGTTCGGTTTCGGCCTGCTTTCTGGCGGTAATGTCAATTAATGAACCGGACATTCGCGTCGCTTTTCCCGCGATTTCAGCCTGCTTTCTGGCGGTGATGTCGGTTATGGAGCCGGACATTCGCGTGGCTTTTCCCGTTTTATCCCAGAGGGCCTGCCCGCGGGCATGAAACCACCGGTATTCCCCGGATTTGGTTTGAAGGCGAAAATCGATAATATAGGGAACACGATCCTTAAGATGTTGGTCAACGGCCCGTCGGGCGGCCCCGTAATCATCGGGGTGCAGTCGATTCCAAAATTCGTCCAGTGAGTCTATGAGCTCATCAGGCGTGTAGCCCAAAAGCTCTTTAAAACGGTCGGAAGAATACACCTTATCGGAGGCAATGTCCCAGTCCCAGATCCCGGCCGCAGATCCGATAACGGCCAGTTCGTAGCGTTCTTCGCTCCGGCTGAGGCTGTCGAAAAGCAGTGCATTTTCCACAGAGACGCCGAACTGAGAAGACAGGTGCTGCAGGATTTCCACCCGATCCAGGGTGAAGACATCCGGCATTTGCCGATTTTCAAGATACAGCATGGCCCTAAGTTCTCCCTGGTTCAAGGCGGGAATGCAGGCTATCGATTGAATGCCGTATTTTTGGATCATCCGGTCTTGGGCAAAACGCTGATCCAGCAGTGCATCCCCCACAACCAGCACCTCTTTTAACCGCCGGCAATACTGAAAGACACGCTCGGGAACCATGACGCCTTCCTTATCGCTGTCGGCCGGATCGTAAGGCCGGTTGAGCAGGATTTCATGTTCTGCGGTTGTAATGTCACTGCGGGCCTGAACGAACCAGTCATTTTCCTGTCTCAGCAGCAACACCGCTTTTGCCGCACCCGAGTTGGCCATCACCAGTGCCATCATTTTAATTAGAAGCTGTTCAAGATCGGTTTCGGCCGAAAGCGTCTGCGAGGCACGGACGATACTGTCCAAATCCATCTGGATTGCGGTGATGGGTTGGGTAATGGTGGTGTGCACCTTGTCGGCTCTGCTTGGCGTATCCGCTTGCTCACCAGGGATGGTTTTGGTTTTAAACCATTGCGGGTAGCGTCTTTCAAGGTGGCTGACCTTGGCACCTGCCCCCCACCGATGGTAAAGGGCGCGGGCCTCGCGCATGTATATTTCGGCAATCCTGTCGTTGCCGCGTTTGTGCCGGAAGCGGGCGTAAAGCTCATTGGCCAGGGCCTCTTCGTGGATAAACCCATTGTCTTTGGCCCCCTGGATCGCCTGCTCATAGCTCTCCATAGCCGGCCCGATCTTGCCCGTCACCCGGGCCGTCTCCGCCGCCACCAGATCGTATTTGTGCTTAAAGTTCATGGGGGCAGTTTCAGACCAGATGCGCATTCGCAACTGGTTGCTTGCGACCCGCTGCAGGGTTTCTTGGCGTTCCTCATCTGTAAAACCATCGTAAAGTCTTAGTCGGCTTAATGAATCATAAAAACGAAAGAGGACTGTATTGATCGTGGCGGTGACGCTGGCGAGATATTTTTCCGCTTCGCCGGCGTATTCAATCAGTCTGTCATCACAATCAAAATGGTAACTCAACAAGAGTTTATTGAGAAACAGAAGATTTAGACTGGCAAGATCCCTCGTTGCCACGGCATCGGGCAACCATTGATCCTCATCAAAATATTGTCCTTTAAGAACACGAGGCGTTGAACCCGGCGTCATGAAGTTCTGCGCCGTTTGTAAGAAAATGGTAATTCTGCGATAAAAGATTTCCCGTCCGATGGCTTTAACACTCTGGCTTAAGGCCGAAACTTTTCGTTGAAAGTCGTTGAGATTCATGCCCATGGCCAGGCCGAAGTTGGCGTAGTGCCAGACTGCAACAGCGGCAAACGTCAGGTCACCGGTCTCAAGACTAGCCTCGTAAGCTTTGAACACCGTATCCAATGCATTTTTGATCGGCCCATTCCAGGGTTGAATAAGCCCCCCAGCCGTATCCAGTGTTTTCGCTTTACTGCGAGCGTTATTTGGGTTCTCCACTAGGTCTAGCGCCACCTTTTGCAGCTGGTAGGCGGTTTCTACGGCCGCAGCGCTTTCATCGGAAGGGGCAACTTCAACTGCCCCACACTTCAGAAGTCCGACAAGACAATAGAAGAATGATGACCACGGGCCATCTCCGTGTTGCAGCGATAAGGTAGCGCCTTGATAGGCTAACGGTAATGCTAACTGAGGGCCGGAGATACGGGCGTTCATAAAATTGGGCGCTAAGATTTCCATTGCTGCAAGGGCGGTCCTGTCGGTCATAGCAGGCAGATGGACCAATTCTTCTATCGACCGGCCGGCCAGCGCCTCGCTGAATTCGGCTTGAAAACGCTGATGGTCCTCCGGGGTCGGCTCGCGAGGAATCTTTATGCCCAGTTCGGCTAAGGCCAGAATTCCGATTTCGATGGCAGCCAGGT
>CAMYNC010000316.1 GCA_947259685.1 uncultured Desulfuromonadales bacterium | reverse complement strand
AGGGTGGTACGCAAATCCTTGGTCGGCACCAGGTCCTTGTGGGCCATGGGCAGTCCGTGCAACAGCCCCACCTCCCGGCCTTGCGCGATGGCTTCGTCGGCGGCTTGGGCTTCGGCAAGTGCTTGTTCAGGGGGAATTTGTGTGACAACAGCATTAACCTCGGGATTAATACGGTCGATCTGGGAAAGATGGGCAGCCATTACTTCCTGGCAGGACAGTTCCTTATCCCGTATTTTACGAACGATATCCGTGGCTGACATGAAATTAATTTCAGACATACGCTTTCTCTCCTGCTGCGATCGTTGCGCGATTTTTAGGAATCATTCCCATCTTCTAATTCGTCGCTCTTTCTACTTTGAGGAAAGAGATTTTGACTCCTTCGATTGCCCAGTAAGAATTTGTATTTTTTTTTGCGGGAATCTAGGCTATTTTGCCATGGTGTGTCAAAGGAAAGATAAGCAATTAGAACGAAAATACAGGCATATCAAATCACTAATTAAGGATTGACATCTAAGTCATTTTCTTAAAACCATATTTTTCAGTATCATTTCTCGTCTAACACTTTCCAAACCTTTGTGGCGATTTCTTGTTTCACAATAGGTTTCATAACAAATTCTCGGATGCCCATGGCACTGGCCTTCTCATCATCAATTTTAGCACTGAAACCAGTAAAGAGGATAATTGGAATGTTTGGTTTTGCACGCATAAGTTCTTGTGCCAAATTCTCACCAGTCATATTCGGCATTGTCATGTCGGTGATGACCAGATCAAATTTATCCGGTTGGCCCTTGAACAGCTCCAGGGCCTCAATACTGCTCGTTCTCGTCTCAACATCATAGCCCAGGAATTCAAGGGTTTGTTTGCCTAAATTTGCCAAGGCCAGTTCATCATCAACGAAAAGAATACATTCGCTTCCAGTGGGAATCGATACTTCAGCCTCAGCGCGCGGTTCTTTGCGCCTTTCAATAATCGGCAGATAGACTTTAAAGGCGGAACCTTGTCCCGGTTCGCTGTTAGCCGTTATCGCACCCCCATAGCTTCCGATAATACCGTGTAGGCCGGAAAGCCCCATGCCGGTGCCTTTACCTGTTTCTTTGGTGGTGAAAAATGGATCAAAGACCCGCTCCAGCACATCCGGCGGCATGCCATGTCCGGTGTCGCTGACCGTTAAATTAAGATAGCTGCCGGGTTTCATATTGGGATGGCTGACCGTAAAGTCCTCATCAAGTTCAACGTCTTCCAGCTCTACCCTCAACACACCGCCCTTCTCCCGCATAGCATGGTCCGCATTCGTGCAAAGGTTCATTAAGATCTGATGAATCTGTGTCGAATCAGCCATTACCAACGCATCACTTTGGATATTGCGGCCTACCTCGATAGTTGATGGTAATGATGCCCGCAGAAGTTTAAGCGCTTCGTTGACAATGAGTTTTACCTGAACCGGCCGGCGCTCCTGCTCGGTCTGACGGCTGAAGGTAAGAATCTGCTTGACCAGGTCTTTGGCGCGATTCCCAGCCCTGAACACTTCCTGTAGATTGTTATAAAGCTGGCTATCTTGTTCAACGCTATATAGGGCAATCTCCGTGTAGCCTATTATGGCGGAAAGGATATTGTTGAAATCGTGGGCAATGCCACCGGCAAGGGTGCCGATAGATTCCATCTTTTGGGTCTGGCGCAGTTGGGCTTCAAGGTTCTTGCGCTCTGAGATATCGCGAATGATGGCGACATAACCTTCCGTCAATTGATTGGGTGATTTTATGACAGACATGGCTGTCTCCGCCGGAACGATTGACCCGCCCTTGCGCATATACTCCCATTCCTTCCTAAAGCTGCCGGACCTCTGAATTTCCGGATAAGCAGTATCCCCGAAGGATCGGAAACTCTCATCCGATAGGTGGATCATTCTTATCGATCTCCCCTCTACCTCTTTTCTGGTATAACCAAAAAGATTCAGGAAAGCTTGATTACAGGAAACTATGTTCCTGTCTGTATCCAGCATTAAAATCGTATCAGAAGAGCTCTCCACCAGTGTCCTGTATTTCTCCTCGCTCTCCCGCAGCGCCTCCTCTGAACGCCTCTGTTTAGTGATATCGTTCAGAATACAGTGGGTCTGTTTAAACTCACCCATTTCATTTCGTCCTATTTGTCCGTTGAATGATACCAATATGATGCTACCATCTTTTTTGACTATCTCGAACTCTACACCAAGAATCTCACCAATAGCTTTGAAACGAGGAAAATTTTCTTTAAAATGATCTATCCAGTCAGGGTGCAAAAAATCACCAAACGATTTTCCGATAACTTCTTCTCGGGTATATCCAAGAGTATCGAGCCAAGCTTGATTTACTTCAATAAAATGCCCATTTTTATCCAATGACTGAT
>CAMYNC010000315.1 GCA_947259685.1 uncultured Desulfuromonadales bacterium | reverse complement strand
GACTTGCCAGTTCCCCGCCGTTGACGACCTTCGCCAGCCCCAGGTAGGAGCCGACACCATTGAGTACCAGCGTGCCAGCGTCTTCATCGTAGCTGAAGGAACCCGCATTGGAACCATCGTGTGGCGCAACCGGCGTGCCACAGGCATCACTCCCACCTTGCCAGCCTTCGACCCAGGTTTCGCCATCCTGGAAGTTCTGGAATGAACCGCCAGCACCGAAATGGTAAATATCGTCAAAAAAGCAGGGGCGCGCGTCGATGCCAGCGGCAAAGGCTTCGGATGTATTAAACCACTCCGTGTTGAGAGGGGCTGGACCAATTCCGGCAGCACCCTCGCCGGCGAGTTTCCAGTTGCCGGCCAGCGGCGAGTTGGAGACGCGAGTCAGCCGGTAAGTCCAAAATTCTCCGGCGTTCGTCTCGATGCTGACGGTCAGGAAATCACCGTCCAGAACCTCTACCGTGTAGGTAACGGAATCTGGCGCGCCAGCCGGACTTGCCAGTTCCCCGCCGTTCACGACCTTTGCCAGGCCCAGGTACGCACCGACACCCGTCAGCTTCAGCGTGCTGGCGTCTTCGTCGTACTCGAAGATCGCGCCATTGCTGCCATCGTGCGGCGCTACCGGAGCCCCACAGGCATCGCTGCCACCTTGCCAGCCTTCGATCCAGGTGTCAGCACCCAGGATATTCTGGAACGAACCGTCTGCATTGAATTCGTAGACATCATCAAAGTAGCAGAGATGGGTCATCTTACGCACCTGATCCAGCCGATCTTGATCACTGCTTTCGCCATTGCGGAAGGCAGCCTCGAGCTGAATATAGCGGGGCGGCACATAATCCACTCGACCATGGGCGATGTCTTCGCTGCGCTGACGTAACCCTGCCAAATCCTCATCGGACAGTACCCGAGTGTAGGGCAGATAGCCCTTTTCCTGGAAAAATGTTTTTTGTTCGGTCGAAAGTGTCATCTTCAAGCTCCTCTCGTAAAAACGATCATATACATTACCGAATCTTGCCAACTATGTACTCAATGTCCTGACGCTAGGACCGACACCCCGGGGGGGGGGGAGATTTCTCAAATGCGGCTATACCCGACTATACCCGGCATTTTAGAATGCCTCCTCTGCCACTAACATAACAACATTGACCGATTACTGCCCACTGTTTACTGCCCACTCTTCACCGCTATACTGAGTTCAGAATGAGAACCGCAGTTTTTCGATATCAGGATCCAAGTCAAAGTGGGGCCAAAGGCGAGAGATAACCTGTTCAGGGAATAGGCAAATAGTGTCGATGAAATCGAGGCAACTCTGCCGAAGCTCGTCAAGTGATTCATGGCAGTAATGTTGGGTGACATCCTCACGCATCCATTTCCAAAGCCCTTCGATCGGATTGAGGTCAGGACTATAGCCAGGTAGGGGCAAAATGGTGAAGCCCAAGTTTTCAGCAAAAGCGCGGACTTTGAGGCTCCGATGATAAGAAGCACCATCCCAAATGAGGACTATCTGGCGTTGCTCTGCTTGAAGCCGCTCGGCGAGAAGCTCAAGGAAGCGCTTACAATTCTTGGAATCACAAGTCCCATCTTCCCAAATAAAGCAGTCACCATCGGTAAAGTTATAGGCACCAAACCAGTTAATCCGTTCCGAGAGTCCAGGTGAAGAGCTGATGACCCAGTCCTCTTCACCAACTGGAGACCATGAGTATGCGACCTCCATATCCTGATGAATGTGAACTTCATCGAGGTAAATAATGACGACCTCGTCATTACACATCCGTTCATAAAGCGCTTGAAATTGCTCAATAAAGCGCTCGCGTTTCTTGGGATTCGCTTTCGCCAGCAGTTTTTTGCACTTTTTCCAGCTTAGACCTGCTGCTTTGAGTATGGTTCGCAGGGTGTTTCGGCTAACTTTGCGGCCAAGCTTATTTGAAACCCATTGTCTGAGTTTTTTCAGATTCCAGCCCCGTCCCGGAAGTCCATGGTCGATAGGGGTACTGCATTTTACGATTGAGACGATTTTTTCTTTCTCGTTTTGGGCAAAAAGGGGGAGCGACCACCACTATGTCGGTAGGCAACCCCTTCTGGACCTTGACTATTATATAGATGTACCCAGCCCATTACTGTCCGATTCTCTCGACCGATTTTTTCGGCCCACTTGGTTGCATTGCTTTGACCTGTGCCAATCATATACAACGCCAGGTACCTCTCTCGATCTCGGAGATGCGCTGCTTCTGTTGACAGTTTTAGTAGTTCTTCTGGCTCCTGATTCCATTTGGCGCACTCTGGCCGTAACATTTTTGTTCGCTCCTTCTTAATTCGGCTGACTTTTTCATCTTGGAGCGTATTCTAACATCTTTTTTGCAAAACTGTGGTTTTCATTCTGATTTGAGTATA
>CAMYNC010000314.1 GCA_947259685.1 uncultured Desulfuromonadales bacterium | reverse complement strand
TGACCCGCCACCGCCCCTACCTGCTTAAAGGCAAGGTCGACCAGCAGTTCGGCGTTTCAACTTTGACCGGGGAATGGGTTGAATTTATTGACTGAGTCAAAAGATCGGAAAAGGATTACCTGGATATTCACTTCGCTCCACCAATCGGCAAACCGGTCTCAGATTTCCCATTTCCAGGGCCGCATGAACCCATCCCTGGGGCTTGACTGTCGCCATCCAGGCGACAGACACCCTGGCAATGGAAAATCTGAGTCCGGTCCCTGGCCAGTGGAGGGAAGGAGATATCCAGAAAAGATTAAAGGTAGCGGCCGGCCACTATCTTGTGGTAAAGAAATGGCGCTTTGCAATGCTTGTGATTCAATTCGCCCGGTCGGGCGGATTCGCTGTCAGCGTTTAATCTCCATAGTGCCTGGAGGGGGAATATGCACGTCTCGGCCAACCGGGCCCGGCTGTATTTGCGGGTCGGCGCGTCCAATCTGTCGGTACTGACGTTAATCGGTCAGGAAGCCTTATCAGAGCCTTTTAAATTTCAAATTGGAGTCCTTGCGGATGCTGGTTTTTCTCTCACCGGTTCGATTTGCCAGCCGGCCTGCACCGGCATAATCGGCAAAGATGGCGCCAAACGTGAACTCGCTGGAATCATCACCGCCCTGGAAGAAACCGGCACCCTCCATGACGGCCGACGTCAGGTGCAGGTGCAATTGGAATCAAGGCTCGCCCTGCTGCGTCAACAGACCGATACCCGCATCATCCTCAATAAGACGGTGGTTGAAATCATCACCGATCTGCTCTTGACCCATGGCTTCTCCTCGACACAACTTCATTTCCAACTGACGCGCAATTATCCGGTCCGCCCCTATACCCTGCAGACCGGCGAGACCGATTTTGCTTTTTTGCAGAGACTCACCGCAGCTGCCGGAATTTTTTATTGGTCGGCCATTGAAGATGGCGCTGAAACTCTGCACTTCAGTGACCATAACTGCCATCTCCCCTTCAGCAACCGGCCGCTGCTCCGCTACCAGCCTGCGGCCGGAATGGAGGCCAGTCGCGCCGGCGTCGAGCTGAGCGGCATCCGCCATCTGGAAATCAGACAGAAAATGGTTCCGGCAAAGTTTCATCTTCACGACCGGAGTGAGCACCAGCCAGGCCTGCAGATTCAAGGCACGGGGCGAACCAAAGCCGCAGACAGAGATTGCCAGCCGGAGCAGACCCGTTTCGGATATGGCCTGCAAGGAATTGACGAGGCTCAACAGCTTGCCCAGACACAGGCCGAACGGGCAAATGTAGAAGGTTTTCAATTACTGGCCAGCAGCGATGTCGCCGATCTGGCTGCCGGCCAGCTGGTCAACATTGATGCCGGAATGATGGGGAGCGATTACAGCGGAGATTATCTGTCTATCCGCATCGACCACCAGGCCAGCCAGCAAGCAGGTGAAGGCGTAACCGACGACGATCTGAGCTACAGCAATCACGCCTGGCTGATCCCGCGTGAAACCCCTTTTCGCGCAGCCCTGCCACCCCGGCCGAACATCCCTACGACCTTTACCGCCCGGATCGAGAGCGATGGCCCTTACGCCCAGCTGGATGAAGGGGGCCGCTACCGGCTGCGCAGCCACTTCGACCGCGAGCCGCGTCCGCATACCGAAGCGAGCATCCCGATCCGCCGCCTCTCCCCCTACGGCGGGCCGCCCGGCGCCGAGCCGACCGGCTTGCATTTTCCGCTGCTCGATGGAGCAGAAGTGCTGCTGAGCTGCCTCAATGGCGACCCCGACCGGCCGATGATCGTCGGCGCCCTGCCCAATCCGGCCAACGCCAGTCCGGTCACCAGCGCCAACGCGCATCAGAACCGGCTGCGCACCGCCGGCGACAACGAACTCTGTTTTGACGATAAAATCGACGCGGAAGCGATCACTCTGCGCACCTTTGGCGGGCAGAACATTCTGCATCTCGACGCGGCGGCCGTCGGCCATAAAATCCGCCTCGCCTCGGCGCAGGGCGCCATGCAGCTGCAGGCGAAAAAGCCAACAACAACGTCGATAATTTTTTCGACCTGCTGCAACAATTCGGAAAAGCTGAGAATGATGTCGACCTACTGGTAATCACCGGCGACCTGTACGACCATCTCCACAATTTCGACCCGCGCAGTCGCAAAATCGAAACCACAGGGAACCTCTGGGAAGCGATGTATCTTGACAGCATGAAAGCGGTTCAAGAACGGGCCGACGAGTACCCCTGCGGCATTGACGGCCTTATCGTTTACTCTCTGCTGATTCATTACTACACCACCCATGAGAAACCGATTTTCATTACCTCGGGCAATCATGAGGCGTATGAATATCCATACGGAATATCACCGCGAATTACTGGCATAGGAAAAGTCAACGACGGAATACCGCTGGATCATAACCTGACAATTTATGAA
>CAMYNC010000313.1 GCA_947259685.1 uncultured Desulfuromonadales bacterium | reverse complement strand
TGCTGGTCAGTTGCCACGTCTTTAAAGGCCCCCTGATGCAGTAACAGATCAACGGTTTCTTCAAGCAGTTCAGTGGGGTCAATATTTTCAAACAGGTCTTCGCTAGGCCTCGAAAAATCCAGGAGTTCGCGCACCAGGTAATCTATCCTTTCGGTTTCGACCAAAGAGCGTGACAGCGTATCTTTTTGGGAAGCTGATGTCGCCTGCGATTTACATATTTCTAAATAGCCAATCAAAGCCGTTAACGGATTACCGATTTCATGCGCCAAACCAGCTGCAAGCTGGCCCACTGAAGCGAGTTTCTCGCTACGAATCAATTCATTACGAGCCAGCGTCAGTTGTTCGTTAGCCTTTTCGATGGCCTGAATATGTTGGTGAGTTTCATCCTGACTGGTACGTAAAGCTTCAACCATCCCATTAAAAGCTATGGCTAATTGAGCAATTTCAGATGGCCCAGCGACCGGGAGGCGAGTTTCCAAATTCCCTTTTTGCACATTCCGGGTGGCGTGCAATAAATTCCTTGCAGGGGTAATAATATTTCGTTTCAACAACAAGTATCCAACCAGCACTAAAATTGATCCATATACGAAAATATATATCAGGATCATCTGCAGTGACATCATGAGCCGTCCGCGAATATCTTCCAGTGAATAATGGATTTCGAGTAGGCCTTGAAACTGGCTATGGGTGGCCAATGGAATAGTAAACCTCGCCCAAGCTTCATCCTTGGAATAAATCCTGATGAGAGATGGAAAAATCACCTCCTGGGTCATCGCTCGGGTAATTTTGATACGCTGAAGGACCGACTCTGGCAAAGGTTCGTGTCGGTTTGCATCAAATGAAGACTGTAATACAAAATTTCGGTCATAAAGCCACCATCCTTGGTGCCCCAGCCCAACCGGCAACTGTTTGAGGAGTTGTTGGGCGCCAGGCGACGCACGCAAGCCCGTCTGCTGATTCAATAACAATGACTTTCCCAGGGTTTGACTTACCGCTTCTAACTGCTGAACTCTTTGCGCTAAGATTAAAATTGAGATGGTGGTTATTATTTCAGATTTCAACCCAGAAGATCTGGCCAAAACAACCTCCAGCAGAATCAAGAGAGCTAGCCAATTTAAAACTTCTAACTTTTACAATTTAGCAAAAATATGCCATTACAGGTTTGAAAAACTTGTTAAAAATATTGGATAATCAAATACTCGCTGTGAATTATTTCTATTGAAAGGACCCCACCATGGCTCGCACCCCCTATCTCGACCAAGAGGCCTGTATCGGCTGTGAAACCTGCACCCGCATCTGTCCGAATGTTTTCCATATGGTTTCCGAACATAAAGCCGGGGTCTACAACCCCACCGGAGATACTGAAGAGATGATTGAAGAGGCCATGGACAACTGCCCGGTGGCCTGTATCACCTGGGAGGAATGATGGTGGCGCTATGAACAGGACTCAAGGAGTTCTGATCCTGCTTTTGCTGGTCCTGCTAAGCGGCTGTAGCAATTTAACAACAATGAAAAAGCAGCTGCTCAATGACTATAACGAGCAGCTCTATATCGATGCCCAACTCGGTTTTTCTGTAAAGCATCCACTGGAATGGCAAAGGGAACCGCTTGCGGAGACAGCACCAGGGGATCATGCCGACAGCGTGCGTTGGCTGATCGGTGCTTCGGCGGAGCTGTCTCAAAAATCGTCAGAAATGCTGATCCGCAGCTTCCCTGGAGGCTGGCATGCAAGCCCTGGAGAACTGCTGAGGAAGTGGCTTTCCGCTGAGGAAGCAATTCAAGGCGTTGCTTTGTCACACTCTGTCGGTCCAGCGCTGCAACTGCTCAATAAAGGTCCGAAAACCAGTCGAGCAATCATTGCGATAGAAGGAGAGCAGCGCGATTTTATTATTGCGCTGACCTGCCCTTCCAGCCGATTGGATGATCTCCTGCCGGTCTTTAACGATACGGTGAAGAGTTTTGTTGAAGTTGAGCCCTCTGTCCAGTAAGGGAGTTAAGACAATTGATGTTTCAACCGGTGCGCACAGCCGACATCATCCGTAAATACTATGCAGAGAACCCTCAGGCCTGGACGATCTTACTTTCTCATAGTCGCCAGGTCACCCGCAGGGCGTTGAAAATTGCCCGCTTTCTGCAAAAGACCCGCGAAGTCGATCTGCAATTTATCGCTGAAGCTGCCATGCTCCACGATATCGGCATGTTCAAGACCGCGGCTCCGGCTCTGCATTGTCATGGTGATGGCGCCTATCTCAGTCACGGAATCAGAGGCAAAGAGATTCTTGAACAGGAAGGGTTAGCGCGCCATGCGCGGGTTTGTGAACGGCATATCGGCATTGGTCTGACGGCTGAAGAGATCAGGCAGCAGAACTTGCCGTTGCCCAACCGCGATATGCTTCCGGAAACCTTGGAAGAGCAGATCATCTGCTACGCAGACCTGTTTTATTCCAAAGATCCGAAAAAATCCGCTAAGGAAAAATCTCCCCAAAAAGTCCGCAAAACCCTTGCCAAGTATGGGGAACAGAAGCTCGTCACTTTCGACCGCTGGCTAAGCGCTTTTGAACCTGAATTGAGTTGATATGGAAAACTGGCTGCAGGCGATTATCGAGGTACTACCAGGCGGCGCCAGTTATCTGCTGCTTTTATTTCTGGTGGCTTTTTTGGAATCTTTGCCGATGGTCGGCTTGTTAATGCCCGGCAGTACCCTGGTTGTGTTGGCTGGTTTTCTTGTGGTGCAAGGAAAAGGGACTTTGCTGGCCCTGATGCTGGTCACAGCTTGGGGAGCCCTGCTCGGGGACCTGCTCAGTTTCTGGCTGGGTGGCCACTTTGGTGGCCGGCTACTGGCTCTCAGCTGCTTCAAAAAACACCATAAATTGATACAACAGTCAGAACGTTTTTTTTACAACCATGGTGGGAAAAGCATTTTCTTTGCCCGGTTTCTCGGCCCCATCCGCGGCATAACTCCGTTTATTGCCGGCTTGTCACAGATGGCACCTCGACCATTTCTACTTTATGCCATTATCAGTGCTCTGTTTTGGGGACTCTGCTACCCCGGCCTGGGCTATGTTGGCGGAGCCAGTTGGCAGCAGGCCCAGAGCTTAACCGCGCGCTTTGGCTTACTGGTCCTGGCAGCACTGGCGGTAACCCTTGCGCATTATTGGCTGAAGAAGATTTTTAATTTTTCAGGAGAAAATAATGGAAATTGAACTGACAGCTCTTGAGGCCCGTATTCTAGGTGCTTTTATTGAAAAAGAACTGACCACGCCGGATTACTACCCTTTAAGCCTCAATGGGTTGACCAATGCCTGCAATCAAAAGTCGAACCGCGCACCGGTTATGCAGTTGCCAGAACCCGAGGTTCTTGACAGCGTAGACAGGTTAAGAAAAAAAGGCCTGGCAATGCGTAGACAGGTTAAGAAAAAAAGGCCTGGCAATGCAATCCCAGGATGCCGGAAGCCGGGTCTCGAAATATCGGCATACTCTGCGGGAACGCCTCTACCTGGAAAATGCAGAGCTGGCTATCCTGGCTGAATTATTACTGCGAGGATCGCAAACTCCCGGGGAGCTGCGGACCAGGGCAGCCCGCATGGCCGAGTTTCCTGACCTTGCTGAAGTAGAAAGTATTTTACAGGAGTTGATGGAAAAAGAGCCGCCCATGGTGACTCGCCTGGAGCGCCAACCGGGCAGGAAGGAATGCCGCTACGCCCAGCTGTTCAGCGAAGTCGGTGAACAGCCTGCCACTGAGCAGAACCATATGATGCCGGCTTCAAATATGGGCAACCCAACTGATCTCGATCAGTTAAGAGCCGAGGTTGATGCCTTAGGCTCTCAACGAACATCCCCTAATGATGTGGGAGAAGCACGCAGGATACTGAATAGCTTTTTACAAATGATTGAGCAAGATCATTCAAATAGTGTAATCATTTGTGCAACCAATCATGCTGAAATTCTGGACTATGCTCTGTTCAGGCGATTTGATGATGTCATTCAATACCAATTACCCTCAAAGAATGAAATCATCACGTTATTCAAGAACAAGCTTTCGCCTTATGTCACCAAAAGGTTTCCTTGGACTAAGCTCGCAACCAACGCCGAAGGACTTAGTAGCGCAGAGGTCACTTTAGCTGCCGAAGATGCCATTAAGGAACTACTGATTCACGACCTTAGCAATATCAAATTGGAAATGATTCAAACCGCAATTAATGATCGTCGTGAAATGAGCTACCAAAAACACCGATAAGGAGATCCGGTGGCTAAACAAAAGAATTTAAAGCCTCACTTTTTTCTTGGAAGAACAGGGCAGCCTGAGCCTTACACGTATGCCGGAAAGGTTGTAACTAAGCAAAAACAGATTCCCGAATTAGATCGCCAGCAACATGGTGCAACCTTACTCGGGCAACTCAATAAAATCAAAAACGACCAAGAAACGATAAAAACCGAAGCAGAGGCTTACGAGTTTGAGTCTGTCATTGGTATTCAGATCGAATTTGAGAGCCTTCCAAATATAGAGCTTGCGGTAGAAAGCCTCGCAAATGAGCAACAAAGAATCGAATTATTAAACGTCATACAACAAGGAGATAAGACGTTTGCAACTATTTTTGTCCCGGAGGGAAAACTCTCGTCTATC
>CAMYNC010000312.1 GCA_947259685.1 uncultured Desulfuromonadales bacterium | reverse complement strand
AAGAAACTGGCAGCCCTCAACCTGCCTGACAAAGTCGATGCCATCCTCTGCAGCGATTCCCTGGGCCAGAGTAAACCTGCGCCCGAGCTTTTCCAGTGGTTCGAAGAACGCTTTCAACTGCAGGGAGAGCAACTGGCCTATATCGGTGACAATCCAGACAAGGATTTCTTCGGTGCCAACCAGCGGAATTGGCTCACCATCCGGGTTTTCACCGGGGAGCATCGCCAGAAAAAGGCTCAAAACGACTATCAAGCGCATTATGAACTCGCCAGGGTGACCGACCTGGCGGCCTGGTTAAAACAATCTCAAACTTCGTTGCGAAAGGCTAATAAATGTCAAAACGAATCTTGATCACGGGCGGAGCCGGTTTTCTCGGCAGCCATTTATGTGAAAAATTGCTGGTCGATAACAATGAGGTCATCTGTGTCGACAACTGTTTCACCGGCTCAAAAAAGAACATTGCTCACCTGCATTCAAACCCATACTTTGAATTTATCCGCCACGATGTCACCTTTCCCCTCTATGTCGAGGTCGATGAAATCTATAACCTGGCCTGCCCGGCCTCGCCCATTCATTATCAATTTGACCCGGTCCAGACCACCAAAACCAGCGTCCACGGCGCTATTAACATGCTGGGGTTAGCGAAACGGGTCAAAGCAAAAATCCTCCAGGCCTCAACCAGTGAGGTCTACGGCGACCCGGAGGTCCATCCCCAACCGGAGAGCTACTGGGGGCAGGTCAACCCGATCGGCATCCGCGCCTGCTACGATGAGGGGAAACGCTGTGCGGAGACCCTGTTCTTCGATTACTACCGTCAGCACCAGTTGCAGATCAAGGTCGCCCGGATTTTCAACACCTACGGGCCGCGCATGCACCCCAACGACGGCCGGGTGGTCAGCAACTTTATCGTCCAGGCACTCAAGGGCGAACCCATCACCGTTTTCGGAGAGGGGAACCAGACCCGCTCCTTCTGTTTTGTCGACGATTTGATCGATGGGCTAATTCGCCTTATGGCTACGCCGGATGACGTAACCGGACCGATCAACATCGGTAATCCGACTGAATTTACCATTCTCGAGCTGGCGCAAAAGGTGATTGAAATGACCGGCTCCAACTCGGAAATCATCTTCCAGCCGCTCCCCAGCGATGACCCCAAACAACGCCAGCCAGACATAGCATTGGCCCAGAAAACCCTCGGCTGGCAGCCGGCCATTCAGCTCGAAAAAGGACTGCAAAAAACCATCGCCTACTTCAAAAGTAGCGCAGCGGACATTTAACAAGGCACATTTGTTGCTACCAATAATTGGTGAGGACTAATCGTTGGTAGCAACACCTTTTCCTGTTTAGCCCTCCACCTAAATGGAAACCTTTTTTGTGGCTCCCTGACCCGGGCACTGAATAAAGCACTGCCTGGGATCCTATATTGGGGCCCTATTCCCACCTTTTTCCGTTTTTGGCCGGAGTTGCACCATGAGATACCTCTGCCTTTCCAAATCACTCAGGGACAATTATCTTCTCTTTGCCCAATGGCTGACCATCGCTCTTCTGGCGGTTTTGCTCAGCCCCTGGTCTGGCTTTGCTGCCCCCACTGATGAGCAGATGGCCTGGGATCTGGCGCAAGGTTGGCTACAGGAGCGAAACACCCGGCTGACCGAGGGATTTCAGGGCGAGCTCAGTGAGGTGAAAACCTACAGCGATGAATACGGTGAGCCGCTCTATTTTGTCGCCGAGCTTACTCCACAGGGCTATATCGTTATTTCCGCAGATGATCTGATCGAACCGGTGATCGCCTTCAGCTCCAGCGGACAATATGTGGAAGATCGCAATAATCCACTGACCAATTTGCTGAAGAAGGATCTGAAGGAGCGGAAAAATCGCGTTCATCCGGCGTTCTTTAATAAAGGAAAAGGGAAAAACAAGGATAAAAAACAAGTTAAGCTGGAAGAAAAACTGACCAGGCGGCGGGGCAAATCAAAGCAGAAATGGGGAAAATATAAGAACAAAAGCCAAAACCTCAGTCCGAATTTCTATCAGTCTGAGGCCCCCGAGTTTGATGAGTCTGAGCTGGACGCCGGCGAGCAGAGCTTTGACGCCGCATCGATTTCCGATGTGCGGGTTGCGCCGCTGCTGCCCACCAAGTGGAACCAACGGACCTCCAGGGACAGCAACTACACTACTTACAATCTCTACAACATCTACACCCCGAACAATTACTACTCCGGTTGCGTCGCCACGGCCATGGCCCAGGTACTGCGCTATCATTCCTACCCGACCAGCGGCATCGGTCAAATCACCCTGCCGATTTCTATCAACAACAGCGGCACCACTGCCACCACCCGCGGTGGCGATGGCGCCGGCGGCGCTTATAATTGGGCGATCATGACACTCGACCCAACCAGTGCGCCCTACAACGCAGCCAGCTGGAACATGATCGGGGCGCTGATGTATGACGCCGGT
>CAMYNC010000311.1 GCA_947259685.1 uncultured Desulfuromonadales bacterium | reverse complement strand
CGATTCCTGGCAGCACTATCGGGGGCAGGCGTATGACCGTCGACAGCTACCTCGAGCTTTTCACTACGCTGTTCGGCTGGGCCTTCTACAATATCCTCTGGGATGTGCTGGTGGGAACGGGCATCGTGTTCCTGCCGTTTCTCGGCATTCTCATCGACAACTGGCGGGAGCCGGCTCAAGGAGGCGAGTTCGGCACCGTCACCGGGTTGTCGCTGCGCCGCATGGAGTTGGAAATTTTCATCGCGTTGTTGGTCGTGGTTCTGGCCGGGCAACCAGCCGCGCTGACACCGTTGAACGCCGGTACGCTCAGCTATGTACCGCCACCGACCTTGATCGATCCCACACCCACCACGGCGACGGTTGCCGCCCCCCAAAGCACCTACGGCACGACCGGGTTTACGGCTGGCCATGACGTCCGGTCTAAATCACGCGGTGGTCGAAGGGCTGCCCTCAGCAGCCGATATGCGCACCTATGAACAGCAGGCCCGTCTGGCCACCATCGCGGATCCGCGTCTGCGTCAGGAAGTCAGTGATTTCTTTAGTCAGTGCTACATCCCGGCGCGCTCGAAATACCAGGCCGAGCGGCCAGCGACCGCCGCGGTTAACGCGCTGTTGACCACCTACGGGTCGGACGATCCGGACTGGATGGGATCTCATGTCTACCGCGACACACCCGGTTATTACGACACACTTCGATCGGCCATGCAGATCTCGGGCTGGGCCTACAATGCGGTGCGCGACACTGAATATGATCCAACCTCGCCGCCACCCTGGGGCAAGCCGCACTGCAAACAATGGTGGGAAGATGGCGCGATTGGTCTAAGAGAAAAGCTGATCAACGAGGCCGATGCGACATCCGCCGGATTTTCAGGCCTCGTCGTCGCCGTTGCACCGGCGCTGGCCAGCGAGAAGCAGAACGATGCCGTCGCCCGAACCGTGCTCACCAACTCTCCGCCGAACTGGTCGAACAACGCCTGCTGAACACCGCGCAGAACTTCGTGAAAGGCGGGCTGGCTTCAGGCGGCGTGGTCACCGCATCGGCGATGTTCTCGGTAACCATGACCGCTATCCTACAGGCACTCCCGATGGTGCAGGCGGTGCTCCTGCTCGGCATCTATGCCTTGCTTCCTATGGTTGTAGTGTTGTCGCGTTACTCCATCTCCATGATGGTGGTCGGCGGCATGGCCATCTTCACCGTCAAGTTCTGGAGTGTGCTCTGGTACCTGGCAATGTGGGTGGATCAGAACCTGATCCAGTCTATGTACCCCGACGTCAACGTCTTCCTGCAGATCTTCGCCAACCCCGGCGAGCACGATAGCAAGCGTATGCTGCTCAACATGATCACGACCAGTCTCTATCTGGGCTTGCCGTTACTGTGGAGCGGGATGATGGCTTGGGCGGGGATGAACATCGGACGCTCTATTACGGCAGCAACTTCACCGTTGGCGCGACCGGCTGATGATGCAGGAAGGCAGGGAGGGAGTATCGGTAAGGCAGCAATCTCAAAGGGAGTAAAGAGATAAGGCGCGGCTACATATCATCTTCATACCAGCCGTCTGGATCCGTACCTGAATCAGCTTGACCGGTCCGAAAATTGTGTTCACCGAAAACGTCCGAACCGTCACTCTGGGGTCGATCGCTGATTTCCGGTTTGTCGGTTGATGCGAGCACACCCACGATCGTTCCCAAAAAGACACCACCAGCTTTAATAAACGAAAAGATCCTTTTTATATGGTTCATCGATTACTCCGTTTGAATCTAGGATATGGATGATCATCGGACATCTGATTGTCCATGCGAAAGTCACTGACAACCCGTCCTATCCCTTTTTTATCCCACATGAAGTATAACCGAAAAAAAATTTTCTTCGTCTATACCGATATTCAAAGATGCCCAATGAGTGGCAGAGATCTACTGGTGAGCGCGCATCCAGCGCTAGGTGACTCAAATACGTCGCACCGTAAATTTAGAGCGCTGCCCTGACAATCTTCTCGAATTCGTCCTGAGGTTCCCAATGATAGGTCTTGTGCATTCCGGTAGCCAGCAACCCAAGTACCGCAGGCTATAGAAGAACTGTCGATGGTTAGGATTTCCCAAGGAGAGTTCAATCATGTCCGGTAGTTTCCCTAAGAATGCACCAACGGGAATGGCGGCGGCAGAGTGATACAGGGAGCAAGAGTTCTGTGAAACGTTGTTCTGAGTTACGATAAGCGCGGCTATCACGCCTGCGAACTGGTGGCTAAAACCATTAGTGGGTTCTCATTCAACTATTTTAATTTTTTCTTAACTTCACCAATCAAATTGTCACAGCATCCGGAAACCTCGAATTTTAGTGAATCAAGACTACGGCCTTTTGCTTTGATTTTGGGTTTCTGACCATGCTCAGGGCAACGCGTTGATCCGACAGCTTTGGATATCGAGTTCTTTACTGATTGAAGCATGGCAGAATCCAGTGCATTACCCATGTTACTTGGGGGCACCTTCCTGCCATTTATTTCAAAGGTAATATCAATCATCTCACTGTCCTCAATTGAATGTATATTCTTTCCAAGGGATTTGACTCGGATGGACGTTCTTCAGGAAATTGACAATATCTTTTCGGCCCCAGTAGGTAGGGGTACCGCGAGAATCCTGTCCCATCAGTACGATGGGCATGCCTGGGAACAGAGGCTGGAAGGATTGCGCTGCCTGCCGGCATTGCATCTGCGAATTCAATATTTGTTTCTTCACGAAGGTGATCGCAAAAGTCACACCTTGCTCTTTGATGACCGCACCTTGGACCCTTATCATCGGAATGCCTCCGCTATCGACAGTTAAGTAAGCCCCGGAGCTACCGGGGACAGTCCTCTACTTCTCTTTCCGTACGCCTTTGAAAGGTGTCTTGTCAGATGTTTTCACATCCATAAAGCGTCCGGTGTCGCTCTCCCGTTTAACCCAATGTCCGGAAGGCGTCTGGATTTGGGAACGGTCCTTAACGGCGCCTTTTCGGCGCCCGTCACCTTTGGGTGGATTAGTGGCCATTTTCACAGCTCCTTTTCAGAATGTTAGGCTGGAACCGATGTCCAATGCTCGCTGGTATATTACGGTGATCATAATGATCATGTCAAGCAGTAAGATATATGACCACTATTAAATATATTACCATAAGGCGTCATTTTAGGGCAGAATATCTGACTACTCTGGCAATAGAGAGGATTTACCGTGCTTCTGTCAAAAATAAGTCAGGCACAAAAAGAGAGGTTATCCCACATAGATTTCAGGGCATATTTCCTTGGGGAGGTCGGTCGAAGCGATCTAGTGTCCCGGTTTGGTATTGGGGAGGCGGCGGCGACACGCGACATCACTCTCTACAGGGATCTGGCGCCAAAGAATTTGGAATACGACACTAAAGCCAGATCATATGTAATCTCCGAGTCATTCCAGCCCCTGTTCGA
>CAMYNC010000310.1 GCA_947259685.1 uncultured Desulfuromonadales bacterium | reverse complement strand
GCCCCATTTGGTTCAGTTCCTTTGCCGTGGCGCTGAAGAAACTCTTTGGTACGACAAAGTTGTTGATGTCGTCCATTTTATGGCCTGCCACAGCTTCGGTAAAAAGCCCGTCCTCCGTTCTGGAGATTCTCAGGGAGAACTTATGTTGTGCATCACTGTCCGATTCTTCCGCCATATGGCAGAACATTTCTTCACAGCACAAGGAGAGGACATTCAGCTCTTCTTGTGACAGGCTCAATTTTTTTTGGCCTTCTTTCAGGAGCTGTTGCACTGCTGTGAGCTCTGCAAGATCTGTATTAAAAGAGCCTTCCACTCTTTTTTTCGGAGCAAGGTAGGCCAGTGAACTCAGGAAAAACGCAGTAAATCCACCCATCGCCACGCTGTTTCGAAACATGGGCGAAAAGCTATCCGGTATGATGCCGGGAAAGTAGGTTCCACTCTCCGCGATGAGCCCTACCGTCAGCGACAGGCCGAGAATAAGGCCGTGCTGGTTGCTCAGATGAGTCATGCCCACCAACCCCACACCGGCATGGAAAAGAAGGGCGGCGATGACGATAATGAAACCGCCGATAACCGGGCCAGGCATGTCGAGGATAATCCCGCTGACCTTGGGCATAAATGCCAGTACAGCCAAAATGATGGCCCCGTACTGACTGACTTTTCTTGAGGCTACTCCAGTCATTTCGATAAGGGGCAGGTTGTCGCAGTACACAGATGGCACTGCAGTACCGAGCAATCCGGCAGTGACTTTGCTGAGGCCGTCACAGTACAATCCGCCCTGCACGCTATCGTAGGACACCCGGCGAAAATCGCGACTTGATATTTGCTGAACAAGCATGATGTTGCCGGTGTTTTCTATGGTACTGGCAAGCATTGCCATAGAGAAAGCGGTGAGCAGCGGCAGATGCACGCTGGAAAGGTCGAACTCCAGCCCCGGCCATGCCTGCACTGGCGGCAGGCCGATCCACGGCGCTTGCATGGTATTGGCAAAGTTCAACTCTCCGGTGAAAAAAGCCACCATGTATCCGCTGACCATGGCCAGAATAGGGCTCCAGAGTTTGAGCGTGCTGTTGCCAAAAAGCATCAGCACCGTAAGCACCAGGATGGTGCAGATGCCAATACCCAGCTTGGCGTAAAGCGGTGTCGCGGCGACTTGGGGCGCATAACTTCCTGCCCACAGGTCCAATCCGATAGGCACGAGGGACACCGCAATAAGCAGTACCACCACCCCTCCCACTGCGGGCGTGATGATGTGACGCAGAAAGCGGATGAAATACGTATACAGAAATACGATGGGAACCGTCAGCAGAGACATGGTTCCCAGCAGCGGGAGCCCCCCCATGTTCACCGCATCCACGGAGCAGAGCAGAAAGGCACTGTAGGAACCTGAAAAAAGAATGAATCCACAGCCCAGACCGAACTTCCGCAGACTCTGGATATATGTAAAAACGGCGGCGATGATGATGGTTGAAAACGTCATGAATTGCAGGGAATCCTGCGGCAGGCCAACGGTTTTTCCCAGCACATTGGGAATGAATATAATGGCGTCGAAAATAAGCAGTACATGCGTGATGGCCATGACCAGGCACAGATAGGCTGGAGGCGTTTCGTTGACGTCATACTGAAGCAGGTCTCGCAGCATCGGAATATCCTTATTCAACGAATGTCGCCATTTTCGGCTGTAGAGTTAAAAAATACCAGTAAAACAAAGGTATATTTAGCGCAACCCTCGTGGTCATCAACCGGTCACATCAATTTGATACGTATCGACGGCATCAAGAGTGAATAAGGTGATCGCTTTATATTCTGTCAAAGGAGCAAGAGAATCTCGGAGAATCAACAAGATTTTAGTTTCAACGTGCCCTGCTCGGCCAGCATTATCGATCAGTCAAGGGACAAGTACGAGACTGATGGCACCTGGGTAACCATAAAAAGTCCGACCGTGCCTGCGTTTCAGCTTCAATCGAACAGGAACCGCACCAAATTGAACCAGTGTACCCGATGAACCATCATCAGATTTGTTTCTCTTGAAAAAAAACCGAATCAAATTTGTGGGTATATGCCCACTATCAAACATCCCAGATTGCAAGAGAGCTGGCTTTGAGACATTGCCCTTTCGTACAGATAAAAGGGTCATTTCAATTATTCCAACGGTTATATTCCAGACTTTTATCGTAATCAGTAGGTCATCAGTTCAATTCCGATTACTTGCTTCACGGAAGATCAAGGCCCCACTGCGACTTAAGTCGCTGTGGGGCCTTGATCTTTGGACCCATTTCCCGGAGGAAGTCACAGAGACTACCGATCAAGATTGAATATGTGTGATTCTGGCGCGGCTCCCGGGAATAGTACACCTCGCTCAATATCGAGACATCTCCCCGTAATCATTCATACAGGGGGCTTTAGCCGAACTATACTTGCCTACTCCGGAGCCGTGATGGTGAAGAACTTGAATCCGTTTTCACCGCGAAGC
>CAMYNC010000309.1 GCA_947259685.1 uncultured Desulfuromonadales bacterium | reverse complement strand
AACCCCCTGCAAAAGATAATCGGCGTCATCAGCATCGATGATGTTCAAATCGATCCGACCGGGAACCTCAGGTAATAGCACCCGGCTCACATAGGCTCCACGGCGGATCAGCTGTTCAGGTATGCCGTGTTTCCATGAATGCCCATTGCCAGCCAGAACCACCACTGTCTTGCCGGGTTCGGTCTGTAGGTACGCTTCCAGATTTTTCGCCATGCTGGCGTCCCAGAGCATTTGCGCTGCACAAAAATTTTCGAATGCGGTGTCATGGTCGCCATGCTGCCCTAATGCCCTGCGAATAAAGTCCTGATATTCAAGGCTGACGTTGCAGGACGCTAAGGGTAGTTTTTTTCGCTGTTCTCTTGATAGCGAGTCAAAACCATCCCGGGCGACCTGGTTGACGATTTCACGTGATATATTCAGGCCGACCAGGGGAATCCGGTTGTCGCGGGCAAAAATAAAAGTATCTCGGTACATATGCCACCAACCCCAATGCTGGCTGAAGATCGCCGAAAAATCAGCGTCATCGATCAGCCCCTCGACCCAGTTGTCGAGGTCGGACTGTCCGTCCTGGCGAAACATTTCCAAGCCGATGCTCAGATCGACGCCAGCATCATGAAGCTCCTGGATAATCTGCAGCTGGGCATGATGGTGCCCCCGCTGGTCATGGATTTCACCAACGAAAATCACCTGCACCTGCTGCAAGTCGGCAAGGATATCTTCCAAACTGGTCACCTTTTGCTGATTGAGGTCATAACTGTGCGCAAAGGAAAAGCTCACCAGGCCCAAGCTGACCAGCAAGATACAGCCAAGTTGAATTAATCTTTTCATAACGTTCTCCTGAAATGCCCCACTTACAGAGATTTCATTTTAACAAAAACTTTTGCCTCCTAAGCCAGCGCAACAATCAGCGAAAGCAGCAACATAGTGAAAGCCGGCAACGCCTTGAGCAGCGGATCTGTTTTGCCTCAGTCGGAATTGGAGAATCAGCCCTGTTGAGTTAGTGGGTTGAAAGCTTCCCCTTCCGGGGCTCTCCGGTGTTGGGCAGGCTGAAGTTTTTCCTGCCGCCGTTTTTGTTTTCTCGCATCTCGTGCTACTTCGAGTTTGCGATCTCGTTCTGTGAAAATCAGCTTCTCGCGACCTTCCAGTTTTGCTTTTGGCGCAACATAGCCTATGGCGCTGTGAAGTCGCTCATCGTTGTAGTAGCAGATATATTCTGTCACTTGCTTTCTTGCGTCATCAAGGGACAGCGGCACCTTGGGTCGGATGCATTCGTGTTTGATCGTCCCGTGAAAACGCTCCAGCTTGCCGTTGCTTTGTGGGTAGTAGGGCGATGTCCGAACGTGGGTCATGCCTGTCACCCGGATAAACTCTTTGAAGTCCTTGGCAATGAACTGGGGACCGTTATCAGAAATAATCCGCGGAGTCGCCTGGGGGAATTTCTCCCTGGCCCGCTGCAGGATAATTTCGATGTCTCTTTCGGTCATCGCTTCGCGCAATTCCCAGTGGACGATGTAGCGGCTACAGCCGTCTAGAAGGCAGCACAAATAGTAAAAGGTGCCGCAAATATTGACATGGGAAACATCAATATGCCAGTGCTCATGGGGCGTAAGCGGCTGCACAAAACCGGTCCCTTTCTTGGAGGGTTTACCGTTCCAGCGCTTGAGACATCCGGTGGCACTCAGGACGCGATAAACACTACTGGGACTGACGGCAACAACATCCCGGTCGAGCATCATAAAGGTCAAGCGTCGATAGCCCTCCAGCGGATACTGTTGCTGGAAATCGATGATCGCCTGGCGCTCCCAATCCTCTAGCCAGAAGTCACGAGGGATTGGCGCATTGTGCTCATTGGCTTTGCCGTAACGCTTTTGCCAGTTGTAAAACTTACTGGCGGCAAGCCCCAGCCAACGCAGAAGGTGCGTCACAGCAATTTCGGTGCGCTTGGTCCAATGCTTGATGAAATCGACCACCGCATCGCGGATATCATGGGGAACCCAGGTTGCTGTCAGAGTTCCCCAAGATCCTTTTTTAACTGAATGTGCTCCTCCATCAATTCTGAGAGGACTTCATTCTTGGTTTGCAGCTTTGCTTCGAGTTTCTGGATCCGCTTCTCCTCGACCTTTTTCTGGCGGGAATTGTCCTTCTCAAAGGCAGCGGCTCCGTTTTCGAAAAACTCCTTCATCCACCGGTTGAATACCGTGGGTTGGAGTTGGTACTCATCGCACAAATCTGAGATGGGAACCTGCTCAAGCAGATGACGTTTGAGGATGGCAACCTTCTCTTGGGCCGTGTAGTTGTAACGTTTCTTTCGCATGGTGAATTTCTCCGTTCACGCAGTCTAACTCAAACGGAGCGATTCTCCAATTCACGCTGAACCAAAACAAATCCTTCATTAGTGTTTTGGGTGTAAAGACTGTTGATAGTAACAATCAGGAAGAAGCTGCCCGTTCTAGGAGTATCAAGTCAAGCGCAAAAG
>CAMYNC010000308.1 GCA_947259685.1 uncultured Desulfuromonadales bacterium | reverse complement strand
TTTCACACACATGAGCAGTGCTTGTCCAACAAGACATCCAGATCCGCGTTGAATTCGTCAGCCGTTGTCGTAACAATATTATCTCTGCTTGGCCAGACCCTCATCACTTGCGTTGGTGTCATGGACTCTGCGAGTTCGCCAACAGGTGGCCCGATTATCCAGGTGGGCAGATCTAGCTCGGTATATTTGTGGTACATCTTTCGTGCGTAATCTTCAAAGTCCCCTGGCGTAGTCGCATCGTCTGCGAAGATGAGAAGTGCTGCGTTGTTCCCGCAACGCTCGCAAGGAATGAGTTTGGATTCCACGACTTCTGTAGGGCTTCGAAGGCTGGATGGTGGAGTGAATCCACTTAATGGTCCTTTGCCTAGCATGGTTTCCATTGCGCTAGTCACCTGTTCGCTCAATGGAGCAAACATCTCTTTCCGGAGCGTTGTCATTGGGTCATCAGGATCGCCAGCAACTTCGCTTGAAAGGTGGCAGTGACCATTTGGCAAACCTTGAACGACAATACGTCCCAGATCGCCTAGTTCAACATGTCGAAAAACATAAGCTTGGCATCCTTGCAGTAACTCTTTCTTGAAGGAAACGCCTGGCGGCATGGAAATATTCATCGCATTGTCCTCGTTTTGTTAGTTCACCGGCTCGAGTACGGTGGCCAATTTGGCCATATCCAGCGTCCTCATAAATTCCTCGACATTGAACGGCGTTCCCAGATCATTGAATTCAAATCGGCCATAGAAATTAATGTGCTGCCAGCCCACCGGTGAAATTTTCTTGACTTGTTCAGCCGTGAGAGTCGAGTTCGACGATTTACCATCAACTAGACCTGACAGCAACTCGGCGTTGAAATAAATGATCGCGTTGGCAATCAGGCGCGTGCATTCATGTATGATATGCTGTTCGATTTCGCTCTTAACCCGTAATTTACCACCATTGACATGTGCAATGGCTTTTTTGAGTCTATGGTACGCTTCGCCACGATTTAAAGCTTTAGTGACGTGCTTACGCAGCAGTCGATCATCCAGATAATTCAACAGGTAGATACTTCGACAGATATTATCCAGTTCCCACAAGGCTTTTTTGGTTCTGTTCTGTCTGGCGTAAGAACTAAGCTTTCGCACAATCGCCGACTGGGTTGTTTCCTTCTGACCCAGTGACGCCATGATGTGCTGTATGTTAGGCCATTCGTCAATGATAAGATCTTCGCTAACCTTGCGAGCCGGTTTCACTAAAAAATTATCATCGTAGTGGCTTGGGAATTGAAAGCCGACAATGTTATCTGTTCTGGAAGAAAAATCGCGATACCTGGGCGCAAACTGATAGCCAAAAGCATGGAGGATCCAGAAGTTGACCTGGTTGGTGCCGTGCGTATCGACCGAGTGCCGATCAGGATCAATATCTGTGGTATTGTTGTACAGCAGATCAAAGACAAAATAGCTTTCATGCTCGTGGGTACCAATGACTTTCGCATTGATGGGAACGTGATTACCGATCAAAGTGAGGGCAGAAATGCCTTTTTTGAGACCGAAATATTTCGATGCATGCCTGGCGTTAAAGGTATTACGCTGTGTTTCAAAGCGTTGACCATCACTGCTTGAGTGCAAAACATCGGCCTCGATGTCATAGTGCCTGAAGATCGACAGCGTCGCGGTGGCGTTGGCAATCAGGTCATTAGCTTCTTTCAGCGTTTCCAAGCGGAAGAAATTTCTATAAGTCGTTTGAAGCTCTTGGATATCTACATCGGAAATTTCACCCATTCTGCCAAGGCTCATGTTGGTGCCCAGTGCGACGATACAGGCTAGTACGGTTTTCTCATCCTTGGTGTCTTTAACATAGCGATCCAGTACATGAGAAAAGCCATCAAGAAAATCGGTTTTCCGGTGGACATAACTGAGCAGGCTGGCGATGCCAATGGTCGGAACGGCATGGTAGAACTGGTGATTTTCTTCCTCTTCATCCCTTTTGTAAGGCAGTGTCCATTTTACCTTCTCGCCCTGGCCAGTGATTTTAATATCCTTGTTTTCCCGATCCAGAATGCGCTGGTTGACCTGCTGTAATTTCTCTTCCAGCGTAATTTTAAATTCGTTTAACGTTTGCCGGATGGGCGCTGTTAGAATCGGCAGATCCAGTTCGGCGAAGATTCTTTCTTTGTGTTCGTTCCAGCGCTTGAGCGGGATGAGATAGTCCGTAAAACTACGATACTTATTAGTTTTGTGATTGAAAATATCGCCAGCTTCAAACGCTTTGCGAAGCATCTTATACACGGCAAATTCGTAGCGTTCTGCAATGAGGCTCGCTGGTGTATTGTCAGTGTAAACGTATTTTTTGAGTGCGTTAGTCAAGAAGTCTGTTGGGAAGCAGGCCTTTGACAGCCGCCGCAAGATCCGGCCCATGTCAAAATTGAGCTGAAGAAAGGTGATCGGATCGTCACCAACGGCGGGCTCTACGGAACCGTGGCAGGCGTGGAGGAGAAGGCGGTGA
>CAMYNC010000307.1 GCA_947259685.1 uncultured Desulfuromonadales bacterium | reverse complement strand
CAGCAATCAAATTTATTACAATAGCCACGCCAATGATCGCACCAATGCCGTAGCTTCCAAACCAAATAAAGGCAATTATCGCGACGACCGCGGCCCATATGAGTCCGTTGATTGCTCCGATCGCGACTTCCTTGATAAGAAGCCAGCGGGTGTTGGAGGAAGCGATTTGTCCCAGAGCAAGTCCTCTGATCACCAGCGTAAGCGTCTGACTGCCGCCGATGCCGCCCATGCTGGCTACAATCGGCATCAAGACCGCCAATGCAACAATCTTTTCAAGGGTCTCCTCGAACAGGCCGATAACCCATGCTGCCAGAAACGCTGTGACCAGATTGATCCCGAGCCACACGGCGCGACGGCGGGTGCTGGGCAAGATGGGAGCGAACAAGTCTTCATCTTCATCCAGACCAGCCATATTCATCAGCGAATGATCGGCTTGCGCGCGGATCAGATCTACGACATCCGACACCGAAATACGACCAAGTAGCTTGTTGTGTTCATCGACCACCCCGACGGACACCAATTCGCGTTGATCAAACAGTAAAGCGATATCCTTATCCGCGGTATCCGCCGGGATTGCTTCTGCCTGGGTATCCATCAAATCACCCACAGTCTGCTCGGGATCGCTGCTCACGAGTTGTGTGAAATAGAGTTTACCGAGGTAAGTGTTTTCGCGGTCTACGACCATGACACCGTCGGTTTGCGTCGTAAGGCCGTAGCGGCGCAGAAAGCGCAGCACGGCGTCCGCAGTGAGTTCAGGCCGCACGGTTCTCAAATCCGTATGCATGAGGCGTCCAGCAGTCCCTTCCGGATAGGCCCGTTGCGTCTCGAAGCGACGGCGTTCCTCTTCGTTCAGGCTACCAATGACCGCCTCGGCGACCGTCTCCGGGAGATCCTCCACAATCTCGGCAAGCTGATCCACATCCATGCTTTCCCCGGCCATAACCAGGGATTCGGGTGTCAAATCCTCGATTATAGAATTCCGCGCGATGTCGTGCAGGTGAGGCAGGACTTGATTCGCAATTCATCGGACGCATCTCAATCTATGATGAATTCAGTACGGTTGATCTCCCCCAGGGAATGCCCAGCGAAGTTTTTTATACCCTCAAAAGAGCATATGTCTCCGGACGCAAGCTTCAGCTGACTAAGTTTGAAGATAAGGCTCCTTCAAAAGGGAAAAAGAGAAGAGTGTATGGCGATGAAGGAAAACTAGGTCGCTTTGGCAAGCCCAATAAGTTTAAATCAAAAAAAGGCGGGCGTCGTCCATCCAGTAAACGCCCTGCGTGCAGTCTCTAAGCATACAGATAATAATTCTACTCTTTCATATCACTGAGTTGAAGATTAAGCGCTTCAACTGATAATGAAATTTCCCGAAGGGAAAGCCCGAGGGAGCCAAGCATCAGGAGAAGGCTTGTGCCAAAGATAATTTGGCCAAGCCATACCTGGCCGGCAAAGAGCGCAAACATACACAGAACACATGAAAAGAGGCTTGCAACTCCAAAGGCCTGCATGTTTCTGATCAGAATCACCCGTTTTTTCAACATATCTATTTGTCCGATAAGTATATCGTCGGGATTACTTTTGTATTGAGCATGTAAGCTGCGTATCCTGGAGCCAAGAGCGAGAAAGCGATTGGTGTAGGCGACAAGCAGCAAAGATATTGCCGGGAACAGAAGAGCTGGTGTTGTAAGTGTGATATTCATAATATAGGTCGTTTTCGTTAGTCTTTTTCTTGAGGAAGCTGCACGCTAAATCTCGGTAAAGAGAGCCCCCAGTGGATTGCCGCCAGGCGCAGCCCTAAAACCATTCCCATGGTTATATAAAGAGCCACTTCTTCCATCTTCAGAATTCTTATAATCAGTATATAGACAAGTGCACCGCAAAACGAGGCGGTGGCGTAAATTTCCCTGCGCAGTATCATGGGAATCTCCCCTGAAAGAATATCCCGAATCATACCTCCGACCACAGCTGTCATAACGCCCATCATTATGACAATGATCGGGCTCAGGTTGAATGCCAGAGCTTTCTGGGCACCGATCACAGTAAACACAGCAAGGCCAAATGCATCAGCAATTTTGAGGATGTGAAACGATTCAGGTGGAAGTCGTGATATAGGGAAGGTTAGGATGGCAGCAGCTGTTGCAACGTAAATATAGATGGGATCCTGTACCCAGAAGACGGGTTGGGCGCCAAGGATAAGGTCACGCAGAGTTCCTCCACCAAGAGCTGTTGCCAGGGCAAGTACAATCCCCCCAAAAAGGTCCAGCCGTTTTCGGCCTGCAACAAGGGCGCCTGTGATGGCAAAAACGATGGTGCCAAATAGATCAAAAAAGTAAATCATCTTTAAATATGAGAACCGATTGCTTCATAGTGTGCTTTTCTTTCCTGCTCTGTTTTTTTCAGGAAATCGTCAATTTCAGCTAGCATATCATCTCTGTCTTCAGAAAGCAGTCCGCTAACTTGAACGTAGTTATTATTATGGTCACAAGCGAGAAAACTGTTC
>CAMYNC010000306.1 GCA_947259685.1 uncultured Desulfuromonadales bacterium | reverse complement strand
CGATAGGTGACGGTGAATTTACCAGGGCCCAAAGGGAGGTGTGATCATGAAAGTGTGCGTTTCCTCTTATGGACCAACCCTTGATTCACGGGTGCAGCCAATTTTCGGCAGGTGTGCCTACTTCATCTTTGTTGATCCGGAGAGCATGGAGTTCGAGTCGGCGCCCAATCCGAACACCTCGTCTTCCGAAGATGCCGGTGCCCAGTCGGCGCAGTTTGTGGTCGATAAAGGGGTATCCGCGGTCCTGACAGATTGCGTGGGATCAAAAGCCGAGCCCGTTCTGGATGCCGCCAATGTCGAGGTCATACCCGTAGACGGAGGCACCGTACGAGAGGCTGTGGAGGCTTTCAGGAGCCGCGGTTAATTCGTGGTGTTTTGGCACGCAATGGTTCAGGGATAGCTCCATGGCAGAGTCAACATAGGGCTTGCGGGCAGGAAACGGTTCGGGTGGGCAATGAGGCGGAGCAGGATGAGGTGAGGGCATGACCACTCTTTTTTGTGAAAGCCTCACCCACGCCCTGATGATCACGGGCTTCGTCTTCGTGATGATGCTGTTGATCGAATACCTCAACGTGCTCACTGCCGGAATGTGGCAGCGTGGACTGCGTGGCAGCCGCTGGCGGCAATATCTGCTGGCCTCTTTTCTGGGAGCTACGCCCGGCTGTCTGGGGGCTTTTGCGGTTGTTTCCCTTTACTCCCACCGGGTGGTCTCCCTCGGGGCGCTGGTGGCCGCCATGATCGCCACCAGCGGCGACGAATCGTTCGTCATGCTCTCCATGGTTCCCGGTACCGCCGGAACCATTTTTCTGATTCTGCTCCTGGTGGGGATAGCGGTCGGGGTCTTGACCGATGTCCTGTTCGCCAAAAAGGCTGCCCAATGGGCCAGGACCGGTCACGAACTCGACCTCCATGAGGAGGAGACATGCGAGTGTTTTCCGCAGGGGCAGATCATGGAGCAGTGGAGACATTGCACCCTCGCCCGCGCCGTGCTGGTCCTCACCTTGATCCTGTTTATCTTCGGCCTGCTCAGCGGTCAACTCGGGCCGCCCGTCTGGAACTGGATTCGAATAACCCTGCTTTTGACTTCGGGTGGGGGGCTGTTTATCGTCTCTACAGTTCCGGACCATTTTCTCGAAACCCACCTCTGGGAACATGTTGCCAGGGTCCATGTCCCTCGCGTATTTCTGTGGACCTTCGGAGCGCTGCTGCTCATGCACGTGCTGGTGGATCATCTTCATCTTGCGGGATGGATGCAGCAAAACCGGCTGCTCATGCTGCTGGTCGCCTGTCTTGTAGGGTTGGTGCCCGAATCGGGGCCTCACCTTGTTTTCCTGACCCTTTACACCCAGGGAGCCGTTCCTTTCAGTGTCCTGCTGGCCAGCTCTGTCGTCCAGGACGGGCACGGCATGCTTCCCCTGCTGGCCGACTCGCGCCTGGACTTTTTCCGGGTCAAGGGAATCAATTTCTTTATCGGCCTGTTTCTCGGTCTGGTCGGCTATTTTACCGGCTGGTGAAGCAATGGAAACCTCGGAAAAGACCGCCTGGTCCTCAATTTTAACCAATGCGCTGCTGGTTGGGGTCAAGTCAGCTCTGGCGATATTTTCGGGGAGCCTGGCCATCAAGGCCGATGCCATTCATTCGTTCTGGGCAATGCCGAGGTGGAGATCCTTGTGGTTACGGAAACCGATGCGGATACAGCGTTAGCCACAGTCAAGGCTGAGGTGGAAAGCCCGGCACCTTCTTTCCATTCAGGGTTCTTGATTTCTCCTCGATGGCAAATATGCATTAGAAGCAGGCAGCTTTTGCCCCTTAGTGGAAGTGAGGGAATGTTATGTCCGTTGTTGATGCAAAACAGTTGGTTAAAACCTATGTCGCCGGTGATATCAAGGTCGAAGCGATCCGTGGGGTCGATTTTTCTATTGAACCGGCCTCTTTTGTTTCCTTTATCGGCCCTTCGGGGAGCGGTAAATCGACGCTGCTGAACATGATCGGTTGTCTTGATCCGCCGACGGCCGGGCAACTGCAGGTTGCCGGGCAGGAAATCACCCATCTGAGCCGTCAGGATGCAGCCCGTTTTCGCGGTAAGCATATCGGGTTTGTGTTTCAGGATTTCAACCTGATTCCGGTATTGACTGTCTTTGAAAATGTCGAATATCCATTACAGATGGTACAAAACTGGCCCACGGAAAAACGTAAAAAACGGGTTCAAGAGATGCTGGATGCGGTCGGGATGGCGGACCAGGGGCACAAGTATCCCAGCCAGATCTCGGGTGGTCAGAAACAGCGGGTGGCCGTGGCCAGAGCTCTGGTGACCAATGCCAAGCTGGTGTTGGCCGATGAACCGACGGCCAACCTGGATCGGGAAACCGCCAACCGGATCATCGGTCTGATGAAGCAGATGCGTGACGAGTTCAAAACGACATTTATCTTTTCCACTCACGATCCCCGCATCGTCGATAATGTCGAAATCACCTTTGCCCTCGAAGACGGCAGCTTGCGCAGGAACGAGAAGTCCGATGGAGGAAACCATGCTTAATATTTTCAAGCTTGC
>CAMYNC010000305.1 GCA_947259685.1 uncultured Desulfuromonadales bacterium | reverse complement strand
ATTTCAAATGTAATTGAAGCAGAGCTGCTGCCTGTGCCCTATCCTGCGCTTGCGATAAGTCGCAGCAAGTAAGTGGCCGTACAACAACCTAATGAACCGGACGGAAAATACGTCTGCGCTAAATTGAAAAAGCAAAATCTAAAATTGCGGTGGGTCACGCAAGTTCGCGTCGCCGCCGGTTATCATGAACCGTTATATTTCAAAGGCATAAAATGGCGCAGGTCAAAATTTACGGGCTGAAAAGTTCGCTATCCCCAAAACGGGAACTGTTGTCGAAGGCAATCCATGATTCGCTGAAAGAAGCATTTGAACTACCAGAAAACAAATTGTTCCATCGATACTTTCTACTTGAAAAAGAAGACTTCAAATATCCAAATGACCGAACAGAAAATTACACAATTATAGAGCTTTCAATATTTGAAGGCCGTTCGGTTGAAACGAAAAAAATGCTTATAAACACCCTATTTAAAAACATAAAAAGCCATACAGGCTTTGAAGAGAAAGACGTTGAAATAACCATATTTGAAACCCCAAAACACAATTGGGGCATTCGTGGTGTGCCAGGTGATGAATTAAATCTGAACTACAAAATCGAAATATAACAAACCAATGTCTTTAGGCTTTTAGTCAATCGTTCTTTCACAATTGAAGACATATTTATCCCCCTATTCTATTGTAGGTATTCAAGACTGGCGATAATGTCTCTTCGGCTCTTCAATATGAGAGCAGGTCTACCTTATGGGCCATGTCTTGAATAAAACCGCATCGAGTGGCGGGTATGATCAACCTGGTCATCTGCCTGCACAGTGACGATTAGTTTGCGGCCATCTCGATGCGGGGTTTCACTTCGTTTTACATGTTTAAATCAAGAGTGGTGGATCGTCATGCGGCTACCTCATATAGGCTCTCACAGGCAAAAACGCGATCCCTGTCAAAAACTCCGCCGGATTGGTACCATCCCCAGAACAGCTTGAGGAATTTGCGCATCACCGCTGTCATTGCCTTGGTTCCCGGCATGCCGTCACGATCTTTCTTGCGGTGGTAATAGGGACCGAACAAGCCCGCCTTCTTCACCAGCGGCAGCACAATCTGGCTAAGTACTTTCCGCAGCGAACTTCGCCCCTTCTTGCTGATTCTGGTCTTGCCGCGGTATGTGCCACTCTGTCGCTCACGCAGGTTGAGACCGGAATAGCGCATGAACTTGCGCAGGCTGGAAAAGTCGCTGACCGGTCCCGTTTCGGCAATGATTCGCGCCAAATGGAAGCTGGTAATCACGCCCTTCTCTGCCTGAGGCAACTGGGGATCAAGTTGCTGGGCCTCACGATAGAGTCCCTCCATCTGCTGCCTGGCCTCTTCTTTGCGCTCCTCATAGAGGAGGTATTCCTCCCAGCTTTGCCGGAGGCGACATTCCATGATATCCGCCAAACGGAGACTGATCTGGTTCCGAGCAGAACTTTCCGCCTGGCCGTAAAGGGCATCAAGCGTCTTCTGACGGACCCTGGGCGCCAACTTGCGCATGACCTTGGCAAAGCGGATCTTCCCCGAGCGGACAATGCGATAAGGGTTGGCGCCATAGCGTTCGACCAAGGCCCGGCCCGATTTGCCGTAGAGAAAATCTTTCTTGAATTCATAATCGGGAAACAACGCCTTGATCTGGCTGGCGAGAAGACACTTGGCCCGAACCATGCCGCCATCGGCCTGCTCATACAGCCCGTTCCATTCTCTTAGCAGAGAGTAAGGCTCATCGTAGCGCCGGTGCTTCAAGGTTTTGCCAATACTGGCCAAGGTTTGAATGACGTACGGATCTTTGATATCCGTTTTACCAGAGTCATTGGTTTCAATTGTGCGCATCTTGCTGACTGCTTCCCCGCTGACCCAAGCCGTTTCCAGTCCCAGACGATGGGCGGTTTGCAGCAGTGGTTCGTGATAGCAACCGGTTGGTTCGCAGACAACAAGAATCCGATCATGACCGGCCATCTGTGCGCGCCGCTTAAAGACAGCAAGGCGCTCCTCGATAACGCGGGTGCGGTTAGCAAATTCATGCTCGGTCAGCCGATCAGAAATGCTGGCAACCAGATTAAGGAGATCCTTGCTGACATCAAAAGCCAGTATTGCCGGAGAGTTAACTTCAGTACGAATTTGAGTTGTGGTAGTCTTCACTTGGGTTCCTCCTTGAGCACGTAAATAGTTGGCGGATCTGCAAAGGTCACGCTCGTAGGCTACACCGTCCGAATTACGGTGATTGTGACAGGGAGGAGCCCTCTTTTCCAAGGTTAAGAGTAATAGTAGATCAACCGGACGGAAGATAAGTCTGCTTTTAAATTTGAATAATTTCGGTGGTGACCAGAACTTCGCGTCGCCGCCGGTTATCATGAACCGTTAGTTGCAAAAATGATTTCAACTACTCAATAGGGAACTTTTGTTTTTGGTGAAGAACTCGCAGAATGCGAATCGTGGATCCGTCAACAATATAAGATACGATCATTGAAACTTCAGGAACAATGAGCAATCTGCCTCGAATTCCATCCCGTTGAACGCCCATTAAAGGTTGTTCAATTAAGTTTTCA
>CAMYNC010000304.1 GCA_947259685.1 uncultured Desulfuromonadales bacterium | reverse complement strand
ACCATGAGGACCTGCTGCCGTTCGGAAAACAGCTCGCCAAGATTCACCTGAACAGCTTGAAACGCAGCTCGCGAGCGCCGGGGAAGCTGGTTCTGGTCTCTGCGACCACCCCCACCGCTGCCGGGGAGGGAAAAACCACGACCACAATCGGTCTTGGCCAGGCCTTGGCCAATTTAGGCAAATCAGTCTGCCTGGCGCTGCGCGAACCTTCCCTCGGCCCCTGCCTGGGGATGAAAGGGGGCGCCACCGGTGGAGGCTACAGCCAGATCATGCCCGCCGATCGGATCAACCTGCACTTCACCGGGGATTTTCACGCCATCACCAGTGCCAACAACCTGCTCTCAGCGGTGATTGACAATCATATCTACCAGGGCAACCTGCTGAACATTGACCCGCGCCGGATTCTCTGGCGGCGGGTGATCGACATGAACGACCGGAGTCTCCGGAATATCGTCCTGGGATTGGGTGGCAAACATCAAGGGATTCCCCGCGAAGGCGGTTTTGACATCACCGCAGCGTCGGAGGTGATGGCGATGCTCTGTCTGGCCAGCGATCTGGAAGATTTTCGCCAGCGCCTGGCGGCCACCCTGGTGGCATTTACTTACCAGGGCACCCCGGTGTTCGCCGGCCAGCTACAGGTCACCGGGGCCATGCTGGCATTGCTGCGCGAGGCCATCCATCCCAACCTGGTGCAAACCCTGGAGGGGGTTCCGACCCTGGTTCACGGTGGCCCCTTTGCCAACATTGCCCACGGCTCCAGCAGTTTAATCGCGACCCGAATGGCGCTGCAGCACGCCGATTGGGCGATTACCGAGGCCGGGTTCGGCTTCGACCTGGGGGCGGAGAAGTTCTTCGATATTAAGTGTCGGCTGGGCGGGCTGGATCCGGCAGCGGTGGTTTTGGTCACCACCACCCGAGCTCTCAAGCTGCACGGTGGAAAAAACAAAACCCACTTGGGGGAAAAAGACCTGATTGCGCTGCGTGGCGGCTTGGGCAACCTGGACAAGCATATCGAAAACGTTCGCAAGTTTAACAAGCAGCCGGTCGTCGCGCTCAATCGCTTTGCTGGCGATCATGCTGCTGAACTGGCGCTAATTGAGGCCCGCTGCCGGGAGTTGGCGACCCCTTTCTCTCTTTGCACTCACCACGCCGAGGGTGGCGGCGCCACCGATTTGGCTGAAAAGATCATCCAGATTGCCGAACAGAGCCAACCATATAAGCCCCTCTATCCCCTTGAAATGCCGGTGGAAGAGAAGATCAAAATTATCTGCCGGGAAATCTACGGCGCCGATGACGTTGCCTTTACCAAGCAGGCCGCAAAGGACCTGCGTCAAGTCCAGCAGCTAGGTTATAATCAGCTCCCGGTCTGCGTCGCCAAGGCGCCCGGGTCCCTCTCCGACGATCCCAAACTGTACGGCCGCCCGCGCGATTTTGAGGTCACCGTGAATGGAATTCAGATTAATTCCGGGGCCGGGTTTCTGGTCGTGCTTACCGGAGATATTCTGCGCATGCCGGGGTTACCGAAACACCCGGCGGCAGAAGCTTGGCAATTAAGGGATGATGGTTCGATTGAGGGGCTGGAATAAAATCTGGCACAGGGCGGTGACTTTCCGCCCTGCGCTCAAATCCATTCATTCGATAAGTATGTTTATCAGGCGAGTGCCGATGTACAGCTTTTACAACGTTTGGCAGCAATCGGCACCTCCGAGAGGCATTCAGGGCACTCCTTGGTGGTGGGTTCTTCCGGGGCTTCTTCTTTTTCCGTCGCCTTATTGATCGCCTTGATCAGCATGAATACGGCAAATGCGACAATCAGGAAATCGAGCACCGTGTTGGCAAATAAACCATAGTTGATCGTCGGCGCGCCAGCATCCTGAGCAGCTTTGAGAGAATCGAACTCTCCCTCGCCGAGGTTGATAAACAAATTGGAAAAATCGACATTCCCCATGATCATACCGATCGGCGGCATAATGATATCCTTGACCACCGAACTGACGATCTTACCGAAGGCCGCGCCGATAATAATCCCCACCGCCATGTCCACCACATTGCCACGCATCGCAAACTTCTTGAACTCTTCAAACATGGGCTCCTCCAGTCAGAAAAAGGAAAGGTTCTGAAAAGAATAACCATGAGATTGAAGTTTACAAGCAAGCTCATGAGAATAGCTACTATTTGCGTGATTATCCCGGCAGATACGATAAAAAAGTACCTATGTCTCAGCCGATGCTCCCCAGGCTGGCCAGCGCGTTGACCCCCTGCAGCTTGACCGGATCTTTGGATAGACACATCAACTCATTACTGCAACTCAACTCAAAATTGGCGCTGCGCAACAACATCCCAGTCTCGGCGGAAACCAACTGGTCAATCACCAAGGGGCGACCAGCTGGGGTTTTTTCCAGCGCCTGAGTTAACAGCAGACGATTCTCACGCGGACATTTGTTGGGCGACAGCCAGGGCCCCAGCTGCCATGCCGCCAGGCCCGGCTGCAGTAGCCCAAGGCTCTGGCCACTGCGGAAAATCTCGCCATCATCCGCCAAGGCCGCCAGCAGAGGCGCTCGCGACTCCCCCC
>CAMYNC010000303.1 GCA_947259685.1 uncultured Desulfuromonadales bacterium | reverse complement strand
GCCACAAAGCTTGCCTGCAATCTGGCGACCTCTTCCTGCTCCACTCCTTTAGAGACGCTGCACTCCAATATGTTGACGCCGTCGACCAGCGGCACATGGTCAGCCTCAAGGTACAATTCGAGGATCAGGCCATTGCGCTGCTTTACAACCTGCCATTGCTGCACTGCCATGGTTAGCGTAACTGCGTTAAGCGCAAGGTGCACCCGATGGGTATCATTTCCCTGAATAAAGGTTTCGTTGGCACCATGGACAAGCAAACGTAGCGGGACCCTGGGGCCATAGATAACGTTATCGGCCAATTGCGGTGAAAACGGGGCCGGACTCTGCATCTCAACCCATAACGATTCACCAAGATGGTGCTGATAATCAGCCTGGGCGGTTTGGTGCTCGCGTTCAAAGTGGACCTTGTTCACCGCCGCTGCTCCGGCACGTAGCAAGGTTGCCAGTTCATCGGTAAAGAGCAGCGATTTAGCAACATCGGCAATGGTTTGCGGTGTCAATGGCTCCGGAAGCGAAACACCCACAACGGCGAGTAAGTGATTGATCTCATCAATAATGCGCGTGGAGATCGACTGGGTGAGTGCCTGAGAAATATCGGCAGAGGCGTCGCGCACCTCTTGCGAAATCCGGGTTCCCTGTTCAATACTATCAGCCAGTTGCGTACTCAATCCCCCCAAGGCCTTGAGCGCCTCGTTCACAACCGGGTATTGAACCAGAGCCCACCCTGCATTAAAGGCGGTCAGAGCCGGTGTTAAGGCCAAACTGAGTAGGTTCGCCCGCTCGGTCGCACTGAGGTTATCCCAATCGGGGGTCGCGGCAATGACCGCCTGCCGAGTTTGGGTGACAATATATACATTGGCTTCAAGTTCTATTTGCTCCAGGATCTGTTCCCGCTGGGCCTGGGAATCAAGTGTCGAACCGATAAGGGCTGCAAGGTCGCTTACCCCCTGTGCCTGGGCGGCAATACTGTCAAGCAGCCTCTCAAATTCCTGCTGCCAGCGGTGTACGGTCCGCAGGATATCGTCCACGGCCTGGGCAATTTGATCAATCGCCGCCCGTGCATGCCGGTCCATCTCATCAACCACGTCAGCCGTCAGTGACAGGTAAAATTCACCAAAAGCGGGAATGACATGGTTGGCGACGATAACCAGCTGATCGAGGATGACATCGCCCTGTAACTCGGCCACCGCCTGCAATGCCTCGACATTGGGCCAGGTGTCGCAATCGACCAGGTTAATAAAAAACGCCTCAACCGCATGCTTGTCCCGGTAATCCAGATCTTCGTCTTCTCTGAGTAGTGCAGCCTTGAGCAGCTCACGCATACGCAGGCGGCGTGCAGGTGTCCAAACTTCGGCGCCAAACGCCTCTTCACCGGCGGCCACTAAGGCGACAAGGAGCTTTTGAATTGCATCCGGAGATATGCTTTCGATCTCAGCAGTCTGCGGAATGACCTCCCGCAATACCTCATCCGCGGACTGCAGCATGATATGGGTCTGATCGTTTGACAGCGTCTGCCGTAATGCGGCAAAGCCAGCAGCCATTTCTTTGACGCTGTGGTGGGTAATAATATCCCCAAGAACAATCATATTTCGTGCCAGGACTTTGTAGACCAGGGTGCTGGCGCCCTGACGAAAACTGCTGGAAAGAAAATGCGAGAAATCGCCATCAACGAGCTTATCCAGCCTTTCGAACAGGAAATTATTAAGCCCTAAAATAGAAGGTTCAACGACTTCGGTGAGGTACAGCTGGGCATCGGAACTCCCTCCTGCCTGGGCGCGCAGGGCGGGGAACGCTCGTTCGACGATGAAATCGTCCACCGCACGTCCGAGAAAACCGCGCAGTTTTCGATACAAATCAGTTGTCGAGGGGTCGGCACCGAAATTGGTCAGCAGAAGGGCGGCAATAATCTCCCCTTCGGTGATCTCCAGTTCTTCTTCCATGAGATCAAGAAAAGTGGAGAGTTCGGGAACATAAATTTCGAGAAGATCCGATATGCCGCTATCGATAATATAATTGACCGCATCGGCAAATCGCAGTCGGTTGAATGCACCGCCCAGATAGGCTTGGTATTCCTGGTTGACTACTGGTGGCGGCGCGACGAGATCAAAGTCCGCCTCCGAGGCTCCTTGACTGTCTACTCCAACCCCGGCGCCAAAGCCGAGGAAGTCGATGCCCGCAGACGCACTCGCCATGGCCGGGCCTAAGGCATCAGCGATAGCCAGCGCTGTCCATATAAATGTCAAACGTTGCAGATCATCAGGTGCGACGATTTCGGCAATGGCGATGACATCGTTGATGATCGGCAGTAATTCATCAAGGGTAATCTGCCGGTCTTGAACGTATTCCAACAAGGATTCGGCGCGTTGACGAAGCTGCTGGCGCTGAGCGGCATCAAAATAGCCTGAAAGCGCCGCATCTGCTGCATCCTTGATCAACTCGGCAATGAGTTCCTCGGCGATCCGTAACAACTGGCGTAATATAAAGGCCCGCATCTGATCGGACACGGAACGCACAGCCGCTTCCAGCGTGCGATTTTGGTCGGCAACAGCAATAACTTCCGTTACCGTTGCCTGGCCCAACTCGTATGCACCAAGCAAGGCGATGGGCAGACATAAATCGATAAGAGGGATGGCCGGATGGTACTCCTCGTCCAGCCTTTGACTTGCCTCGGCAACCACCTCAGCAGTGATAAGGTTGACCGCGGTCCCGTAAAAACGACGAAAATCTTTAAATCCGCAAACGGCGAAAACATCCCAACCGGTTCCTCCTTTCAGACCGGCCGAATATCCTGCCTCTATCACAAAACCAGACTTCGACTCATCGGAGAGGTTGGCATAGATCTCCAAATGCCCCCGTGCCATGGCCGAGAAGGCTGCGCGTCCCCACACGCCAGCCCGAATGTCGAGTTCAAACAAAAAGGCCTCAAAAAGCTTACCGGCCAAGTCACCTGGCATATAATCTTGACCAAGCTGCGATATCTGGCCGACATCGAGCCCCAGGGATATGCGGCCGGCAACAGCTGCCTCGGCAAATGCACCGGCATCGACAACAAGTCCGAAACGGTCAAACAGGTCGGGGGCTAAGGTCACCTTGATGTTGGCTCCGGCCTGGGCAAACGCCTGAACTTCAGCAGCCGCTGCGATAAACATCGAAAAGGCTGCTTTTGCCTCGGCACTTGCCCGTGCCAGAACACTGACATCAATGCCGTGACAAAAATCAAGCGACCCCTCAATGCCGACACCGATATCTACTCCGGCATTGGCTCGTAATACAGACAATCCGCCCCACCGCCCTTCGTACTGGGCGTCTCCATTGAGCGAAAAAATATCGCCAGAAAGTTCAGTTGGCATTCCATCCTCCTCTCTGCCTGTTATCTAGTCCACAACCATCTACAGTGGCTACAATACTACCAGGGGAATGTCAATGCGCTAAAGCGGTGATATGCACTCTCGAACCTTCCACGGCTTTATCATACTTTACCGTGATGACAGGGTGATTAGCATTTCCCGGTACAGGAAAAGACAATCAGCGGCCTCACCGAGGGGGATTAGCTGAATTGTGTGGGAATATGCTCTTTATGGTTCAGCTGGTTACAGCGGTTTAGTATGACGATGACGGGGTGAAAGACATTACATTGTCAACCGAAAAGACCAGGAAGGTTGTGGTTAAAGAATATATGGGCATGTATCCTGGCAGACATGATGTACTGCCCGGAATTTTTTTTGCGCTATCGATTAACTTGAGGATGCCTTGACAGGGAATCGCCCTGATCTGTTTCGAATATCTACAGAAAGCCCCGAACCAGGAAAATCCCAATTCCCGCTCCGGCCATTCCATAAAAAAAATCTCCCCAACTCCATCCTTTTTGTGCCACCACGTCCAGGGTTTCCTTGCCGACAGTGATCACAATACCGGAATACAGCATGGGGCTCCAATAGACTGCCAGCAGGGTGAGACAGAGTGACCAGAAAAAATGCAGTTGCAGATCCATTCGGAAAATCGCCAGGATTTTCTTTTCAAATCGTTCTAAGGAATGCATATGGTGCAAAAAATCTCTTATTCATTGAACCGGATTTAGAAGTGGATATCAACATATCACCAGCCCATACAATTCAGACCCAACATGCCTCTTTTAGCATGATCAAAGCGAACACGAACACGTTTGTTGTCTACGTTATCATATTTCCCCTGTATTTTTTATAAAAGTACCCTATTCTGTACAAAATAAACGACCGAATGTACGGTTTAAAAAATATTTTACAGCACATGGAGTTTACAATGTTTAATCCGGAAAAGCTGTTAAACAAGGTCATTTCAGAAATGGTCGGTTCCGGCCCACAGGTGATGAGCGGCAAGAAAAAGAAAAAACAGAAGAAAAAGAAACGCAAAGCCAAGGGGTTCAGCGACTCGCTTGTGTCCAATTTAAGCTCTGGTAAAGGCTTGATGACAGCTATTGCTCTGGGGGTTGGCGCCTATGAAATTCTCAAGAGCAACAATAACAATACGCTTGCTACCGGGAATCCAACGCCTGCGCCGCCTCTGCCTCCTTCCGGGAGCCGGGCCGTCCCGCCACCTCTACCGAGCAGCCAGCCGAGAACACCTGCACAACCTGTCGCTCCAGCATCGGTTCCGGCAGAAACAGATGATGACTTACGTCAACTTGCCATCAGACTGATCGAGGTCATGATTGCCGCTGCCTGGGCTGACGGGAAGATAGATGCGGAAGAAGAAGCGCAGATTTTAAGCAGACTGCAAGGGCAGGAGTTGGACAGAGAAGAAAAGGCGTTTCTTTTCACCGCACTGCATGAACCGAAATCAATTGCCCAGCTGGCCC
>CAMYNC010000302.1 GCA_947259685.1 uncultured Desulfuromonadales bacterium | reverse complement strand
AAATCCGCCACAAATCAAATGGTGAATTAGAATAAGTTTATGGCCAATAAATGCTGACTATGATTCTAATCCTTTGACAGGATTACATCGAACGTGCTGAAACCCAAAGCAAAATAAAACCTGCCCTATCGGTTTGTTAGCTGCTACATATACTCTTGAAACCAGGTGAAAATTTGCCAGTAGACAGATGTTAAAAGCTAAAAAGTATTCATGATGAACGCTAATGACCTTAATACTCACCTGGAAAATCCCGCCAGGCTGGCCGCGTTGCAGACCGTGGCCCTGCTGGACACACCTACCGAGGAGGCATTTGATCGCTTGACTCGCCTAGCTGCGCGCTTTGTGAATGCACCGGTTGCTCTGGTCTCCCTTGTCGATGCCAATCGTCAGTTCTTCAAAAGCTGCGTCGGCCTGCCAGAGCCTTGGAACTCCCGCCGAGAGACCCCCCTGTCCCATTCGTTCTGCCAGCACAACCGTGTTGCCGGTCATCCTTTAATCATTGAGGATGCTCGGACGCACCACCTCCTTAAAGACAACCTGGCAATTGTGGATCTGAATGTGATCGCGTATCTGGGCATTCCCCTTGTTACATCCGATGGATATGTATTGGGTTCATTTTGTGTAATTGACTCGAAACCGAGGGGTTGGGGCGCGGAAGACGTTAGCGTCATTCAGGACTTAGCCGCGGCAGTGATGACCGAAATCCATTTGCGAACCGAGATGGCCGATCGATCCAGGGCCGAAGGGGAACTCGATAACCTTGCTAGTTTAAATACACGCTTGAGCGAGGAGATCTCTGCGCGGAAGGAGGCTGAGGAACAGAAGCACCAGTTGGAGGCCCAACTACACCAGGCTCAAAAGATGGAAGCCATCGGCCGATTGTCCGGAGGGGTGGCCCATGATTTGAACAACCTGCTTTCCCCCATCCTCGGCTACGGCGAATTATTATCTGAAGATTCTGCCCTTAATAATAAACAAAGGGAGTCTATAAACCACATCCTGAACGCTGGGCTACGCGCCCGTGATCTGGTGCGCCAGCTTCTAACGTTTAGTCGCAAACAGGCTCTGCAGTTCAAGCCGTTAAACATCAACCACACAATTGAAAATTTCAGCAAACTGTTACGCCACACCATTCCTGAAAACATTGAAATCAAGGTGATCTTATCGCCAAATATTCGGCCTGTAATGGTCGATATCGGCCAGATAGAACAGATTATCATGAACCTCGCTGTCAACGCCGCTGATGCCATGCCAGACGGTGGGGCCTTAACCATTTATACCGATATAGCTGAACTCGACAAGGCATATGCGTCAACGCACCCGGAAGTGACACCGGGGCTGTACATCATGCTGGCCGTTAGCGACACTGGCTGTGGCATGGATAAAGAGACGTGCGATCATGTTTTCGAACCTTTTTTTTCCACCAAAGGTGAGCAGGGAACGGGTCTGGGGTTGGCCACTGTTTTTGGTATCGTCAAACAGCACGGCGGCAGTATCTGGCTCTATAGCGAACTCAACAAAGGGACGACTTTCAAAATATACCTACCAATCACCGAGGAAGGACCGGTCGAAGAGAAGGCTAACGAAAAAACAGTCGACGATTTTACAGGCACCGAGACTATTCTATTGGTCGAAGACGATGAGCTGGTACTCCGCCTTACCCTCGCGGTCCTTCAGCAACAGGGGTACACAATTCTTACGGCAAGAGACGGTAATGAAGCACTAGCAAAGTTGTCGTCGCACGAAGGCTTAGTACACATGCTTTTAACCGATGTGATCTTGCCAGGAATGAACGGCAAGGAACTGTATGAGAAAGCAGTTCAAGAGCACTCAGGTCTTAAAGTGGTATTCATGTCCGGCTACCCCGACAATGTCATCGCTCGCCTGAGAGTGCTGGACAAGGGCGCCCAGTTCATCCAAAAACCATTTTCAACAAAGGATTTAGCTTGCAAAATCAAGGAAGTATTAAAGGCAGAATAATGAGGCACAATATCGAACGAGTGGTTAAGATCCGTATCAACTAAAGTCAAAAGCAGATTTCATCATTTACTTCAGATTGTTATTATTCGTTGCGGTTAAAACATCTGTTGCCTAGATTCATTCCATCAAGCGCTTTGCCCACCTTGATTGTTAGGTCCCTGCTAGAAAACGGTTTCTGGATAAATTCCACGTCTTCACAGATAAGAAATTGACTTTGAGTTTTCTACAGGATTAGATATACAGAGAAGTACATAAATATGGTTTATGAGAATCGGCTGTAACGAGTTGATGCCACTACCGGTAGTGGCCTTAATTTTATTGTGATTATTGAAGGGAAGGCTTGTGTATCATTACAGACTTTCTCTGAATATTTTTGTCGCCAACCAGGAAGTAGTATTTATAGCGGAAGCTCATGGAGAAAAATGAGGTGAAATGGGACGATATACCTTCTCTCGAGGGGTTGGGAGTAGATTGGGAATTTAAGCCTGAGAACCCTTTGGGAAAAAGGGCTTATGTTCGCCTGACCCAAAAAGAACTTAATGAACTTTTTCTTCAAAAACATTTTCCAGTAAAGCTTGTTACCGAAAAACGTAAAGTTAGAGCATTTATTGTTGA
>CAMYNC010000301.1 GCA_947259685.1 uncultured Desulfuromonadales bacterium | reverse complement strand
GCAGCAGGTGGTCGAGCAGCAGGGCCACCAGGTTCAGTTGCTTCGTGTTGACCAACCGCATCCCGATTTGACCCAGTTCGACAAGATCGTCGTCGGGGGGAGTATCCGCTACGGCAAGCACAGCAAGCTGATTTATGATTTTGTGGAAAAGAACCAGCAGCTTCTCGAGAGTAAGCCGAATGCCTTTTTTTCGGTCAACGTCGTGGCCCGCAAGCCGGAAAAGAGCCAGCCTGACACCAATCCCTATCTGAAGAAGTTTCTTGGCCAGATCGCCTGGAAGCCGAAGCAGCTGGCCGTCTTCGGCGGCAACCTCGATTACCCGAACTGCCGTTACCTGGACCGCCAGATGATCCGCTTGATCATGTGGATGACCAAGGGGCCGACCGATCCTGCAACCGTGGTGGACTATACCGATTGGGACCAGGTGGAGTCTTTCGGGCGCTTGATCAGCGACATGCAGGGGGGATGACGACCTTATCGGCAGGGGAGTTTGTCCGCTGGCCAGCAATGGCTCGAAGCCATTCTGCCCCGGTCGCTTTTTGCCTGGTATAAAAACAACAATGACGGATGTCGTCGCGATGTATCCGGACTTTTCTGCTCTTCCGGTTTTTTCGAGCTTTTTGCGGGCTCAGGAATTTCTTCCTGTCCATGACGAACTTTGATCGTCTGCTCGAAAATTTCTCGTCGGCGCTTCCGTCATCGTTTGATTTCACTCTAACGCACGCCGGGGGTATGTCAAGGGGTGGTCCTTGGGTGGTTCGCGGTCGGACCAAGGGGCGATTTTACTCGAAAGCGCGCCTCCTTAGGTGTGGGCTGAAAAGAAGGGCATGATGGCAAAGACTTGTTCGTGCTATTGGGGGTTTTCATCAGCAGCGTGAAGTGACGTTTGTACAGGTTTGATTTTACCATCTTCAATTGTCAATTTTCTTTCAGCAAGTCCCCATTCTATTGATTTCCGCATTACCCCTTTTTTGATGGGGACATAGTCCTCAATATCAAACCCTGAAAGATCGAAGTTTCTTAATTTGTTTGCTGATTCAAAAAATATCTTTGAATTTCGGAATCTCACAGCCCCACCAAGGAAAAACCCAACGCAAAACACTCCCGATACTATCGCCAGCAATCCAATACTCGATATGTCAACAAAATCTATTATTGAATAAGTCAATAAAAATATTAATATAGAAATAAAAAACCATAAAAACGCTGATTTTTTTATTTTCCGACCTCTCTCTTCATAGAAAATGGCATTGTTTTTTATTGATAACACGTCAATGTCATTTTTATTGTCTTCACAGAAGCATTGGCCAAGGCCAGAGTTCCATAATCTAATTAATTCGTCATTAGGTATGCTATTAATGGTTTTGGAATCGATATTCTTCATTTCTTTACGAATTCTTTAAAGTATTTAGATGTCTTTAGATATATGCGTGCCCGAAGTCATCTTGTCGGTAACTGAGAGGCTGCGAGCATTCCGGTGTTTTAACTGTTTGTAGCCGGTGGGGATCTTCAATCTCCCCATCGATCGTGGAGGGCGAAAGGTCCTTGATACAGCAAAAAGTGTAGTAGGTCAAAGGTCGCAAGTCATCACTGCCGAACCAGGAACAACCGGCGCCGAAAAGCGTCGAGAACAGCATTGCTGATAGCGTGACAACACGTATCATCCGGGTAATTGCCTGGATCTGCTCAAAGTCCAGCCACTTTAACCGTATTGACTGTCGTTGCAACTCGATGAGGCGCTATACCGGACGACAAATGTCCTGATTATGTCAACTTTGCTCCCATCTCAGCAGATAGACCTTGATGCGCTGGTTCCCGATGGCTTTGCCGGTGACCGGCTGGATCAGGCGGCTGCCGCCATTTTTTCTCAGTTTTCCCGCGTGCTGCTCAAGCGCTGGATCGAGAGCGGCGAACTGCTGTTGGACGGCCAGCGGGTCAAGCCCCGACATAAACTTCGCGGGGGAGAGCGGCTGGAACTGCACGCTGCGCTCGAGCCGCGTGAGGATTGGCGCAGTGCACAATCGGTGGCGTTCGAGGTGGTTTACGAGGACGCCGATCTGCTGGTGGTGAACAAACCTGTCGGATTGGTCGTACACCCTGGCGCAGGCAATCCGGATGGCACCCTGGTCAACGGATTACTCGAATACCGTCCTGATCTCGCGCTGCTGCCGCGGGCCGGTATCGTGCATCGACTGGACAAAGATACCAGCGGGCTCATGCTCGTTGCTGCGACGCTGCCGGCTCAGGGCCACCTGGCGGCAGAACTCGCGGCGCGAGCCATCGTCCGACGCTATCTGGCTGTGGCGGAGGGGGTGCTGGTCGCGGGTCGAGACATTGATCTTCCCATCGGGCGACATCCGCAGCAGAGAACGCGTCAGGCCGTGCGCGATGACGGTCGCGAAGCGTTGACCCGGGTCAGGGTAAAGGAACGGTTTCGCGCCCACACGCTGATTGAAGCCCAGCTGGCAACGGGACGAACTCACAAGATAAGGGTCCATAGGGCAGCAATCGGTCATCCGCTTCTGGGTGATAGACGCTATGGCGCTCGCGGTCGGCTGCCGGCTGGTGCCGATGAGACGGTGGTTGGCATCATCAGAGACT
>CAMYNC010000300.1 GCA_947259685.1 uncultured Desulfuromonadales bacterium | reverse complement strand
CACACGCGTGCCCAGGCTGTCAGCCTAATTAATCCGATGGTAACCACGGCACTTATAATTATTGCAGCAATTAGCAAAAGTGCATAAACCCAGGTCTGTCTGAAGCCATTCTGGAGAATGTCACCCAGGTGGAGTACTAGGGGTATTATGTATGTCAGATATAAGATTACATTCAGATAGACAACCAGTCTTCCATAAAATTGTTCCCTCAATATTCCTCTCCACTACCGGGCACGCAGCCTCTACGGCATAACGTTTGAAAACACCGGCGCTGTTAAGCGTCCGGTGCTTTGATTGGTTGGCCACGTACTATTTCTTAGGGAAATAGTTCACGCCTTCTATGTTCTTGAAATCAGAGTCAAGGGTCCAGACGATGGCATCATATTCTCGTGCTGTAGTTAAAATGATGCTGTCAGCCATTGGCAAGTTATGTTCCAAGCTAACTCTTGCAGCAGTAATGGCCCGCGAGGAAGTCAGATCTGCGATCTTACCTTTTTGCATGGCAGCGACAGCCTGCAGCGCTTTATTTTCCGTGCTTTCTCGCAACACTACTTTGAAGACTTCATAAAGCGTTACCGTTGGGACGACCAGGGAAGAAGGATCATTCAGTGGTTTATGGAAATGCTTTGCTTGTGGTTCATCGGCGAAATACGCTAGCCAGCCGGAGGAATCGACAACATTCATACTCTGTCTTCCTCCCTTTCGAAGTTAGTATTGATGCCTTTCAGGAAGCCACGGAGTTCCTTAATATCCCGTTCAGGAATTAGTTCTATGCGGCCTTCGTACTCCACAACCTGCATTTTCTGACCTGGGCGCAAATGTAGAGCTTCTCTCACAGATTTAGGTATAACCACCTGAAATTTGGGTGATACTGTTACCGTCTTCATACCAAAGCCTCCATCGATAATGATTTGTAATACGGTAGCACGATCGATAGGGCTGTGTCAATTGTATTGATGGCCAACGAGTCTGTAGAAAAACCCAATTACAAGAAGGGTATTTGCTGAATTGAAATTTCTTTTCAGAACTCTTTTATCAGAATGTCTAATCTGGATCTTATCTTACTGGATCATCCTACATGCATTGGATCTCGTGTTTTGCTTTGTGAATGCTTTGAGCAGTCACTGTCTTCATCCATTACGCAAACCCTGTTCCGTACCGTTGAATCTTTTTCAGGTTATGCACAATACAAAAGAGCTTCCACTGTGTATCCACCTTGCGCTTGGTACGCAGGGTGAAATGATCCAGGCCAATGGCGTGGCGCAGGTTGGCAAAGGGCGGTTCACCAATGGCCAGGCGCATACCGTATAGAACACGACCGGCAACGGAATCAATCTTTCGTTTCATCTTCTCAGTAAAGGTCTGTTTACGTTCCTCCGTCCTGCCATAAAAGTAGGCAACCTGGCGGATTTCCGTACGTTCGGGGTGGCGCAGACATTGGGATCTGAGACGACACGGGACACAGCTCGACTTGGGTCCCTTGAAGCGTGCCGACAGCAAACCTTTGCTATTTGCCTTCGCACCGCTGCGATAGAGGCGCTTCCCTGCCGGACAGATGCAATGGCTCAAGTCCTCAGGGAAGATGAAATCGCCGGGGCGAAACAATCCCTTCCGACCCGAAAGCTTGGCCCGATCCTTGCGCTCTCTTATCTTGTAGCGACCAGAATCGGCGAATCGAGGATCCCGTTTTCGGAACAGATTGTCCGCCACATAAGCATCTATGGACTCCGTGAAAAGCATTTCCATGTTTTTATCTGTATGGAAACCCGAGTCGGCCGCGAGCTTGGCATTCTCAAAAACGTCCTCGTCGCCCAAGACCTCAAAACTCTCCCGGGTCCCTTCAACCATGGGTTTAAGAAGGTCATGCTCCTGAGCCTGACCAAAGGCTTCCGCATGAACAATCACCTGGTGTTTGCCGTCCACGGTGGTCACCCCGTCATAGCCCTGGATAACGCCCTTGGAGGTCCTTATCTTGGCTGACTCGTTGTCGGTGATATTGCTTTTGATCGGTTTGCCGCTCTTACCGATCTTGTCGTCGTTCTCGGACAGCCACTTACGAACTTTCTTGACCCGCTTGCGAAGCGTTTTTACATATTTTTCCTCTCTCGACATGACCTCCTTGTCCGTCTGGCTATAGTCATTGGCCCGGTGTCGCTCAAGGATCTCGCCGATGCCTCTTTCCATCTTTGCCGCCTTCTTCTTGAAATCTGCACGGGTACCACTCCACTCCTTGGATGCATTACTGGGAAGCCTGCAGCCGTCGATCGCGAACATGTCACGGCCGATGAGCCCTTGTTCATCGCAGACCAGAAGGACTTCCAAAAAAAGCTGCACAATCTCGCAGTCCATAGACGAAATAAAATCGGCAATGGTAGTGAAGTGGGGACGGGTATCGGCGGAGAGGGCCATGAAGATAACGTTTTCACGGCAAGCCTGTTCGATCTTACGGCTGGAGACAATACCCCGGGAGTAAGCGAAGAGAATAATCTTCAGGAGAATCTTGGGATCATAGGCAGGAGCACCGGTCTCATCGTTCTTGAACCGGTCATCAAAAATGGAGAGATCAAGTTCATGTCCGATGAGGTGGTTAAGCGTGTATTCAAAAGTGCCGGG
>CAMYNC010000299.1 GCA_947259685.1 uncultured Desulfuromonadales bacterium | reverse complement strand
ATAAAAACGCGGTTAGCGCAGTTGCTGGGTCGTCGGGATGCCTATTCTCTATGGATGGACTACGAGCTTGCCAGTAGGGTTAAAATCACGCCTCAAATTATAGACGCGCTAAATAAGACAGCCACCTTTATTCTGATCTTGTCTCCTGGTTATATTGCCTCAGATTGGTGTCTTCGGGAAAAAAACACGTTCCTCAATCTAGTGAAATCCCACGGTGGTGCACGCGTGTTTGTCATTGAGCGTGACAAGGTAGATAGTCGTGAGCGCCCAGAAGAACTCAGTGATTTGAAAGGATTCCGCTTTTGGATCTGTGACCGAGAAGGTAAACCACCTCGCATTCTAGGCTCGCCAAATCCAGATCCAGCTGATCCCGAATACTACAGTCTGGTGGATGATCTCTGTCACGAGCTGGCAGCTGAATTACGCGAACTAAGGTCCGCTGCTGTTAGTACAGCTTTCTCCGAAGAGACAGCCACACATTCCGAGCAAGCGCCCCTTTTTCTTGCCCAGGTTACCGATGACCTTGAGCCGGAGCGTAACAATGTCAAACGCTATTTAAATCAATCTGGTATAGATGTATTACCTGACACGTGGTACTCCCAGGAGCCGAATGCGTTTAAAGCGGCGGTTCAACGCGATCTCGCGGCTTGCGATTTCTTTGTTCAACTTTTAAGCGCTGTTCCAGGAAAGAAGCCACCAGATCTACCGCAAGGATACGTAAAGGTTCAAATTGAACTTGCGAAAAATGTTGGTAAGGGGATTTTGCAGTGGCGAAGTCCCTCAACTGATCTTGACTTAATTGATGATCAGACACATCTCACCATCTTGGATGCTAGTACAGTCCGTGCCGAAGGGATAGAAGATTTTAAACGCGAAATTCTCAGGCGTGCGACTGAAAAGAAAACTCCTTTATCGACCAGAGAACTCAGCGCATTTGTATTTGTAGATATGGAAACTGGGGATCGACCATTGGCCGAAGAGGTCTGTGAGATTCTGGATGCTTATGGTGCAGACTATGTCCTGCCCATAGAGGGGGAAAATTCAAGTGAAAACCGGCATGACCTTGAGCAAAATCTATTAAATTGCGATGGTGTCATCGTGGTTTACGGCAGTAGTACAGTGATATGGGTACGTCGTCAATTGATGGAAAGTCGCAAGATTCTGGCGATGCGAGAAACACCGTTGAAGGCATTTGCAGTTTTTGAAGGGCCACCACAAGAAAAAGATCGTCTGGATCTTAAGATTCACAACTTGCAAATCATCAATTGCCGTAAAGGGGTGCACGAAGCAGACCTTAAGTCGTTCCTCGATAGCCTTAGCAGAGGAAGAAACTAATGGCCGGCCTCTTACCTTATCCCGGTTTGCGTCCTTTTATGAGTGATGAAGCAGATATTTTCTTCGGGCGTGAAGAGCAGACAGATGAATTGTTACAAAAACTGGAAACGAGTCGTTTCCTTGCCGTAGTCGGGCCATCAGGCTGTGGAAAATCGTCTTTGGTCCGCGCCGGGATGATTTCTGCGCTAGAGACAGGCTTTATGTCTAGTGCCGGTGCCCGCTGGCGTACCGCGAGAATGCGCCCAGGAAGCCACCCATTGCAACGCTTGGCTGAATCCTTAATGAACGATAAGGCATTAGGGCCTGAGCGGAGCCATGATGCTCACGCTATGGAATTTCTTCATGCGACGTTGGCGCGTGGTCCATTGGGAATGATAGAGGCCTGGCATGAAACACCGCTGCCCGAGCAGACCAATCTTCTCATTTTAGTCGATCAATTCGAGGAAATATTCCGTTTTCGTAGAGAAGGCGATAAGAATGAAGCAGAAGCCTTTGTTGCATTATTGCTTGAAACTGTGGCACACCATGAGCTCCCCATTTATGTTGTGATGACGATGCGCTCTGACTATCTTGGGGATTGTGCTGTCTTCAATGGCTTGCCAGAGGCATTAAATGAGAGTCAATACCTGACACCGCGCCTAACACGGGAGCAACGTAGGGCTGCGATAGTTAATCCGGCGCGTGTGTTTGGAGGAAATGTTGATACTGAATTAACTAATCGCTTGCTTAATGAAACTGGCACAGATCCTAGCCAGTTACCAGTCCTCCAGCATTTATTGATGCGCATGTGGGAATCCACCATGCCAGAAGAAACAAAGTCGGGAACTCAGGCAGCGGATGTATCGTTAATGTTGAATGTATCAGAGGATGCGATTGGGCATCAACTTAGCTTAGTTGATTACGAACGAGTTGGTGGAATTAGTGAAGCGCTTTCCAACCATGCGGACGAGGCATTTACAGAATTAGACTCAGAGCAGCAACGTATAGCGGAACATGTATTCCGTTCTCTCTGTGAAAGGGGTGTGGATCTGCGTGATACCCGGCGGCCGACAGAATTAAGTGAAATTGCAGCAAGTGCACATGTACATCCTGAAGAAGTAGTCAAAGTGGTTGAACTATTGCGAAGTCCGAAGTTTGGTTTTATCGTACCTGCTCCTCCGGAACAAATATTTCCCAATACGGTTCTTGATATTAGTCACGAAAGCCTGATCAGCCACTGGCGACGCTTAAGTGAATGGGTAAAGTTAGAAGCAAAATCTGCTGAAACTTATCGGTTCCTTGAGCAAAC
>CAMYNC010000298.1 GCA_947259685.1 uncultured Desulfuromonadales bacterium | reverse complement strand
CTTCCAACTGCGAAACAAAGTCATCACCGCCGACAGGGCGTCCCGTCCGCGTCGCCTTCATGATCCGCTCTTGCGCTTCGCCATCACTCCGCTGAAGAAAACTCGCCCAGCCGTCCACCATTTCAGGCAAGGCTGCCTTTGCCACCAGCCGATCGGTCTCGACCTGCCCGCAGTGAAACCGGCAGCTCGACCAGGGATAGTCACATGCCTGCCCTGCCATCCCGGCCTTGACGGGGTTCATCTCGATATAGCGCGCCGCCGCAAGCAAATGAGATTCGTCGAGGACACACGAACCGAAACGGCCCTGAAACAGATAGCCGCGGACTCCCTCGGCAAAATTCTTCATCCGGGTGTAGCGACGGTGGGCTTCGCCGATGGCTCGAGCAAGTCCATCAAACACCAAGCCAGAAAGGTCACGTCGGAACGAGCGGACTCTTCGGCCATCAGTTCCAGATAGGCAATGCGATCCTCATCGCTGGTGAAGATATCCATTGAACGGACGCCTCGTTGTGTGACGTGGTGGGGATAGCCGGGAATGACAAGTCGGGATAAGCGGGCCATAACGATAGATTAGCGCTTCGGATATTACGAAACAAGGATAAATTAATATTATGTCCCCGGATTTTGCTTTTAACCTCATAATATCAGATGGTTGCCTTTGGGGCTCGACTTTCTTGCAGTGCCTCTAAGTATATTCAGGAAATCAAATGTACTTTTGCAAGAGGCTCACTAAATAGATTTAAATCGTTATTTTTGGAAAATTTTGTCAAAAAATAGACTTAAAATAGAAATAGTCGTGTTTCTCTGCTATACATAAGCTACATATCGTTTTCACAAAGATAAGGATTTTATCATGCTCATCGAAATGAATGTAGCCAACTTTCGCTCTTTTCTTGGCCAACAAACCTTCAGTCTGATTAGCGGCAAAGGCAAGGAGTTGCAGGACAGCAACACCTTTGCGGTCAATGGCATTGAGTTGCTCCATTCCGCTGCTGTCTATGGTCCTAACGCCGGTGGAAAATCTAACTTTCTAAAGGCGCTTCAGACGATGCGGCGTATCGTTCTGGAGTCAGCGGTTAAATGGCAACGAGGGGATAAGCTTCCCGTTGTCCCCTTCCGCCTCAATGCTCAGTCAGCCACAGAGCCCAGTGAATTTGAAGTCAGCTTCATGGTTGATAGTGTCCGCTATCAATACGGCTTTGCAGCTACTCCGGGACGTATTCATGAAGAGTGGCTTCTTGCCTATCCCAAAAAAAGACCGCAGCGCTGGTTTGGTCGTGTTTGGAATGAAGAAGAGCAAAATTACGATTGGGAGCTGGGCAACAACCTGGTTGGTGAAAAACATCTCTGGCAGAAATCGACCCGCGACAACGCCTTGTTTCTGTCGACAGCGGTTCAGCTTAACAGTGAACAACTGCAGCCGGTATTTGACTGGTTCAAAAATACGCTGCGCATGGCCAACCTGGGCGGGTGGAACCCTGCTTTTTCGGCATCACTGTGTGAGCAAAATGAAAAAACTCAGGTGATGGATTTTCTGCGTGCTGCTGATTTGCATATTGAAGATATCCTGGTAGAAAAAAAGCCTTTCGACTCTCTGGGGCTTCCAGACGATATGCCGAAATCATTGCGGGAAATGATTGCCGAAGACATGAAAGACAAGCAGGTTCTCAATATTCAGACCGTGCATAAAGACAAGGATGGCAAGCCGGTTGCTTTTGATCTTGGTGAGGAATCGGATGGCACTCAAAAACTGTTTGCCTTTGCTGGACCCTGGATTGATGCACTGGCGCATGGAAAAGTTCTCTTCATTGATGAACTTCACGATAATCTACATCCTCGACTGGTCCAGTTCCTGGTCCAGTTGTTTCACAATGCAGAAACCAATCCCCATAATGCACAATTGGTATTTACGACCCATGAAACCTCGATTCTCAATCAGGATGTTTTTCGCAGGGACCAGATCTGGTTTTGTGACAAAGATGATGAACAGTCCACCAAGCTTTATCCTTTAACCGACTTCAGCCCACGTAAAGGTCGTGAAAACCTGGAACTGGCTTATCTTTCCGGTCGGTACGGTGCCCTGCCCTTTATTCGTCCCTTGCAGAAGAGTGCATAATGGGAACCGATGACCTTTTTCACAAGCGCAAAGCAAGAAGTCGGAAAGAGTTACAGAGGCGCGCTGCCAGGCGTGCCCCTTATGACAAGATTCTTATTGTTTGCGAAGGAGAAAAGACCGAACCCCATTATTTTACCGATGCGAGGAACTATTATTCGTTGAACACCGCCAATATTGAGGTTTGTGGAGACTGTGGTTCTGATCCGAGCAGCATTTTGCGCTATGCGAAACAGCGCTACCGCGAAGAAAAGGATGCAGGGGATGCTTTTGACCGGGTGTATTGTGTGTTCGACAAGGATGCCCACCATCATTATGACAGAGCCCTCAAAGAGATAGCCTCACAGAAGCCGCATAACTGTTTTTTTGCCATTACTTCGGTGCCTTGTTTTGAATATTGGCTGCTGTTGCATTATGACTATTCAACAAAGCCTTACGTCGGATTCCCTGGTAACAGTGCAGGAAATCAAATGGTTGCTGAACTGCAGAAGTTTTTCCCTGAGTACCAAAAGGGTCGCGGTGCTGTTTTTACAGAACTGATTGGTCAACTCGATTTTGCCATCAACAACGCAAAACGGGCATTGCAGGCGGCTGAAACAGCACATACTGACAACCCGACAACGCGTGTGCATGAGTTGATTGCCTTTATGCGCGATATCAAGAAATAGAACATTACTTGCTGTTGCGCTAGGAATGGGGGATCTGTGTCTGAATACACAGAAGTTGAACAACCTTTTCTGCCCCAGCTTAAGGAATTAGGCTGGGACATTAATGATCAAGGGCAGGAAATCCCTGCGGGACAACAGGGGGACATAATACCTATTTTTTCTTTCGCGGTCTCCCAGCAAGGCGTGGACGCAGAATCCGCCCCGATAGCGCTTCCAACTGCGAAACAAAGT
>CAMYNC010000297.1 GCA_947259685.1 uncultured Desulfuromonadales bacterium | reverse complement strand
TGGTTTCAGTTCCGATGCCGCGGTTATATTGCTTGGGGCAACAAACCGTCCGGACTGTCTTGATCCAGCCCTGCTCCGGTCCGGTCGCTTTGACCGGCAGATAAATATCCTGCCGCCGGATGTAAAAGGGCGCTTGAAGATATTACTGGTCCATACCCGTAAAACGAAGTTATCGGAAAGTGTGGATTTGGAGAAAATCGCACGTTCCACACCGGGCTTTACCGGCGCAGAATTAGCAGCCCTGGTCAACGAGGCTGCAATTATTGCCGTCAGGGAGGGGAAAACATCCGTTGAGACAAATGACTTTGAGGTTGCAGTCGATAGAATCCTACTGGGTATCGAACGCAAGGGGATGATCATTAGTGACAAAGAACGCAAAACCATGGCCTTTCATGAGGCAGGGCATGCCATAGTCGCCAGATTTGTTCCCGAGACCGACCCAATCGCAAAGATTTCCATTATTCCCAGGGGGCGAGCCTTAGGGCACACCCTCCAACTCCCTTTAACCGACAGGCATTCTTATTCAAAGGAATACCTTCGCAGTAAAATTATCATTTTTATGGGGGGACGCGCCGCAGAGGAAATTTGTTTTAACCAGCAGACCACGGGTGCCGAAGATGACTTGTATCAGGCGGTGGGGCTGGCGAATAAGATGGTCTGCCGCTGGGGGATGAATCCGGTCGTTGGTGCTGTCTCCTATTCTCACAACATTGGTAGTTTTCTCGGTGATCAGAACGCCACAAATAAGTATAGCGAAGAAACCGCCCGTACAATCGATAAGGAAGTGAAAAAGATCATTGATGGGTGCTATGCCGAGGCGACCCGGATCTTAACAAGAGAAAAGGATTTTCTTCTTCATCTGTCGGACATGCTTCTCGTCAATGAAACGCTGGATCATGAAGAGATGGAAATTGTTCATACCTGTGTGAAAAAGAAGCGGTTGGAAAAGAAGACTGGGAAATCCTGAGTAGAGAACTCGTTGAGCATTTGGCTTCTGTCCGGATTTGTTAGGTGCGCTGTGGCAAACCGCCGGAGATCTACATGCCAGTGTTAATCGCTTATTCGGCCAACCTTTCAAGTATTTCTTCTCAGGGGTTATTTGTTTTCCTTGAGGAGATTCGGTCCTTACCCTCTTTTTTGCTCTGGAACAGGCATTGGTCTGCTGCCTTGAGGAGTTGCTTTTTGTCTTCTGCATCATCGGGAAAGGTGGCCAGTCCGAAAGAGGCCGTGACCTTGAGGTGGATATTTTCCTGCTGAAGAAAGGAGGTTGAGTCAACGACTTTTCTTATTGTCTCCACCTTGGCCAGCACCTCCTCGCCGCCCTGGTCCGGAAGGATCACGATGAACTCATCCCCGCCGTACCGAACAATATGGTCTTCACTGCCAAGGTGTGAATGTACGACCTCGGCAACCTCTTTTAAGACCTTGGCGCCGAGCATGTGACCGTGTCTGTCAACAACCAGCTTGAAATTATCCATATCGAAAAAGACAAGGGTCAGCTTTTTTTGCTTGGCAGGTGCTGCGTTCAGGTGCCGGTCAAGGTATTGGTGCAGGAAACGTGTGTTGTTAAAGCCGGTTACGTCATCTGTAATGCTTAGTTTCTGTAATTGTTCGTTGGTTTGTTTCTGCAGTTCGAGATGTCTTCGAAGTTCCAATTGGGCCATAACCTGCCGGGAGAGGACCCGTAGGGTGTTAAGCTGCGCTTCGGTCAGGGTGCGTTGGACTTGATCGATCACGCAAAGCGTTCCCAGGGCTTCGCCTTTTGCTGTTATCAAAGGGGCGCCGGCATAGAAGCGTATCCACGGATCGCCGGTGACAAAGGGGTTGTCGGCAAAACGTTCGTCGGCATGAACGTCGCTAACGACAGTGATATCGGGTTGAAGAATAGCGTGGGCGCAAAATGCATCGTCTCTTGCCGTTTCCGGAATCTTCAAACCTACCTTGGACTTAAACCATTGCCGTGTCCTGTCAATCAGGGAAACTGCTGCAATGGGAGTGCCGCAAATTTCGGAGGCCAACAAGGTGATGTCATCGTAGCAGTCCTCCGGCAGGGTATCGAGAATATGATAACTTTGCAGTGCCTCAAGGCGAGCGGTTTCGTTGCTTGGTTGTTCTGTCTTCATCAATCGAGTTATTCTGCTCAATTAGAGATTAAAAGTCGGCCGTTGAGGCGATAGGTTTTAATGCGTTTCCTCTCCATATTTTACTGCATAAAGACCGAACTGCCATGAAACCAGATATTCACCCAGAATACCGCGAAGTCGTTTTCAAAGACAAACAGGCCAATTTTGGAATTCTGACACGTTCCACGATCAAGACCAAAGAGACTATCAAGTGGGAAGATGGAAACGAATATCCAGTCTACTACGTCGATATCTCAAGCGCCTCGCATCCATTTTACACTGGCAAACAACAGTTCGTAGACACCATGGGACGCGTCGAAAAATTCCGCAAAAAGTTTGGTGGCGAGTACCAATCAACACAAAAGAAAACGAAAGCCAAAAAGACGAAATAAAGTTGGTAGTCTTTAGTTGGCAGTTGTCGGGCTACTCAAGTTGACCGGCTTTATTCCATGTTTCTAGATTCCTTTCGCTGCGGTGGACTTAAGCTTCCCCAGGATCTCGCGTG
>CAMYNC010000296.1 GCA_947259685.1 uncultured Desulfuromonadales bacterium | reverse complement strand
TCAAAACTAGGAGACTGCCGGACTATCCATGAACCGGCTGCAAATTCGACTGATTGGCCCAGATTTCAGCTCCTTTTCGGCCCATAGCTACGGCTATGAGCTCTCAAACGAGCCAAAATCTGGCCTCAAACATCCAAATTTTCGCTTCGGCCCGAATAGTCCGACAGCCTCCTAGGGACCTCGTAGAGATAACAGCAGGATAGGAAATTAATCGCGGTGGATTTTTTACAACGAATCGGACAAAAACTTGCCCGCTATCTTTCCGAACCCCGGTCGGGTGAGTCCGAGATTGCCACCAGTAAGCCGGACGTCCTGGCCGCCACACTCAGGGTTGGAGACGTTTTGTTGGTGGCTGGCAACAGTCGTATCAGTACCGCCATCAAGTACCTCACCCAATCAAGCTGGTCACATGCCGCTTTGTATATCGGCGATGTGTTAGAACCAGCCGCCGAGGACCCGTTGGTGCTGATCGAGGCCGATGTCAATGCCGGGATTCGCGCGGTTCCCTTAAGCGAATATTCCGACAGTCACACCCGAATTTGCCGGCCGGTTGGTCTTTCCGACAGCGAGATCAGTAGCCTTTGTGAGTTTGCCATTGCCAGGCTCGGACAGCGCTATGACCTGAAAAATATTATCGACCTCGCCAGGTACCTGATCCCGACTCCCTTTCTACCGGTTCGCTGGCGTCGTCGGTTACTGGCCATCGGCAGCGGCGACCCGACCCGGGCGATCTGCTCATCGCTGCTTGCCCAGGCCTTTCAATCGGTCCGCTACCCGATCCTTCCAGAAGTCGATATTGCAAAGTCAACCGACCCTGCTTGCCAAAAGTGCTACCGGGAGATTCTGTATATTCGCCACCATAGCCTGTTTGCTCCGCGTGACTTCGATGTTTCCCCTTATTTTCAAATTATCAAGCCAGCACTGGAAAAAGGTTTTGATCCTTCCCTGCTGACCTGGGGGGATGGTTGATTTTTCTGCGGGGCAGCGAACGGAAAAGATCTGTCTGCCGGGCTTTGAGGTTCTGTTGGTGCCTGCCCCCTATTGGCTAGGCCAGAAAGAAGATGAAGATATGCAACCTCCCCTGCTAGAGTCGTTTAAAATTGCTTTTCCTCTTCCAAGTTTACCGATATACTGAAATAGAACATTGTCTCAAATTTATCGCAGGAGAGTTATTATTTCATGTCGAAAAACCGGTCAATAGCCTATTTTAAGCTGTTTTATGAAACCACCCAGACGATCCTTTCGTCTTCTTCGCTGCAGACCACCCTCGACACCCTGGTCGAACGCTCGGTTGCCGCGCTGAAGGTCAAGGGGGGGAGCTTGCTCCTGGTCGACCAGCAGACCCATCGACTGGAGCAGGTTGCGTCCTGTGGTTTGAGTGAGGCCTATCTCAATAAGGGGGCGCTGAATTCCGACCTTAGCGTGCCGGAAGTGCTCAGCGGCGAGGTGGTCTGTATTCAGGATGCCTACGACGACCCACGCATCCAGTACCGCGACGAACTGCGTACCGAGGGGATCAACACCATGTTATCGCTGCCGCTGGAGGCTTCAGACAAGGCGATCGGCGTGCTGCGCCTCTACAGTGCCGAACGGCGTGAGTTCAGTGCCGAAGAGATCGAACTGGTCTCGGCGATGGCCGAACTCGGCGGCCTGGCGATCGCCAACGCCAGGCTCTACGAAGCCGAAGGGGTCAAGCTTTCGACCCTGCTGCAGGATGTCGGCGTCGAACTGTCGAATGCGCCGGTCGAGGTCGAGCAGCAAGTTTGCGCCTTTGCTTCTGAACCGGGCGATGCCCAGCGCAGTCTCGAATATTTCCGTGCCCTGCATGAAATTACCCGGGCGATCCTCTCGACCCTTGATTCCAAGCAAGTGATGGAACTTATCATCGAGCGGGTGACCGACCTGATGCAGGCCAAGGCCGCAGCTCTGCGGCTGATCAACGAATCGACCAACGAGCTTGACCTGCTCGCCAGCAAGGGGCTCAGTGAACGATTTCTGACCAAGGGGCCGGCGCATGCCGACAAGAGCATTCAGGAAACTCTCAAAGGATTCCCGGTGCTGATTGCCGACACCGCCACCGATCAGCGTCTGGAATATCCGGTGGAGACCCTGGCTGAAGGGATCGCTTCGATCCTTTCGCTGCCGATTATTGCCCAACGTCGGGAGATTGGCGTGCTGCGGGTTTACTCGGCGAAAAAACGCGCCTACAATCAGGAGGATGTCACCTTCTTGTCAGCGGTCGCCGAAATCGCCGGAATCGTCATTATGAACGCCCGGCTTTACGAGAAGACCCAGTACGACCTGTCGTTCTGGAATGCAACGCTTGGATATTTGGAGGAGAAAAAGCCTTAGATTATAACTGAAATTGAAACCCCGGAGCCGGCTGCTTGATGCAGCCGGCTTTATTTTTGTGGTTTCCGTAGCTTGCTGCGCGATGCAGCAAAGGTTGCAAGTTGTTACTATCCCGTAGCTAGCTGCGAGGTAGTTTATGGAAAAAATGGTCAATCCTAGAAACCGCAGTTGAGCGCGAAAAAGATGTGCAGCATATTGATGTGTATAGGTAATTTGAAAAACTGGTGGTCACCTTATTGGTGATGAGAGCTTTTTCGAATTATCTAGGTGCATCAAGAGGTTGTGCAGATTTTCGTGATCCAA
>CAMYNC010000295.1 GCA_947259685.1 uncultured Desulfuromonadales bacterium | reverse complement strand
TGTCTGACGTCCCATCATTGTCCGTCTCCGCAGTTGCTGCACTAAGGAAATGGAATCACTGTTCGCAGTTCTTTTCAATGGAAGTTTTGCAACACAATCTGCCAGCAACAGTCATTCGGCCTCGACTATGGTTACATGGTTCTTGCTACAGAGTCATACCGGGTCGGACTGAGCAGCAGGCGTCCGCTGGCTGGCGCTTATCTAACAATCGTGCTGTGATTGTCCTATGTTGGGGCCATGATTACTTCGCGGGCAGCGTTTGGGCATATGCAACAATATCAACAAGGTCCTGAGTATCGAGCACAATCAATGCCGGCATGACCTGGCCAGGTTGCCCATGACGCGTCTTGTGCAATGTTTCCCAGGGTTCGCGCTCGCGACGGTTCCGATATATTCGGGCTTCTTGTCGTCCTTGAAGTTTATTTCCTTACCATCAAAGCCGTGGCAGTTCGCACACACGGTCTGGTAGAACCGCGCACCCCTTTTTTGATCGCCTTTGGCTTTCTTGGTCTCGCGGTCGATATATTGGTCCATATCGAGCTGTCCAGCACTCACGAAAAGCGCAAGGCGTTCAACTGTCTTGTCGGGAAGCATTTGCGTGGTGAAGTTATGAGGCTCGCCGCGAATAATTTTGACAATTTCCTTAACGTCGGCGCCGGCCTTGCCATCAATGCCCTTGATACCAGAAAAATGAGAACCCTTGCCGTACGCCCCGTCTTTGCCCTTGTAGTCCCAGCCGTGGCATTCCTTGCAGCGCCACGTCGAAGCGCCTTTCTGTTTGCCTTCGGCAGTATAAGCGGCATGAGTGCCCTTCGGTTCGTCAGCATCGATGACAGCCCACTATTTGTCATAGTACTGGCCGCCCCTTGCTATCGAGAATACGTCCGTTTCAACCGCCGGATCATCGGCCTTGGCGGCCCCGGAATTTAGAAGAAACCCAAATGCCAATATTCCCACAACATTCACGACTGCCCTGAACGGCGTAGTTTGTGCTTGTTTCATGAACCTTCCTCCTTTTTGGCGCGATGATGTTGCTGTGAATTCAGACTCTCCCATGATGCGACACTAAATTGATGGCGGGTATGTTGCATTGATCTACGTCAAACTGGGCGTATTCAACAACTTCCAAGAAGGCGGTAGATGTCTGAGTTGGGTCAGCAGCGGTCCAATTAATAATTATCATGATCCCAAATTGATCCAGGGCAAGAACCGCGAGTTCGCTAGCTGCTATTTTTTACAATATCTGATTGATCAAGCTTGTGGCGCACTTCGTCAATGTCGCGAGTAACGCGCATAAACTGTCACAATTTGTGAGCAATCTCACTTGACCGACAAAGACAGGGAGCACTCGGCTCAATGACTAAGGTTCCACGCCATCAACCAACCATAGTTCTCGACACAGACTACGAGGAGGCAATAGTAGCTACTGGCTTGGTAGACGATATAGTCGATGTCAAGGCGCTTTTCCCTCGTCCATTCCGCTACGCCGAGGGTCAGTATCTGTGCAGACGCGGCGAGACCACTGAGTGTTTGTGGATTATCGTAACAGGCTCTGTTGCAGTGAAAGAGAATGAACGGACCCTTTTCGTGCGGCATCGCAATCAAGTAGTTGGTGAGCAGAACCTGCTTGGGAATGGCCACTGCCGGATGTACGACCTTGTCGCCAATGAAAGCAATGTTGAGGTTCTGGTCATCGAGCGAAATAGTATTGATGATCATCCGGAGAAGGAGTTCATCTGGCGCAATATTGCTCGGATACTTTCGCTGAAGCTAAAGAATGCCAGCGCAAAGATCTCTTCGCTGAGTCGCCAATTGGAAGACGATACCCGCATCCTGCATGCCTATACCAACCAGTATGCGTTAACCCGTCGGCTAAAATCTGGCGGCGACCATCTGAGCGGCTACGAGGTCGACAAAGCGATCGTCTGGTTCTCTGACATTGCGGATTTCAGCAAGTATTCACTCAAGCTAGCACCGGAGAGAATTGCTGATATTGTGCAGCGGTTTTTTAATGCACAGTCAATTCCACTCTCTGCACATGGTGGGCATATCGACAAATTTATCGGCGATGGCCTTATGGCGTTCTGGGTCTTGCCGAATAATTCTAGCGATGATGGTCATGCGTGTCTAAGCACACTGAGAGCAGCGGAAGAAGCAAAAGATCTCGTCGGTGAAATAACGATCGGCCGCACACATCTTCGCTTAAGGATCGGGCTGCACATCGGTCTTGTTCTGAGTGGAGATTTTGGCTCTGCTTCGCGTCATCAGTTCACCCTGATTGGGCCGGAAGTTAACAAGGCAGCCCGCTTAGAGCAAATTCAAGCAGATGAAGTGGTGGAAGGTTCAACTGTGCTTGGCGATATTAGGTTGAGTGATGAGTTTTTCAGAGAGCTAAGCCAGCCTGTCCAGCGCCGCTACAGCAAAATCAGCAAAGCCCAAGCCAAGAATATCGGTGAAATTATTCTACATAGTTAGGTTGGTATTATCGCCAACCGGCGAAGGTCCAAGTTGGGTCAGCAGCGGCCCTATGTGAGCGATATCTCAAGCTCCGGTTTGTCCGCTCACCTGGCGCGGCGGATGAAGCAGATCGAGGAGAGCGTTGCGCGTTATCTGCATCAGCTTGACAGCGCCGACCGTCAGGAGCCGACAGAGGCAATCACCTCTC
>CAMYNC010000294.1 GCA_947259685.1 uncultured Desulfuromonadales bacterium | reverse complement strand
TCGGGAAGTGTTGGCCGGCCTGGAGAAAACTGCGTAGCGGCTGTTCGTCGATTAACGTCTGAACCGGGGAGTCCAGGATTCTTCCAGTTCTTCCTCGTCTTCAACTTCTTCGGCGTCAGGCAGCTCCTCGATTGAGAGGACCGTAAGTGTCTTTCCATAACTGCCAAGGCCGATTGCTTCTTCGTAGAGCTCTGCTTCGATCGTCCCGCCAAACCAGTCCTGCATCGTGCTTTCATTGTTAGCGCGGTCGCCATTCATGACCTTCTCTGCATCGCCGTTTAGCTCCCGCGTTGCACTGTCTATCGGAAGCAAGCTTCCTTTCTTGATCCATTCCAGTCCGTTCCTCTCTCTCAGTGTTTCGGACAAGAAGCAGTATTCGACCTGATTTCCACAGCTAACGACAATGGCGGTTGCGTCAGGCGAACGCTGGGCGTATCGGATTGCCGTTGCCGGAAGTGATGTCATACATTGTCCGGCAAGATTTTCAATCGCCTCCATGCCGTCGCCGACATTATTGAGTGTCCTATCGAAAAGTGCGGCCGGCATGAGGAGCGCTGCCGAGAAATGGTCTGCTTCAAGTTCATACCTATTCTTTGATGCGAAGCCCGCATGCGAGACGTGTGCGCCATCCCTAAGCACGCATTCCGGGTGTCCGGGCAGCCAGTAGTGACCGATCTCGTGGCCGACACTAAATCGCTGAAAGCCGACACTGTCAATGGATGTTGAGTAAAGGATGCCAAAGAGGTTCTGCTGGCGCAGTAGCATACCTGATACACCGCTTTTCGAATTGGATGGCAGGGCCTGTACATCAATGCCCAATGCCTCGGCCACCTTAAACGGCGATATTGGCAATTCGTCGATGCCGAGCTCTCGGATGAGCGATTCCGCTTCGCGTGCAGCGACGCTCTGCCAGAGAGACTTGGACATCAGTTTTCTTTTCTTGCGCGCCGTGCCAGTGTAGCCATGAAATCTCGCGCGATTGCCCGGTCATGGTCAGTTAGCTTTTCAAAGTCCCGATACAGCTGGTCCCCTGCGGCAAGGGCGGCGTCTGGCGCATCGGTGCGGCCCATAAGGTAGTCGACGGTCGTTTCAAGAGCGTCGGCCAGTCTGCGCAGATTATCGAAGGATGGTTTACGTGCACCGGTCTCAAAATGCGATATGGCGGATGCCTGTAGTCTGGCCTTTTTTGCTAATTCTTCCTGACTTAGATCGCGTTCATCGCGAAGCTCTTGTAATCGTTTAGAAAAAAGCTCGTTGGGCAAGGTTGACTCCTACTTGACGGTTACGTATAGTATAAGATGACGATAAAAGCATAGGGCGACCTCTTTTTTTACTCGCCAACTAGACGATTTCGTCAATATTAGCATGACGGAACAATTTGTGAAGCAAAAATCTTCAGGAGACTGCAAATGAACACGCCAAACGATAAACCCGGCAAAGGCGAAGGTCACGACAAGACCGTTACGATCATTGTTAACGGCCGTGAGAAAGAGGTGCCAAAAAACGATGAGCTGTCTTTTGACGAGCTTGTCTCGCTGGCCTTCGACAATCCCCCTACCGGTGAATTCATCTGTTTCACTATCACTTACAGAAAGGGTCACGGCAACAAGCCGGAAGGCACACTTCCCGAGGGTGAGTCGGTGAAAGTGAAAGACGGAATGATTTTCAATGTCACGGCGACCGATAAATCTTAGTCCGGACCTGAAAAAGCTTGAGGAACAAGGCTATGAGATCGATATTCGGTCCGGTTACTTGATTCTTCACAACGTTCCGTACGTCAACGCGCAACAGCAGGTGAAGCGCGGCAAGCTTGTTTCGGTACTCGATCTGGCTGGTGACGTAACCACAACACCGAAGACACATGTCGCTTTATTTGCTGGCGAGCATCCGTGCGATAGAAACGGCGCGATGCTCTGCAAGATGGTGCACGCATCCAAAGACCAGATTATCTGCGATGGTATTGTCACCAATCATTCATTTTCAAGTAAACCGAAGGAAGGTTACACTGATTATTATCATAAGATGACGACATATGTCGGGATGATCGCCGTTCATGCTGAAGCATTAGAGCCTCATGTTTCCGCGCGAACCTTTCATGTTATAAAGAATGACGATTCAGATTCTCCGTTCAACTATGTCGATAATGCATCGAGCCGAGCCAGTATCACGGCAGATACGAAGAAGCTTGAACTGGCAAAGCTCGGAATTGTCGGCCTGGGTGGCACAGGTGCCTATGTGCTCGACCTTGTCGCTAAGACACCGGTCAGCGAAATCCATCTATTCGATTGTGACTGGTTTCTTCAGCACAACGCGTTCCGATCCCCAGGCGCGCCGACAATCGACGAGCTAAGGAAAAGGCAACGGAAGGTTAACTATCTTCAGGGTCGCTATGCACCCATGCACAGAAATATTATTCCACACGAAGTCAATGTTGATGACTCCAACGTGGAATTTCTGAAGGACTTTGATTTCGTGTTCCTGTGCATAGATGGTGGGCGCGCCAAAGAGTCAATAATACGAAAGCTCGAAGAGTTCGACGTGCCGTTCATCGATGTCGGTATGGGAATCGAGAAGTCTGACGATGGCCTGCGCGGTATTTTGCGGGTAACGACAAGTATCAAGGACCAGCGTTCGCACGTGTGGGACAAGCAACGAATTCCGTTTTCGGATGTTGAGGTT
>CAMYNC010000293.1 GCA_947259685.1 uncultured Desulfuromonadales bacterium | reverse complement strand
GGAGGGGTATCGGTACCGCCGCCACCGCCGCCGCCACCAAGGGCTGCCAAGGCTCCGGCGACAATCGCGCCTACAGCAATCGCTACACCATAGTTGCGCTTCTTGGCGGATTTTTCCTTCGCTTTAGTGGGCTCTTCGTCGGCGTCCTGAGTGTCCACGGTCTGTTGCGCGGGTTCTTCGGGCTGCCCGGATGGAACGGGTTTTTGTATTTCAACCTCGACAGGCGCACTGTCAATTTCGATTTCTATGGCTTCCTGCGCATAGAGAGGGGGGTTGAGGAATACAGAGCAGATTAAAATTTGAGCAATGGGTTTTTTCATCTGTTTCCGTCCTTCTGGACCCTGCGATTGTCCCGTATTCCAGATTTATCCAGTGATGACCGTAAATAATCCGGCATGGCGCAGTCGGAGTGTAACATTTTTCCCGCCCCAGTGTGAGCAGTTGTTGCGAATGTGTTTGCAGGTTTATGTTTCTAAGGAGGTTTTTAAAGTTTGTCCTTCGCAATACGATAATATGTTAGTGTCAAGTGTTACAATTGAAATTTATAGTTGCAGCCCAGCAAGGTGTGCGCCAGGGTCAAGTTAATTCTAGGCCATTATTAATTAGTATGTTAGCGACCGGAGGGTAGGCAGTCTCGGGCGTTGACCGGGAATTTCAAAGCGAATGCTTGATGTATACAGAACCTATTACAAGCTGACTGGCGAGCCGTTTCGGCTGAGCCCTGATCACCGCTTTTCTCTCGGTCACCGCAGTTATGCCAATGCCAAGGCCTACCTGGATTATGCGCTCCTTCAGGGTGAGGGTTTCATCGCCATAACCGGGGCTCCGGGAACCGGCAAGACAACCCTGATCAACGATATCCTGGCCGGTTTTGAAGAGACAGATATGCGGGTGGCGACGCTGACCAGTACGCAGCTGGAGTCGCGCGATCTGCTGCACATGGTGGCTCACTCATTCGATCTGCATCCTGAGGATCGAAGTAAGGCCAACCTGTTGCTGGAACTGGAACGGTTTCTCAACCAGCAGAGCTACCGCGGCCACCGCACTATTTTGATCGTGGATGAGGCGCAAAGCCTCTCCCCCAGTGCGCTGGAAGAATTGCGCCTGCTGGCCAATATACAGCGTAAAGACCAATTACTGCTGCAGATATTTCTGGTCGGGCAGGAAAAATTGCTGGACCTGATTCGTACGCCCGGTATGGAACAACTGCAGCAGCGTCTGGTCGCAGCCTCGGTGCTCGAGCTGCTGGATCTTGATGAGACAGTGGACTATGTCGAACACAGGCTGCGCCTGGTGGCCTGGAAGGGTGATCCGGCAATCAGCGAGGAAGCACTGCGGCTGGTGTATAAATACAGTGGTGGTATACCACGACGAATCAACATGATCTGTAACCGCCTGTTCCTCTACGGTGGCATGCAACAGAAACACCAACTGGTTGGCGACGATGCCAGAACCGTGATTGAGGAATTGCATCAGGAATTCTTACTGCCCCCTAAACTGCCCGCGAAGACCGCAGATGTCGACGAGAAAGGTGTCGGGCAATCCGCGGTTGGTGCCAAGACACCAGTGCGCAGTCTCCCCCGTGCGGGACAATTCAACGCGGGTGCTCCCAAGCCTTCCAGTCAACGCTCATCGCAGCGGCGGAGACCGCAAAGGCGTGTGAAGAAAAAGCCGACTCGATCCCGATCAGAACAGCTCGACCCGGCCGGGACTGACAGGTGGGAGCGGGAATCCCCAACCCTCAGGCGCGCAGAGGACAGGACGGAGCGAACGGCGACTGCCTTCAACCGGCAACCTGTCGGAAAGGCAGCCAGGCCTGCGGCCAGAAGAATTGCGGCTGATGAGCCGGGTTCGCAGCAACGCAAAGGCAAACGCCGGGTGGCGGCGGCAGGCTTGTTCCTGCTTGCAGGATCACTGCTTGCAGTGATGGTGGTTACTGACACTAACCTGGAGGGATTGCTCAAAGTCGCAGGTCTTGGGGAGTCTCGTGATGCATTTAAAACACAAATGAAAACCGGTGTGCACAAATCGGTCAAAGTGTTTCCGGGTAGCGAGGAAACCGTCACCCCGAAATCACAAAGCTGGCAGCCCAGGCAGCCTGAACCCGTCGATGCCGAAGTTGTGCCCGATGAATCGGAACAAGATCAGGCTCGCTCACCAGATACGACGCCTATTGTCCCATCCACGGTGACTCCTACCACCGAGGTGGAAAAACCGATGGATATTGAGACCTCCACAGCTACCACATCTGTCACAAAGGACGCTGAAAAAGAGCACACGATTCGCCCTGAACCGACGGATACCGAGAAGTCCGATGAAGGGGTGGATACGGTATCAGCTCCACCAGCGGTACCGGCGAAGACTGCCACAAAAAATAACGCCGCTGAATCCAGGGGTGACGAAAAAACCAGCGCTGCTGCTATCGAAGACGAATACGGAAAACTACGACAAGTGGCCGGAGAGCGTTTTTCCCAGCGCGTGGCATCGCCGCCGCGGCAGTCTCCCGCCCCGGCAGTTGTAGCCAGAACCTCGGTACCCCCTGTCTCGGAGCCCAAGGTGTCAACAGTTGATGTATCCGTGCCCAAGGTGGTTTCTATACCTGAATCTTCGACGCTCAAAGCTTCAGCACCCAAAGTCTCAGCACCCAAAGTCTCAGCACCCAAAGTCTCAGCACCCAAAGTCTCA
>CAMYNC010000292.1 GCA_947259685.1 uncultured Desulfuromonadales bacterium | reverse complement strand
TGGTCAAGACCTGAGACCGGATGCGAAAGTCCGCTCAAAAAGCCTCCAGCCTGCCCAGATTCCACGTGGGCCCAGGCTGAGCCAGGGGCAAGCAGAAAAACTGCAAAGAGAGTCATCAGGATGTATTGTGCTTCCTTCCGGCAAAGGAAATTATTTTTCATGACATCACCTTATTATTAAATGATTGCAAACATCATCAAAGTACGTTGAATGGTCCAGAAGGCCCCAAGGGAGCCAATCGTATAACCGGGGACAAATTCCACCCACCGGGGCCAGCGAAACTCCAAGACTTTGAGCGATCGCTGGAGTTGCAGGATCAAAACCACAAAGATTATCTGTCCCAGTTCAACACCGATGTTGAACATTAAAAGGGCCAGAGGTATTTCGGCCGTGGGCAACCCCACTGTGGACAGACCGCTGGCAAAACCGAAGCCGTGCAGCAGTCCGAAGCCAAAGGCGACCACCCATGGGTGCTTAATGGTAAAGCTTGTCTGGCCGCGCCATACCCGGACGATCTCCGGTCCCAGGAAAAGGATGGACAGCGCGATCGCTGCATTGAGGGGCGGCGACGGAACAGTGGCGTAGCCCAGGGTGGCAATGGCCAGGGTTATTGAATGAGCCACGGTAAAGGCGGTAATTGTCTTGACCAGGGTGTGGCGGCCACTGACAATAATCAGGAGCCCTAAAACGAACAGCAGGTGGTCAATACCCATCAGAATATGGTGAAGACCCAGGGTCATATACTCGCCGGACGAGACATACCAGGGACGCTCACCGCGCAATTCCGTATATGGTTGAGGCGGACGAACTACCAGGGTTGTCTCGCTGCCGTCCATCCGAGAGATCCGGACAAAGACATCGGTGATCGTTTCTTCCAGGCCGGGGAAACGGATAATGCTGCCGTTGATGGAATCACCCGGCACATCAACCACTTGCCGGTGCAAGGCAGAATCGGGCAATTTTCTGACAGTCGGCTCTCCTACTATCTTCCACTCCTCGGGCAATTGCAGCCGTGCGGGGTGAGGTTTTCCATAGTAGATGGGAGCACGCCAGATGACCTCGTAGCGGCTGGAGTTCAATTGCCGCATCTCCAGAAGACCCGGCTGTGATTCATGGGCAAGGGACTCTCCGAAAAAACCGGAGCAGAGGACCAGCAGGAAGGCTGAAATATATAAAATGTATCGCCTCATTGCCCGGCCTCCTGCGGCAGAGTACCGGCCACAGCCTCTCCGGGTTTCCCTGTCGTGTCCTGAGGCACAACAACGATCTCATACCTCTCACGCAACCTCTGATAGGCATTATCCTTGAGCTCCTTGCGACGATCGGCACTGTAGTCACGCGCCACCTGGTCGCGCACTTCGGAAAGCTCCGGCAGACGGCCTTCGAGGCGTTCACTCACCTTCACAAGGTGAACCCCAAGCCCTGAATAGAGAGGTCCGGTCCAGTCTCCCGGCTTTTGTTTGACCACAGCATCGGCAAACTCTTCGCCGAACGAGCGGGCGATATCCGTTTTCGTTGCCAGCCTGTATTCGTATTGCAGGAGAGTCTGATCGCCGACCGACTCAGGCGCTGCACCGTGATGTAAACGAACCAGCATATTTTTCGCAACTGCTTCAAAATCCGGATGTTTATCAGGATCCAGGTAGAGCTGAGAAAAGGAAACTTGAGGCTCCACAAAAAACTTGTCTTCATGCTGTCGCAAGTAGGCAGACAATACCTTCTCGTCTGGTGCTTCATCAGCGGTTAAATCCTCAAGCAAAAATTCCAGCTTCATGCGCATCCGTAACCGGACCTGGGGATCGTTTTGGTCAAGGCCCATAGCCAGAGCTTCCCGGTAATAGACTTCATCACGCACGTAACTCTCGACCAGCGCGGCAATCTCTTTCTTGCTAGGAGCTCTTTGCCTGGCGCGTTTAAACTGGGCAGCGAGCTGCTCAACCTGGCTGGAGCTCACCTCGATGCGTTTTGGTGCATCATTGCTCTTCTCCTGGGTTAGACCGAAAGCAAGGAAAAGCACGGCCCCGATCATCAGGAAATGCACCAGAGGTTCATAGAGTAATGTTTTAATACCTTTCATAAACGCCCTATTCATTCGCTGTTAGCCATGAGCAGTTAGCAGGTCTGTTATTAGCAATAGCTAAAGGCCAACTGCTCATGGCTTGACTCGCGCGTTAACTCCCTGGTGTGTACCAGATCGGACTCGTATAGGCTCTTTCCTGGCCGATAGTCGTAGCACCATCGGGAATTTCGACCCCGTAGCGGTGAGCATCGTATACTATCCAGCGCGGTGTCGGTATTTCGAGCACCCTGGCATAGTAGAAGGCTCGCTGTTTCGGATCAAAGTCAGGATCGGTCCACACCGTTGTCAGTTCCGAGGCACCGATGGTATTTGTCCAATTGGCGTTTTTGATGTCCACCGTATTGCCCACTGGTGTCTTGCAGCGGCCATCATCGGCAATTTTCCGGCCGTCGGACACAGCGACGTCATAGATTTTTTCGTGGGTTTTCCCCGTCTTATCAGTCCAGCCTTTGATTATCTGGATACGGTCGAGGTTGGCACCGACTGGATCACGAAGCGCATAAACCATGAAGTTGGGTGATTTCTTGCCTTTCGCCTGCATCAGGTCGCCGCCCATGGGCACACCCTTTTCATAGCCACGGAATGCCGGCTGTCGGCTGTTCATATCTTCTGCGGTGAA
>CAMYNC010000291.1 GCA_947259685.1 uncultured Desulfuromonadales bacterium | reverse complement strand
AAAATGATCCCGTGAAAATGATTCGGCATCACCACGAATTGATCGATCGACAGGTTGTCACGGATTTTTCCGGTTCTTTGCCATTCTTCGGCGATGATCTCCCCGATTGTATTTAACCGCATCTCTCCATTGTTAATCTCACCGAAAAGGTTTTCCCGCTGGTACGAGCAGATGGTCACGAAATAGGCGCCGGTGCTGCGGTAATCGAAGCCGCGCAAACGAGTGGATTGCCGGTTTGGCTTGTTATTCATGGGATTCCCCCTCCCGATAAAATCCGGGCGTCCCGGCGGGACGCCCCTACAAATTGTATCTATGGTGGACGTAGGGGCGTGCCGCTGGCACGCCCGTAATCAATCCCCCTCCACCGAAATATTATCTACCATCACCGGAACCCGATCACTGGCCGGGCCTTCACGGAACAGCACCAGGTGAACCATCCGGGTTTCCGGGCCGCTGGTGAACTGCAGGTCGAATTCCTGCCAGCCGTTGGTTTTACGGATCCGCAACAGTTCGTTGCTGCCGACGAAAATCTCCTTCTGCAAGCTCTCCGGGTATTGTTCGCCGAGCCAGAGAAATTTATTGAACTGTAGGATACCGACTCCAGTGCTGGCTTTTTCGGGCAGGGTGGCGTTGAGTTTCAGGCGCAGCCGGTAGCTGGTGCTCGGTTTGACCGCCAGGGGGGCGAAGTGGCCGACCGAGTCGATACTTTTGATGCCACGGAAGCTGAAAACCTTGTTGCCAAGGATGGCATTTTCTTTCACCACACCGGAAATTCGCAGCAGGTGATCGCGGTAGGAACGCCAGAACAGCAGCCGCTCTTCGCCATCTTCAGGGCGGTAATCGCCGAGGCGGGGAAAGAGTGAGAGCTGTGGCGAGCCTTGGAAGGTTTCCAGTAGTGGAGGTGTCGGCGGTTTATCAGTGGTGGGTTCTTTTCCGCTGGGCAGGGAAAAAAATGTTTCAGGTGGAATTGCCAGAAAAATGAGAGCAATGACCAGGATCAGATAGGGGCTGAGTGACTCAGTCTTTTTCATCGGGCTGCTCCTTATGGCCGGCCAGCTTCTGCCGCAAATCGGCAATCGCACCGGGAACCTTTTGATGGTACAGCGGCGACCAGGTTTGCGGTAACCGCGCGAGATGTTCTTTGGCTGCTTCCGGTTGATTGCTTAAGGTCAGCAGGTGAGCTTTTTGCAGCGGGATAAACGGATTTTCCGGGAACAGCGGTTCGGCGCGCTCAAGCAGCTCAAGGGCGGTATCAATGTTCCGGTCTTCCACCGCCATCTGCGCCAGTTGAATATAGGCGGCGCCATAGCCGGGATCAAGCTTGACGGCTTGATGCAGGGCCTGCATCGCCGGTGCGATCTTTTTGCTGAGGAACAGTGCCTGAAAGCGGTCGTAATGGGCAGCGGCACTCTGTGGCGCCAGTTGCGCAATCTGCTGCGAGAGCTCGATTTTTTTCGATTCGCTGTACATATCTCCGGCATAGAGCGCCTCGCTGCGCACCTGCCAGGCTTTTGGCATGTCTGTTTCCAGCAGCGCCGGGTTGCGGATCATCTCTGCCAGGTTGTTGATCATAAAGCGCACATCGAGGGAGGTTGCCCCTTCGAGGGTCGAGTAGGAGAGGCTGGTGATCAGCGGTTGCCAGTTCAGCCCGCGCAGGCTATCGACGGTATCGCGCAGCAGACCGTAAAGGGGCGATTTGATTTCGTTGTCGTAGAGGCCGCGAAAGAAACTCATGTCGATATGCAGCACCAGCGGTTCGCTGATGTCGCTAAGCTGTTGATAATGGACTGCTTCAAAGGGGATGCCGCGGACCTGGGCGGTAAAGTGGCCGGCATTCAGATTGAGGCTGGCAAGCTCATCACCGCTGAGGATTCCCTGTTCTTCCATCTGCTTGCGGAAGCGGGCCAGATCCAGCTGCTCAGGCGAAACTTTGGAGGGAAAAATCCAGTAGAGCTTGGAGAACATTCCGGCATCCAGGGCTGCATCGACGGTCTGCACCGGCAGGATCAGCGGTTCGGCGACATTGTAGCTGCCGTGCCGGCGCATTTGCTCAGGGCTGCCGGTCAGCGCCAGTTCACGGGAGCGATCACGCAGGCTTGGGCCGATCGACTTGAGCAGCGGGTCGAAGGAGAACAGGACCAGCGCCGGTTTTGTTGCGTTCTCGGTCCGCCAGTGGGGCAGCGCCTCGCTCGGCAGTTCGACCAGCACCGGTTCGACCGGCTGGTGGAACAGGCCGCTGCCGGTCGGGGCCTCAGGGGCGTTCTTCGCTGCGGTTTCCGCCGGGGCTGGGGCGGGGGTGCTGGTCTGCTGTGGGGTCGGGTCACAGCCGAGGAGGAGAATGGGCAGCAGGCAGAGCAGGAGAATGTGGCGCATGGTTGGTGGTCCTTTGATTACGTCGTAATTCATCATGTTGTAGGGGCGTGCCGCTGGCACGCCAGGGTTTAATTTCGATGTTCGGCGCGGGCGTCCCACCGGGACGCCCCTACAGATGTTTATTGTCCGGCCGCCGGAACCGGTAGGGCGAGGCGGAAGCCGGTGTCGTCATTACGGTACTCATTGGAGTGGCTGGTGCGCCGGAAACTGGTGCGCTGGTAGTTGGCCCGGCTGTCCCAGCCGCCGCCGCGGCGCACTCGATATTCTTCGGTGAGGCTTACGGTTTCTCCGAGTTCGTCGGTTTGTTCGCCGAGGGAGACCACTTCCTTGTCGAGGCACCAC
>CAMYNC010000290.1 GCA_947259685.1 uncultured Desulfuromonadales bacterium | reverse complement strand
GCCCACGAGGCAACGCCTCCGGCAGTCACCTTTGAGGCGCGGAGTACGCCCCTGGGAGTTACCTTTGTCAGCGGCAATTCGCTTGGTTCAGCATTTTCCAGCAACGCCCTTGTCTCCATTCATGGTTCCTGGGCTACGGACCCCTCCCGTGGTGGAGGTCTGGAAACCCGTCGCCCTCCAAAAGTTGTGATGTTCAGTTTTTCCGGTAGCCAGCCGACGACTGTTGAAAATGTGATCACGGGGTTTCAGCGCAATGACGGCAGCCGTTTTGCCAGGCCGAGTGGTGCATTAATGGGACCGGATGGACATTTCTATTTCACCAGTGACGGTGGTGATATCCAGGGGCTGTTCCGGCTGCGCAGACAAACCACTGAACCGATGCCAGCAAAGGAAGGCTCTGGAGAATCAACACCGGCAGTAGTTTTCCTGCTGCTTGATAAGGATGAGACCTGAGTGATACGTTCAGGTGCTGCACTTTCCTCCTTCCATTGTCGGGAAACCGGCCAGACTGAAACTCTGGCCGCAGCCGCACGTATTCCCGGTGTTGGCGTTTGTAAACTGGAGGCCACCGTTGATCAGGTCATCGGAGTAATCAATGACCAGACCGTCCAGATATTTCACACTGTCTCCATCCGTGACGATATGAATCGTTCCCACTGCATGGACTACGCTCTCGTTGCTGTTCATCTCTGTGGCAATTGCAGCGCTATAGGTCAATCCTGCACACCCTCCCTGCGTCACTGCCACCCTCAGGAACTGCCCCTCTTCCAACTTCCCTTGCAGCATCTTTTCTGCTTTTTCACTAATCGTGATATGCATACCCCTCTCCATGGTTAAGTTTATCTTGTCGTCATTAAACGGTTAACAGTCCACAGGTATATGTCAAGTGGTGAGGAGGGGTTAATGACAAATCGCAAAGGCAATCATTTCCGCTCTTAACCCCACTTTCCGAGATAAGGATCGATATCAGCCGGTGGTTCGCATACCGGCCGATATACCCTGAATGCTCTGCCGGATAAGGGCCTGGAACTTGTCCGGTTCCATACCAGGCTCACCGGTCTGTTGCCGCCCCCTCTGGTCTGTTGCCGCCCCCTCTTCATCAGCTCCATCTGTATCAGGTTCAGGGGATCGACATATGGATCCCGCTCCTCGATGGAGCGGGCCAGCCAGGGAGTGACATCCAACAGGTCGTTGCTTTCGTTGACGTATAACACCGCCTTGCAGGATCGGTCATATTCACCGACCAGCCTGTCCCAGATACTCCGGCGCTGTTCCTGATTCTCCATCAACCGCGAGTAAAGATTGGCGATACTGGGAGAGGCCTTGCCCAGGGCCTGTTCGGCGTTATCAACAGTGCCCTTGAAAAAGGCCCATTCCTGATACATCCGCTGCAGTTTCCTCCACCCTTCGGTATCTGCTCGGGCAAACTCAACCATGGCGGTTCCCAGCCCGTACCAGGCCGGAATCATCACTCTACTCTGGGTCCAGGCGAATACCCAGGGAATGGCTCGCAGTGTTTCCAGAGTATGCACATTTTCCTTGCGCCGTGAAGGCCGCGAGCCGATGGGCAGAGCCTCGATCTCTTCGATAGGCGTGGTTTGCCGGAAATACTCGACAAAACCGGGCTGTTCCACCAGATCCCGATACACCTGATACGACCGTTCCGCCAGAGCCTCCATACATTCGAGCCACTCCCGACGGGGCTGTTCCCCGCTTACCGCTTTTACCAGAATTGTAGCAGCCGTTACCTGTTCCAGGTGGCGGAAAGCGATATCCGGATCATCGTAGCGGGCCGCCAGCACCTCTCCCTGCTCGGTCATTCTGATCGCCCCTTCCACAGTATGCGGTGGCTGGGACATGATGCTGCGGGCAGCGGGGCCTCCGCCCCGACCGAGGGAGCCACCCCGACCGTGGAAAAAGACCGCCGTCACACTGTAACGTCTGCAGATTTCGTGCAGCTCGGATTGGCCGCGATAAATACTCCAGCATGCCTCCAGGTACCCGCCGTCCTTGGTGCTGTCCGAGTAACCCACCATGATTATCTGTTTTTTATGGTGGGTCTCCAGTTGATCACTGTAGGTTTTGTTATTGAACAGTACCTCCATGATGGAAGCCGCACGTTTGAGATCATCGATGGTCTCAAATAAAGGCACTATGCCGGCGGTTCCCACCCCAAGCTGGTCTTTCATCCCTGATTCAGCTGCTGCCCAGCGCAGCAGCCAGAGAACCAGCAGCACATGACTTGGCTGGTGAGTCATACTGATGACATGCCCTCCAAGCACTTCAGGACCGTAATAACGCACGGTCCTGTCCAGCAGGCGGAAAAGGGCCAATGTTTCCCCGGCCTGTTCAGACAGTGTTCCTGAATCAATCGGTTCAACCGAGCCCATGGTTCTGCAAAGAATATCCTGCCGCTCCTCTTCGTCCAGGCTCATGTAGTTGATGCATAAATTCCGGCTGGCCAACAGTTCCGCCACTACCTGCTCGTAATGATCCGATTCCTGACGGATATCCAGGCAGGCCATGTGAAAACCAAAGACCCGGATGCGGCAGAGCCAGCTCTCCACCGTGCTTTCAGCCACATCCCGGGCTCCGTTCTCACGAAGGCTTCGCACCACCAGCTCAATGTCGGCCAGCAGTTCGGCCGCCCGCTGATAAGCTCCCTGAGGAGGTTCGGCAAATGGAATGGCCACCCGACTCTGCTGGAGACGCCATTCAACAAGCCGCAACCAACGGCGATACAGCTCCTGCTCCTGTACCCCTTCAAGCCGGGTAACCAGTTGAGGCCACCTGTCAAGCGCCTGATCCAAACGATCCACCAGCTCCTGATTCACCCCGGCCAACCGCACAGATATGCTCAGTTTCCGGTACATCTGCCGGCATTCGGCAAGATGGGCGTCGAGTGCGGCATGCCTTAGGATGGTGAGGGTCTTGGCCGTCACTTCACTGGTAACGTAAGGATTACCGTCACGATCACCACCGATCCAGGAGCCGAAATGGAGGAACCTGGTGCGGGAAAATGTTTTTCCGTAATAATAACGAGACAGTCCCTTTTCCAGCTCACCGTAAAGCCGGGGTGCCACATCCCAGAGGGTATGCATGAAAAAAAGAGCTCGCTCCACCTCTTCGATTACGGTGGGCCGGTTGTGACGATGCGGCTCGGTCTGCCAGAGCGCGACCATTTCGCTGTGAATACGTTCTTCCAGCAATCGCTCCTCCCTGGGCAGGAGTTCGTGCTGATCCAGGGCAGCCAGATATTGCTGGATGCTTTTGAGCTTGCCGCGCACCGTCCTCCGTTTCGCCTCCGTGGGGTGGGCGGTGAACACAGGTTCGATACTGAGCTTGTCGAGGAACCCTTGAATCTGCTCGGCGCTGAAACCCTCTTCACCCAGGTAGGCCAGCGCTGCGCCGATGGACTCAGGCCGGGGCTTACCGCCGCTGCGCCGTTCCCGGTCACGCAGCATACGAATGCGGTGGCGATCCTCGGCCATGTTAATCAGATCAAAGCGCAGACTGACTGCGGTCAATACCACCTCGGCCTGGCGTTCATCCAGCTCGGCCACAAGCTTCTCAAGTTCAGCACCGGCTTTGACGTCGCCGGCCCGGCGAGCTTTTGCCAGATCGAAAACATGCTCAACCAGTTCGGCCAACGGCGCGCCCACCTGTTCCTGAAGAACGCGGTAAAGATGTTCGGTCAGTTTATGAATTTCAAGGACGAGCGTTCGCGGCCCTGCCATAAAATTATCTCCTTAAAACGTTTAACGATTACGCCAGGGGGAGGTTTTACGTCAACTTGT
>CAMYNC010000289.1 GCA_947259685.1 uncultured Desulfuromonadales bacterium | reverse complement strand
AGGTTTTCGTATCGACGACATTGAACTGGATATGGTGGCCGCCCAGGGTGAAGTAGCTGCGGATCAGCGCTGCGAGCTTCTTGAAATCCTCGTCCCGCTGCAGCAAACTCGGCAGAAAACGCTGATTCAGCAAGGTGCCGCCGCTCATCGTGTGGTCAAGCTTGGTCAGCGAGCGGACCACCGCCGAGGGGCCTTTGGTGTCGGCGCCGTGGGAGGGTGAGGTGCCGTCGGAGATCGACTTGCCGGCCAACCGGCCGTTAGGGGTAGCGGCCAGCATCTTGCCGAAATAGATGTGGCAGGTGGTCGAGAGCATGTTGAGGTGGAAGCTCTCCCCCTTGGTGTTCGGTTTGCCGTCGATGGCGCCGAGCAGATCGGCATAGACCTGCAGGGCGATGTCGTCAGCGGCGTCATCATCATTGCCGAAGAAGGGGGTCTTGTTGAGGATCGTCTGCCGGAGGAATTCTTCGCCGGCGAAGTTCTTCTGCAGGGCATCAAGCAGCTGCGCCATGCTGAAGGTCTGCTGCTCGAAAACGTGCTTTTGCAACGCCGAGAGGCTATCGGTGACTGTTCCGAGGCCGGTGCATTGAATGTAGTTGGTGTTGTAGCGCGGCCCGGCATCGTAGTAATCGCGCCCCTTGCTGATGCAGTCCTCGATCACCACAGACAGAAAAGGCGCCGGTGCGTACTTGGCGAACATCCGGTCGATGTAGTTGCTGACGCGGATTTTCAGATCGACGATGTAGTTCAACTGCGTGACGAAGGCGTCATACAGTTCCTGGTACGAATTAAATTCGCGCGGATCACCGGTCTCGATGCCGACCTTGTTACCACTGAGGGGATCGATGCCGTTGTTCAGTGTGACCTCAAGGATCTTCGGCACATTCAGGTAGCCGGTCAGGATAAATGCCTCCTTGCCGAAGGCGCCGACTTCTATGCAGCCGCTGCAGCCCCCTTCACGGGCGTCGCGCAGCGATTTCCCCTGACGCAGCAGTTCGGTGACATAGACATCGGGGTTGAAAACCGAAGGGTAGCCGTGTCCCTGGCGGATCACCTTGCAGGCCGCCTCAAGAAAACGCTCGGGGGTTTTACTGCTGATATGGACGGCGTTGCCTGGTTGCAAAATATGCAGCTCTTCAATGATCTCCAACATGATGTAGCTGACCTCACTGACGCCGTCCTTGTCTTCGCCGGTGATGCCGCCGATATTCAGATTGGTGAAGTCGTTGTAGGTGCCGCTCTCGCGGGCGGTGATGCCGACCTTGGGCGGTGCCGGATGATTGTTGACCTTGATCCAGAAACAGCAGAGCAGCTCCTTGGCCTGTTCACGGCTCAGAGCCCCGGCAGCGATTTCTTTTTCGTAGAAGGGGGCCAGGTGTTGGTCGAAGTGCCCGGGATTCATGGCATCCCAGCCGTTCAGCTCGGTGATGGTTCCCAGATGGACAAACCAGTACATCTGGATCGCCTCCCAGAAGCTGTCGGGCTTTTGGGCCGGCACCTTGCGGCAGACCCGGGCTATTTCGCGCAACTCGCTGGCGCGTTGCGGGTCGTCCTCTGTGGTCGCCAGCTGCTCGGCAAGATCAGCATGGCGCTCGGCAAGGAAGATCACCGCGTTGCAGGAGATCTCCATCGCTTTAAGTTCTTCAAGTTTATCTGTCGCCTCTGGATCGTTCAAAAAGTCTAACTGATCGATTTCTGAGGAAATCTGTTTTTTAAAGTCCAGCATCCCTTTTTGGTAGATCTGTCCATCCAGAGCGGTGTGGCCTGGAGCGCGCTGCTCCATGAACTCGGTAAACAGCCCCGCCTGGTAGGCGGCTTGCCACTCTTTGGGCACATGTCCAAAAATCCGCTCGCGCACCGTCCGTCCCTGCCAGTAGGGGATGACTTCGCGGGCGTAGGTTGTGATATCCTCGTCGCTGATCCGGTAGCGCTGCTGTTCTCGGCTGTTGAGGACCTGAAAATCCTCAACGCTGTGGCAGGTCAACTCCGGAAAGGTCGGTACCGCCTTGGGCCTCGGACCCCGCTCGCCGACGATCAGCTCATCGGCGCCGATATAGATGGTCTTTTTTTGGCAGTGATCAAGAAAGTTCAGCGCTCGCAGCACCGGGATCGAGTACTTGCCGAAGTTTTCCCGATAGAAGGCGGTCTCATGCAAGGCCCGTTCAATAGAAAGGCTCGGCTCTGCTTCCACCGTCTGCTTACGCAGGCGCTGGATACGGGCATTCATCCCAGGCCCAAGAGGGTTCTGGGGAGGGCAATCATCACGCCTGCTGCTGGCCGCTTTTGGCGCTGCAAAGTCCTGAGTCTGGTCGATAATTGTCATTTTGCTTCCCTGTTTTCGCCTTAGCTTTTAGGCGATCGCAAAGCTCGCTCGGGCAGGACGCTGATCGCTTCAGTTTAATCCACTTTACTGTGTCCTTCTGCTGCGGGACAAGCTGGTGTTCGCTTTTACTGGAAGAGCAATTTAGATACCAACTCTTGAAAAGCGAAAGCTCGGCTCAATGCTTTGAAATTGAATAGGATTTTCATCTGCGGATGAGACTGCAGGGAGAAAAGAAGAAAAAATATTATTCATTCCTGGATAAAATATTCGCAGGTGAATAGACTTTTCGCTCTTGGGGCTATTTAGTTTCTGTCCGGAAACTGCCCTTTTTCACCAGTTCGGCGTCAATCAGCACATTCGCTTGTGCGGCGTAAAGCACTACGCCTCCGCGCAAATGCTTG
>CAMYNC010000288.1 GCA_947259685.1 uncultured Desulfuromonadales bacterium | reverse complement strand
ATTTTTTTATATAATTTTTTGTAGAACTGAGGATTATTATGATTGATTTGCACACACATTCATTATTCAGTGACGGTGAACTTATACCTGCAGAGCATCTGCGCAGGGTGCAAGTGCTTGGCTATGAAGCAATTGCTATTACTGACCACGCTGATTCTTCCAATATAGATTTCATCATGGAGATCCTTTTTGACAGAAAAATATACCTCCCTTAAACTGCCGGGGAGGCATCATTGTCCTTGTTTTCAGATTAATTAAGTCTCAATTAAGAAAATTACTTACATTTTTATGATCGCACCTATCACTCAAACATATGTATTTGAATTTGGATTTTCAAGCCATCCTGATTTCTGATTGCAAAACATCTGCAAAAAGAAGTCAGCTGCAAACTTCTTTAATCGCCTCTTCAATATCGTTGGTAATTTCGCTAAGCTTACGTGAGAATAAATTCAGTTCGTCATAGCGGTCAAATTCTAGTTCTTGGAAGCTATCATCCTGAGACAGAGAATTTTGCATTGGCAGGGTATAGTCGTAGCGCTCAGAAAACCCAGCAACCTCTTTTAAGAGACGCTTACCAGCAAAATCGACTTCGGTCCGCATTTCCTCAAGTTCCGGCAATCGATTCATCAGGTGGTTCTTGGCAATGGTAAATTCTCCGACCAGCCCCATCAAGGCTTCGATTTTATCCATTCCCACACGAACCACGCCAGCTTCCTCAAAGCGCCGTGCTGGTTCCCGGCGTTCTTGGCCGGCATAGTCGTGATTTACCTCAACGCTTGCTGGTATGACCTCTGCGGCCATGGCTCCAGTTTCCGCCACATCCTGCTCTTCAACAAGGTCAGGATTATCGGCCTGGGCTAAACGGCTCAAGGCTTCGGTAACCATGTTTTCCGGAGCCGCTGCGCCTTGCTTACGCAGATGAACCAACTCACGGATCTGATCGAGCGCAAACAGCATTGCACTGACCCGCGATTTAGTCGGCAGGCTATGCCCATCTCGAATCTCTTCGAGGATATCCTCTAAACGGTGAGCAATCGCTCCGACCTCAGTCACATTGACCAGGTTAGCCGAACCCTTCAGAGTATGGGCTGCACGGAACAATGGTTCGATAACGCCCTCGCCTGAAGCCGGATCTTTCTCCAGTCCAAGCAGCCCCTCTTCGAGAACCGTAAGGTGTTCAACAGATTCTTCAACAAAGAAGCCGAAGACATCATCCAGGATACTCATTCGTCAACTCCTGAAATTCGGTATTCAGCCAGGAACTCTGGCAAATTAACCTTTGTCCCGATAAGATCTACGCTCAGTAGTGGGACCCCTTCGGCTAAAAAAGCGAGCTGCTCTCCCTGATATTCACCGACAACCAAGCGCTTTACAGCCCCCACCGGACCTTCTCCGGGGTTTAATATCGATAGATCGATAACAGGTATCACCCGCCCGTGCAAATTTATCAGTCCCCGGACAATCGGCGGTGCCAGGGGCAAAGGCAATAAGGCGGGCATGTCGGCGATTTCTCGCATCTGCTCAATCGGCAGATAGTAAGTATGTCCAGCAAGCTCAAAAGCACAGGCAACATATTCTTGCCGCAGCTGCTCTCGATCAGCAGGCATCTCTGCTGCGGAGAGGTCTGGCTGTGCTGATGCCTCCTGCGAGACCTGGTCGACCGCTGAAGTGCCCGCCTGCTCGGCTGACACTGTTGAGTTCTCCAAGCCATCACACAGTTCATTTTCAATAGAGGTCGTTAGCTCTGGATCATCAGCGAAGGGATCGATTGCCGGGGTACCGATCACAGTTGCCAAAGGCCGCTCTTGCTCGCCAGCCCGCTTAACAGCAACAGGATCACACCTTTTTTCGTCCTCCTCAAGCGACGCAGACACCTGATCATCCAGCTCCTCATCGGTCGTTATTGAAAGGTCTCTCCCTTCATCTTCAGTAAGACTTGGATCGCCAGCAAAGGGGTCGAAGACTGCCTTGGGAGGCGGGCAGGAAAGATGTTCAGGGCCAGAGACTAAATCTTCAGACCATTGGTCGCCATCCAATAAAAATTGATCTGCAATTTCCGAAGTTTGCTCCTCAGCAACCGAATCTTCAATTTGTTCGCTATGGGCACTGTTGACTAAATCCTGAGCGTCCTTAGGACCGCGTAACCCGAAGGCGCCTGTAGCAATATCCAACTCCAAGCCGAAATATGGATCCTCAGCAAAGGGATCATTATCCTCGGCGTAGCTAGCGGGACCCGGAATAGCAAGATCCCCAGAAAAAGAGTCGATAAGAGTGTAAGAATGCGGCTGAGCTTTTTTGTCGAGAAGTGCTGTCAGTCTGATATCGCCTGGAGAACTCTCAGCAAGGTCTAGAGCTTCCAAGGCTTCGTCAATCAGGGTTTTCGCTGCCGGCCGATGCTCCCTTAAAGCCTCAAGCAGTTGCCCAAGCCAATCGATCGCTAATTGCATGGCTTCACACTCAACCAAAGAGGGTGCAGAAAAGCCGCCGAGCAATGCGATGAATGGCGTCAGCCTCCACCAGCCGCGAGGTTCCCTTGAGGGTATGGGCAGCACGAAAAGCCGCCTCCAATCTATCGGGGTCTTTGAGCAGCCCATCTCCCGGCAAGAGATAGCGCCTGAGCAGTTTGAGATTTCTTTCCGCTTCCACCATAAAAATCGGTAGCAGTTTTTGCCGCATACTCATCGGCACAGCCTCTACCCTTTCTTGACCCGCAACAGCCCGACTTTCCGCAGAGCGTAGCAGATCCGTTTGGTTTCATTAGGGTCAAGCTTACTTTCTGCAATAATCTGTGAAATCGGTTTTTGACCATCGACCAAGGCAAAAATCCCCAACTCCCGGGTTTTTAACTCGACGGTATCCAAGGCGTCCTCATTGGTAATCAGGCGAACCAGAATGATGCTTTCGTCTTTAAACTCACTGGCAGCAAGATGGCGCTCGTCCAGATGGCTTAAGCCCTCCATCAACACATTAATCAGCGGAATCCGAATACTCACATCTCGCATATTTTCCGGAAGCTCATCCCTCTCCAGAAAAAAGCTGCCGCCTTTTGCCTCAAGAATCGAACCGAAAGCATCCTGGGAATGCTGTCTGAGTGCGTCCATCAACTGTTGCTCAGTCACCAGCCCCTCTTCAACGAGAACCCGACCAATCGGCAGGCACCGCTCGCGAGCCGAGGAAGCCACCCGACGAAGGACATCGTCATCGACCTTCAGTAATTGCTGACGACGCATGATATCTGTCAGAAAAGGTTGCGATACCCCCTTGGTACTACAAGTCGCAAAAACAAACATGCCATTATCAATAAAAATTTCGCCAAAGGTGTCGGTAGCAAAAACCGTCAAGCGTCCAGACAGGCGCGAGTTATAGATAAAATTAACAATATCTGGCAGAGGAACCTCAACCAATGACCCAGAGAGGACCATTCCGTCCTTTTTCACCAAACCTGCTTCGGTAAGCATGTCCGACATGACATTGCGCATCAAAAGGGGGAAATCTTTTTGAAAGTACTGTCGCAACAATTTATCGAACATTTCGTGCATAGAACTGACAGAGCCGAGGTTGGCAGTGTCAGACAAATCGTCTGCAGCTACGTCTACTTCAATATCCTGGAGAACCTCTTCGAGTTTATTGATCAAATCTTCTGGTTCAAATGGTTTAGAAAAATAATGGAGAACGCCAAACTCTTGCTCAAAAACCTTACCAACCGACTCCCCTTTGGAAGAAATGAGAATCAGCGGGATATCCTTCATGGCACTGTCTTGGCGTAGCCGCCGGCAGAATGTGTGGCCATTCATTTTGGGCATAACGTAATCCACCAGAATGACCGCTGGCTGAACCTGCTTTGCCAACTCAAAACCCTGCTCGCCATCTTCCGCGGTAAAGACCCGATAGCCCTGCTGAGATAGAATTAACTCACCCAGACGACGTACCGTTGGCGAATCATCGACCAGCAACACTTTTACCTCATCAGTGCCCATTTTTTTCCTCCAGCGAGTAGTATATTTTTACTTAACCCAAATACTGCTTAACCGCCTCAAGCAACTGATCAGGGGTAAAGGGCTTGGTTATATAAACATCTGCACCCTGTTTTTGCCCCCAGAACTTATCACTGTCCGCCGCTTTTGAAGTTGTCAAGATCACTGGTACAGCTGATGTCGGTGGGTTCTTTTTTAAGGCTCGACAAACCTGAAAACCGTTTTTCCCTGGCATGATGACATCCAAAATAAACAGATTGTAAGCTCCAGACTTAGCCATTTCTTCCGCCTCAATCCCATTACGAGCACTGGAGATTTCATGAGGTGTTGCTTTAAGAATTTCCTGTAGATAGGCAATATCAGTGTCACTATCATCAGCAATTAAAATTTTGGCCATTTCCATGCTCCTTACAGCTTAACGGCTTAAGCAAACAATTCTACTTATTGTAGCCTCTTCAAAGAAATTATTCACCATTTATCATAAAATTTTTCTTACAGAACAACTTAGGCGATTGTCTGATGTAGGTCAAACAAAAATCTGCAAACTATTTTAGCTGTTATGCGGGCAATGGCTGCTACTCCAGCAGTGAAAAATTAATCGGCACCTGAACCCGGCTATCAACCGGGAGTCCGTAACTGAGCGCCGGCTTAAATTCCCAGCGGGCAACCGCCTTGTAGGCGGCGCGATCCAGAATTCGATGACCAGATGACTTTAAGATATCTAATTCAGCAACCCGGCCATTTGCCAGGATGAAAACATCCAGTAACACCCGCCCCTGCCAGCCCTTTCGATGCGCAGCATCCGGATAAGCTGGTGGCGTATTGGTCGCATAGTGGGGCTTGGCTTCCTGGAAAACCGCCGGTTGATCTGACCTTTCCGCTGGAGAGGCGGCAGATAATGCCGTACCAGCGACATCTGACAGAGGGGCCGCTGCCGCCAGCGGCTCATTTTTGCCCTCCAGGCCGGCGCCTATTTCTACCGGTTTGACTTGCAGCTGCTCCTCAGCCGCAGCTTTAACTTCTATGGGCCGCTGGGTTTCCGCCAACCTCTCTGCGGCCTGCCGTTGGGCCTGCAACTTTGCCGGGCGCTCTTGCTGCTGCGGTTGCGGTTCTTTCAAAGCCGCAGCAATGGGTGAACCGAGGGTCTTTTTCTTCTCTGGCACAACTGTCTGAGGCGGCTTGGCTGGCTCTGGCGAACTCTTTTTTGGTAAAGCCTCTGGCAAAAAATCGGCAGAGG
>CAMYNC010000287.1 GCA_947259685.1 uncultured Desulfuromonadales bacterium | reverse complement strand
CGTGTTAAGGTCATGTCACGATTGGATATTTCCGAAAAGCGAGTTCCACAAGATGGCCGTATGAAAATGAAGCTATCCAAGAGCCGCGCTATCGATTTTCGTGTCAGCACCTGCCCGACCCTATTTGGCGAAAAGATCGTCATGCGTATTCTGGACCCTACCAGCGCTCAGTTAGGTATCGATGCCTTGGGTTATGACCCGGAACAAAAAGATTTGTATATGGAAGCCCTACATAAGCCTTATGGCATGATTCTGGTCACCGGCCCGACAGGTAGCGGTAAAACCGTTTCGCTATACACCGGCTTGAATATTCTAAACACGGCAGAGCGAAACATTTCCACGGCTGAAGACCCGGCTGAAATCAATCTACCTGGCATTAACCAGGTCAATGTAAACCCCAGGGTCGGTCTCACTTTCTCCGCCGCACTCAAGTCATTTCTACGCCAGGATCCAGACATTATTATGGTGGGGGAGATTCGTGATCTGGAAACTGCGGAAATCGCCATCAAAGCGGCCCAGACCGGCCACATGGTGCTCTCTACCCTGCACACCAACGATGCCCCACAGACTCTATCTCGCTTGATGAATATGGGAGTTGCCCCTTTTAATATTGCCTCTGCGGTCTCATTGATCATTGCCCAGCGCCTTGGACGGCGCCTCTGTTCACATTGTAAGGAACCTGCCGATATACCTGGGGAGGCCTTGATCGAGGAAGGCTTCCGCGAGGACGAGGTTGATTCGCTTAAACTCTATAAGGCAGTCGGCTGCGATCAATGCACTGAGGGCTACAAAGGCCGTGTCGGTATTTACCAAGTGATGCCAATCTCGGAAGATATGGGTAGAATCATCATGTCTGGCGGCAATGCGATAGATATTGCCGACCAAGCCAAAAAGGAGGGCATCCCGGATCTGCATGATTCCGCACTGGAAAAAGTGCGCCAGGGCGTCACTAGTCTGGAAGAAATCAACCGGGTTATTACGGAGTAGGAAATGGCAGAAAAATCAGCATCCAAGCAGGCCACGTTTCTCTGGGAAGGGACAGATAAACGCGGCAACCGTGCTAAAGGCGAAATACGCGGCGTCTCACCGACACTTGCCAAAGCCGAACTACGGCGTCAAGGCATCAATCCGCTTAAGGTCAGGAAAAAGCCTAAACCACTTTTAGGCGGGGCAGCCAGAAAGAAAAAAATCACCCCAAAAGAAATCTCTATTTTCAGTCGCCAAATGGCCACTATGATGAGCTCCGGTGTACCACTTGTTCAATCGTTTGACATCGTCGGTCGTGGCCACGAGAACCCTGCCATGCAGGAAATGCTGATGAAAATCAAAAACGATATTGAAGGCGGAAACTCTTTCGCTGAAGCACTGTCGAAATTCCCTGACCACTTTGATGGACTTTACTGTAACTTGGTCAATTCCGGTGAACAGGCGGGTATTCTTGAAACAATGCTGCATAAGATTGCACTGTATAAAGAAAAAATTGAGGCTATAAAGGGTAAGATCAAAAAGGCCATGTTCTATCCTGCCGCCGTCATAGTTGCCGCTATTATAGTCACAGGCATTCTGCTCTATTTTGTTGTCCCACAGTTTTCTGCAATGTTTAAAGGCTTTGGTGCTGATCTACCCGCCATGACTCTCATGGTCGTCGCCATGTCAGACTTTATGGTTGATTCCTGGTACTTGGTTATTGGTTCTATTATTGCTATTGTATATTCTTTCACCCAAGCCAAAAGGAAATCTCAAGGATTTCGTGACGCCTTAGATCGCTTTGCCCTCAAGGCACCCATTTTTGGCGACATCTTTCGCAAGGCAACAATTGCCCGCTTTGCCCGGACGTTATCCACCATGTTTGCCGCTGGTGTACCCTTGGTCGAAGCCATGACCACTGTTGCTGGCGCAGCCGGTAATGTGGTTTACGCCAACGCCATCCTGCGCATGCGCGACGAAATCTCTACGGGTATTTCGCTGCAACAAGCCATGCGCCAGAGCCAGCTGTTTCCGAATATGGTAGTACAGCTGGTTGCCATCGGTGAAGAAGCCGGCTCCATTGATGCCATGCTTGCGAAAGTGGCTGACTTCTATGAAGAAGAAGTCGACAATGCAGTAGATGGTCTCAGCAGTCTCATGGAGCCGCTAATCATGGCCTTTCTCGGTGTCATTATCGGTGGCCTGGTTATCGCCATGTACCTGCCAATCTTCAAGATGGGCGAGGTTGTTTAAGCTCTCACCTAAAGATGACAATTCTCGACTATCTCGAAAGCAACCCTGCTTTCTTCATCACCGTTGTGACCTTACTTGGGGCAATGGTGGGTAGTTTCATGAATGTTGTTATTTATCGCTTGCCCGTGATGATGGAACGCCAGTGGCGCCAGCACTGTGCCGAGCTGGATAATCCGGACGCTACTGAACAAACTCACGAGCCATTCAACCTAGCCAAACCTGATTCTCGCTGCCCCCACTGTGGCCACAAAATCCGCGCCTGGGAAAATATCCCTATTCTCAGCTACCTCTTTCTGAAAGGCAGCTGTTCTGGATGTGGAGCCAAAATTTCACTGCGCTACCCCATTATTGAAGCTGTGACCGCAGCTTTGTCTGGCTTTGCTGCCTGGCAGCTCGGCGTTTCCTGGGAAACTACTGGCGCCCTTCTGCTGACCTGGAGTCTGATCACCCTAACCATGATCGACATCGATCATCAACTACTACCTGACAACATCACCCTGCCCTTCCTCTGGATCGGC
>CAMYNC010000286.1 GCA_947259685.1 uncultured Desulfuromonadales bacterium | reverse complement strand
CCACCTCCCCCTTTCGGCAAATGAATCAGTGGCAACAAAATCAGCGCCAAGGCAAGCAGCAACAAAAGCGCTGCAGCAAGCCCGGCCACCATCACGCCAAGTTCAATAAACGGCAGCGTACCCTGTCCATAGATATCGATCAGCGCCGGCAATTGCTGCCAGCGGAGGAATTGCGCGAAAAATGGTCGGTCATCCGAGGGCGGAAAAATGCGAAACGGATAATCCTGATACAGTTTTTGGCGTGCGGGTGACAAGACCTGATCAATCAGCGCCAACAGGCTGTCATCCTGGAGTTGATGGTGGCGTTGGCGCGCGACCGGAGCGAAATCGGGCAACAGTGCGGGATCAAAGCCCCAGCGATCGGCAAACGCCTGCAAGCGGCCAATTTCGGCGGCGTTGAAAGGACTGCGTTTCACACAGAAAGTCAATGTTCCCCAGCTACGAATTGCGACCAGTTGAGCCCTGGCGTCACCACCTTCATCCTCCACAGCTTCGACAAGCGTGGTCATTAACCGCAAGGGTTTACGCGGCGGATAATCGAACCAGACGGTTGCCGTCAGCAACCCGCTCGGATGCAGTCGACGGTAAGCCTGACGAAGGGCCTGGAGAGTGAGCAAAGGCTGTTCATGGAGAGCGTAAAGACCTGTCTGCCCGGCAAAGGAACCGATGACCGGCAACACGATCAGGTCGTATTCTTCTGTCCCGCGACTCAGCCAGGTTCGCGGGGCGCTGTTTTTCCAGGCGAGCTGCGGACGGTTGAGCAATTCCTGGAAGCTCTCAACACCCGCTGCCAGCAGAGTATTTTTTATCGCAGAGTGATTTTCAACCGCTGTGACCCGAGCAGCGCCCTGACGCAGCGCCTGCCTGGCACTTTCACCGGTTCCAGCCCCGAGAATCAGAACCTGGCGGGGGCGAGCGATGGCATAAGGGAGCGCCATGGTGCTGGCATCATCGGGGGAAAACTTTTCCAGCGACAGAGGAATGCTGCCGGCCAGGTCGCCATTACTGAACACTGCCAGGGATTGGGGCAGTGAATGCCGCCAGTTGAGGCTGACGCCGGAGCCACTGCGATACTGCGGGGCCTGCACCAGATGCACCTGCCCGGCGGCGCCAGGATTGCGGTGAACTACTTCAGCCCCGGGAAGCTCAAGGGTGCGGCGCAGATCTTTATATTGCGAGAGCTGCGGTGGCGGCAGAAGCTGCCCCGCGCCAACCAACAGCATGGCCAACAGGGCGGTGGTAAGAACTCTTCTCCGCAGACCGCCGCCGAGAACCATGATCCCCGCCAGAGCAGCCAAAAATGCGCAAGCGAGCACCACCTGCTCAGCAAATAGTTGCTCCAGCCCGACCAACCCAAGACCGCAACCAATGCCTGAACCAAGCAGGTTCGCACAATAATAACCGCCGATCCGATCGGTCTCGCTGGTAAAAACCAGGCCAATAGCCAGCGCACCGCTGGTAAAGGGACAGAGTAAAAGCAACGCCACCAGCAGCAGTTTGCCCGATTCGCGCCAGGACACAAACAGCAGGAAGGAATCAAACTGACCGAAAAGCGACCCGGAAGCGAACAGCGGTAAAAGCAAGCAAAACGCGCAGCCCAGCAAGCTGACCGGCAGTATTTTATCGATCCGTCGGACAAACCAATCAGCCGCCAAGCTCAGCAGAGTGCCGGCTAAACCGAAGCCGAGCAAGGCGACTGAAATCACCAGGTAAGCAAAATGATGCCACTGACTGGTCGCCAAAATCTGCAACAGGGCAAATTGATAAGCGAGCAGCGCAGCGGAAACCAGGCCGATCGCCAGCTGCCGGCGCAGAGCCTGACTGAACCGCCTCATTCAGCTCTCCGGAAGGGAACGAAACGAACCGGCATCAGATTGGTCGTCTGAATCTTCTCGCCGTGCTTTTCCAACAGCAGCAGTGACTGGGTAAAAAACGGCGATCCGACCGGGATCACCATCCGCCCGCCATCAGCCAGTTGTTCAATCAGCGGTGGGGGCACATAATCAGCCGCAGCAGTGACCACAATAGCATCGAACGGCGCTGCTTCCGGCCAACCATGATAGCCGTCCGCAGTCCGTAAATTGACCTGCGCATATCTTGCGCGATGCAGATTTGCTCGGCTGGAACGCGCCAGCTCAGGAATCAGTTCGATGGAATAGACTTCGGCTCCGGTTGCCGCAAGAATCGCCGCCTGGTAGCCCGAGCCGGTGCCAATTTCAAGAATTTTTTTCTGCGCTCCGGGCCTGACAACCTCGGTCATGGCAGCGACGATATACGGCTGGGAGATGGTTTGCCCGTAACCGATCGGCAAGGGCCCATCGCGATAGGCATTTTCTACCTGGCCAGGCGGCACAAACAGATGGCGGGGAACCTGCTGCAAGGCTTCCAGAGTGATCGGGTCCCTTATTCCCCGAGCAGCAATCTGCTCGCGAACCATCGTCAGTCGCTCGGTCGCCCGCTCGACGGTTTCGGCGTCCCAGACTTGCAGCGGAGAGAGGAGAAGCAGAACCGCCAGAGTTAAGCAAAAGAAGGCTCCTTTTCGGGACATGGCTGCCTCCGTATTACCCCTGTCTGCAATTATACCCTTCTTTCTGCAGCTGCGCGCTCAACTTGACCGCTGAGAGAAATGATGGGAAATGAAATGTTATTTCCAACCCCGAAAAATGACTTTTTCTGACACACACCTGTGGTATCTACTAGAGGGGGATAGGCACCAGCGGCTGTCTCCCCACATATTTTCGGAACTATA
>CAMYNC010000285.1 GCA_947259685.1 uncultured Desulfuromonadales bacterium | reverse complement strand
AAAATCGACCCGCTTTTTGCCGATGTCGAACAAACTCTCAAAGACGCTCAGGCGATCTTGCGAAATGTCGACAGCCGGATCGACCCCCTGGCCGGCAGCATCATACGAACCTCTGATGATGCTCGCAAGCTGGTAAACAATGTCAACCAGCGCGTTAGACCGATTCAAGCCGACCTGGCGAAAACCACCAAATCTCTGCGGGCTGCACTGGAGACAGCCGAAGATGCACTTGAAGAAGTGGATGGAATGGTGTCGGAAAATTCAGAGTTTCGCTATCAGATAGATATTTTTCTGAGAGAAATAACCCTGATGGCCCGCTCTTTGCGGAGTTTCGCCGACTATCTCGAACGCAATCCCGACGCGTTGATACGTGGAAAAGTGAGAAGGGAAGGTAAAAAATGAGTATGAAACGTTTTCGTCTGGTAGGAGTCATTCTCCTTGCTTTTTCGTTCCTCATGGCAGGTTGTACATTCATAGGAGGTACCCAGCAACCTACCAAAAACTATGTTCTCAATTCCCTGTACAGTGAAAAGATCGAAGTCCAGGCGGTGGCGGATTTACACGATATCGGAATCCTGGTGGGTCCTATCAGAATGGCGTTGTATCTCGATCGAGCGGATATCGTCATTCGTGACAGCCAAAATCAGATCCGCCTGGCCGAATTCTCACAATGGGCAGGTCCGCTGCAGGAAAATTTCAGCAGAGTTCTGTCAGAAAATTTATCTGTCTTGCTGGCAACAGACAGGGTCGGCATTTTCCCCGGGACCAGGGCAATGTCATTTGATTTTAACGTGACGGTCAATGTGACCCGCTTTGACGGCATGCCGGGTGAAAAAGCAGATCTGAGAGCTCGCTGGGGCATTTTAGATAAAACCAGAAAAGAAATGCTTTTTGAAAACCATTCAGTGCTGAGCCAACCCACCGAAAATGACAGTATGGAGGCATTGATAGCCGCCGAAAGCCGCACCTTGGCGGACCTGAGCCGCGAAATCGCAGAGGCGATCAAGACCTTGGCGGAAAAACAAACTCCAGGAATGAATTAAAGAATAGGGAACAGATGGTAAAAAACAGAGGGTAGAGAAGAGCGCTAAGCGCCGGCCAATAGCTCAAAGCTGAAAGCTCAAAGCAAATGAGGCTGTATTTGAATGTAATAGCGAAAAGGCGTAACCATTGAGCGGAGTCCATAGGGCCTGGGAAAAAGAGCAGTGGTTAGAAAAAATCAGCTACAAACGATCTAAACCAACTAAACCATCATAACCAGCTGACAACACAGAGAGTATTGTGAAAAAAAAATTAATCCCAACCATCCTGACATTACTTCTGTTTTCCTGTGCCCATGGCAAAACCGATGATTTTCCAACCGTCGCCGATACGGCCGACGCTGCCCACGTGTATGTCATCCGGGATAACAATCTTATGGGCTGGGGATTTACCTTAAAGGTGGCGCTGGATAAATCCATCATCGCCCGCCTTCGCTCGGGGGAATACGTTTTTTTTTATGTCAAACCCGGATTCCACTCCGTGGGAATATCCAAACCGACCCTCTCTGTACCATTTGCCAAGGGTGAAAAATACTATTTCCTGATCGGTGCCGATTATTCCAGGTTCGGATTCGAAATCCAGCGCATCGGCAATGAGAAGGGCAAGCGCTGGCTGACAAAGACGAAACCGGTGGAATAGCATGGGGCAGGGGGCATAGGGCATTGGGGCATGGGGCAGAAGACAGATGACTGATGACAGAGGTCAGAAGACAGGTGGCAGATAACGGAAGCGATAAAGCGTAGAGGATGGGTCTTCGATTTTAGGATCAAAGCATAATTCTGGCGTCCATTAGCGTAGTTTTGCAGCGTTTAATTCTTTGGTGGCTTACTCTTACTATCCACTGCTCTCTGCCCTACCGTTCTATCTTCCGCAATTAAAATTCGCCTCCAACCTCTTTTGCTTTGAGTTTTGAGCTTTCAGTCTCCACCTTCACGGCTTCTCTATACTTCATTCCCCATTCCCACTTCCGAATTCAAGAATCTCTGCCCTATACTCCACGCCCCATGCGCCATGCGCCATACCCTATGCTCTCTGCCCCATGCCCTATGCTCTTCGCTTCCCGTCATCTGTCTTCCCCACCAGCACCATATACACATCCATCACATTGGTCCGAGTGGGCCCGGTGATTACAAGGTCTCCCAGGGCTTGCAGGAAGTGATAGGAATCATTGTGCCGGAGGTAATTTAAAGGATCAAGGCCTTTGGCCCTGGCCCTTGCAACGGTGGTTTCATCGGCAATTGCTCCCGCGGCATCGGTGGGCCCATCCGTTCCGTCGGTTCCTGCGCTCAAAACAACGACATTTTCCATACCATCGATGAGCAGGGCCGAGGCCAGGGCAAATTCCTGATTGCGGCCGCCTTTCCCGTCACCCTGGAGAGTTACGGTGGTTTCTCCCCCGCACAGGATACACGCCGGAGCCGGGATCGGGTTGGCCGAGCTGCGAACTTCCTTTGCAATGGCCGTAAGCACCTTCGCCACTTCGCGTGCCTCCCCCTCCACGGTGGAAGAAATTATTAAAGGCTGGTAACCCTGCCGTTCGGCTTCTTTGCTTGCAGCTATCAAAGCCTGGATGTTGGTCCCCACAAGCTCGGTGTAGCAGCGTTGGAAGGCAATATCGCCGGATTTGGGGGTATCCGGTATGTCTCCCTTCAACCCCTTCTGAATGCGGTCCTTCACCGATGATGGAACCCGTTTCCAGATGTCATATTTCTTAAAAACGCC
>CAMYNC010000284.1 GCA_947259685.1 uncultured Desulfuromonadales bacterium | reverse complement strand
GATAGCAAATGCGGCAGCAAGGCCTCCTTCCTTGTCCAATTTCAGGACTTGTCTCCCCTGGCTATCCAAAACATAGAAAAAATCGTCTGTCACCACCAGGTCGATGCCATACTGGGCTTGCGGTATCTCGATAAATGACCTTTGGTTGCTTTCAGGTTGCAGCTGAACAATTCGGCCGTTGAGGGTGTCGAGGATGAAGACATCATCCTCAGGCGAGGTGGCAATGGCTGCCGGTCCCTCGGGGGCCTGGTTGCGAATGTTGGCGATAACCCCCAGAGCATTGCCGGTTTCTCCGATGGTAAACTGGGCTACGACTGAATCGCCTGCCTGAAGAGTTGCGGTAATGGGGTATTTTTCGAGGGCAGAGCAACCACTGCCGAGCAGAGCGATGATGGTGAGTGCCAGGAACGAAAAAGTTTTCAATGGAAAACGCTGACTATCTCTTTGCACCATTATTTTTCCTCCTTATCCGCTCTACGCACCTCGACAATACCGGCTTCAGTTGTCCAGTTTGAGACATCAACCTTTACTTTGGTTCCACGGCTGATGCCTATAGCGGCACCGGCTAAGAGCTCTTCCAGAGGGTTCCCGGGGGTGCCGCGGGCTTCCCTCAGCCCTGGAGCGCTGCGAACAGCTCCCTGCCGAAGAAAACCGAAATCGACCGGCGTTGTCGTCGCGATAACCTTCAGCACGTCTCGAATCGAATCCCGACCTTGCGGCACAAAGGTCTCCAGCTCTTCACTCCACGTTTTTCCAGGGGCGAGAGACTCTTGTTGGCCTCGGCGGGGATATACAACCTCGACACTGCCGTCGCTGGAAAGATCGAGCACGGCAATATATATTGGCTGTTCAGCGTTATTGGTGACGGCAACCGTAATGACGTCCTCCTCTATGACCGTAAGTTCAAACTCCTTGTCTGGAAGCTCGGCCGTCAGGCTGTGGGTAGCAGAAGGGGGCCTTATTGCGAAATCAATGGGAAGTCCGGACTCTTTGTTCCCAATGCTTAGCAGGTTGAACCATTTAGCCCAGTGGGTTACCTGCCTGACAAGCCGGTCGGCGGCACCGGGCTCATCGATGGGGATACGCGGGGAGATTTCGGTTGGATCTCCTCCTTCTGTGATAATGAAGCCATTCTCCTCACGAAGGAGCAGGTTGTACCCCTTTTCCTCCTCTACGCTGGCAATGTGATTATAATCAGAGAGCCTGGCCTTAGCTTCCTGTAAAAACTTGGATCGACCTATGTCTTTGTAATAGACATGAAGTAACGAGGGAGGGAAAGAGTGTTCACGCTCAACGGCTCGAGACGCTTCGGCAACGGGGCCCCCTTTAAGGACTCTGGCGATTGAGCTTGTCACCCCGACCTTGGTGATTTCAGCCTGGGCTGCCGGTTTTGCCGGCGGCTCAAAAGCCTTTGTGCCTGGAGGGTAGATATCAAAAAGGGAGCCTTCGGTTACTCCGTGGATCTGTCCGATCTCCAGCTCAATCTTTTTGCCGCCTTTGGGGTTTGCCAGTGCGTAGGGTGAAGGTATTTGGCTTCTGGCGTTGAACACAAATTGGTCTAACCCCGGACCTTCGAGTTGCGGGTGTTGATCCGGGAAAATTGCTGAGACCTGCATTTTGACTTTGTCCATAACATCGCGGTAGGTGGCGTCCGGACCGGCACGACGGATCTGCTCGACAAGATGCCAGGTCATCGTTCCATAATATTTACCGTCGAACACGTAGCTGGTAGAATATTCATGACTTGCGCTGCCGGAAATAAGGACGTAACGTGAATTTTCAGGTCTTAGATCATTTTTGCCTTCGGCTACTGTTCGCCTCACAGCTGGAGGGGGCGGCTCATTTGTGATTTTTCTGGTGTCGCCAGGGACGGTCCGGGTGAGACCGGAGCCTCGAAGTACTGCACCGGAATGGCAGCTGTCAAAAATGAATGTAACATGGGGAGTTTTGGCTGTAATCCTGCGAAGGTAGCCATTCAGTTCATCATCCGTGATGTCGCGGTTGGGATGGGGGTCAGAATGACTGCTGTCGTAAGGGACAATGGTCTCATCCTGGCCGTCAAGCTCATCTCCTGAGGTGTCAACTCGAAAAGAACCATGGCCGCTATAATGGATCACAATAATTGAGTTGCTGGAGGCCCTGGCAATAAGGCTTTCCAGTTCCCTGATGATTGCCGCGCGGGTGGCCTCATGATTTGCCAATATGCGAATGTGTTCCTTGTCATCGGGAAACCCGAAAGACTCCACCAGGAGTGCTTTGATATTCTCGACATCATTGACCGCCCCATCCAATTGGATCACATAAGGATATTTGTCAATTCCGATGAGAAGGGCCAGTTTCTGGGGCTCAGTCTCTGTTTCCGCCGAAGCCGCACCGAGGCAGAGAGAGCTTCCCAGGAGCAGAAACGCTGCAAAAACCAATAGCACGGACCTCTTTCTCCCTCGCATGGTTTCCTCCTTGCTTGATCCAGACCTTAGGGATGCCCAGAACTCAGGGGGGCAGGTTAAAACCAGTCGTGAAAAAAATCTGGTTTTTCCTGTGCTTCTGATTCAATCGATCTCTTAATGACTGGTGGTTTGGTCGTCTGGCTGTCCGCCATGGACATACCAGCGTAATTTACCCCCATGGCCACAGAAAAAATGGTCACAGAGTTGATCACGTAAAATATAGTTCGCTGCAAAAGGGGAACACTTTTATCCACAAAGGTCAGGGTCCCGAATAGAAAGCTGATAGCAATCCCTGTCCAGCTTGGCGGCAAGCCGAGCTGAGCGGACAGGGT
>CAMYNC010000283.1 GCA_947259685.1 uncultured Desulfuromonadales bacterium | reverse complement strand
TGGCTGTCCACCTTTGCCGGATTATTGATAATAAAGTAGAGAGGCTCCCCATTTGTCTGATGCTTGTAAAGATAGTAGCAAATAGGGATGACCGCGTTTTTAGATGTAAGGGATTGCGGATTGATGCCGAAATGTCGGATTAACAGGAAAGTTGCCTTGATGCATTCCTTGATCTGCTGCCACTGTTGTTGAATTTGCTGAACCTGTTCGGATTTGAAGTTCTGCACTTTGAACCGAACGTCGGCATCAATCAGCATCAGGCATGTTTTCAGGATCCAGTCCCGTTCGATGTAGAACCCCATTCCCACATTCTGATGTATGTGCTTTGTCAAATCATCGAGTTCCTGTCGAAAGTCACCATCCCAATGGGCAACCGCAATGGACATGAGCAGATCGGCAAAGTCCAGCTTAGTTCCACCGCTGTTGGTTCGAATGAAAACGTCCAACACATGGTCAATCTCTTGGCTAGTTTCTTTAAAATAGTGGATGACCTTCTGCGTCCGAATGGAGTTGTAGAGCTTTAGCAGAGTCTTCCTCGCGAACTCATTTCCCGTGAGATTGCGTTTCGTGAGCTCCGGTATGACGACCTCCAGCAGAATATCGTCCGGACTCTCGCGTTCAGGTAGGTTCAAGACCTCATGCATGCAATACCAGTGATGCGGATTTGATGAATCCGCCAAAGATGCTTTGTATTGATCTTCTGTCAGGAATTTTAAATTGTAGAACATTAAGGCATCGTCATCCTCCGTCTTTGACGGCTGACTTAAATCTAAATAAAGCTTACGCGGTGGAAGCACCGTGTCGTCCTTTGCACTTGGCCACCAAACACGGGGCTGTTTGTATGCATAGGTACTGCACAAGCCAACATAAAGGGAGGTCAGGCGCTGCTGTCCATCGATGACAGCATTGAAATCCTTGAAGCTGGCGGTGGTATTGACGTGCGGGTTCTCCTCGTTAAATCGCTGACAGTAAAACTTCAAAAACTCGTAGAATTTATACCCCTTCTTAATCTCCGCATCCTTAATCACCCAGAACATAAACGTGTTGATTGGATAACCACGCATGATTGAGTCAAAGAGCACACAGATTTGGTGGCTGCTCCATACGAACTTGCGCTGAATGGCAGGAAGTAGGAAGTCACTGCTATTGATCCCGTCGATTGCCTCTTTAATGCTGATAGCTTTCTCGTATTCACCGGCCATATTATTTCCCTTTTTCTTACAAACCGACGATTTTCTTTAAGGCAGTGCCAAACAGCGGATAGTTGTGTTTTACTCCATTGTCGAGATCGATCTCTACCTGCTTGATGGCCAGCGGGTAAAGTACCTCGCGCTCGTATTCCTCCATCTCGGCGATCATCTGGATGATCTTCTCAATTTCCTTCAGAGCTTTAGTCTTTTCGCTCTGAGAAACGCTGGCGTTGATGCTGACCGCCTCCAGATGGTTCTTATGCGAGGTGAGCTTGGTGCGGAACTCTCGCAGGTAGTCATTGAGCACCACACTGACCGTATCCGGACGGTAACGGTGCATGTAGATCAAAGCGTTGAAACTACCTTTTGGGCTGCTGAATATCCAGTAGATGGGCCGCTTTTTGTAGCGTTTCACATGATCCGTGTAGAACTCGCCAAGGAAATAGTCGCGGATGCTGTAGTTGCGCTTGCCCTTGATGTTCAGCGCTTGTTCGACGAATCTGAGATTTTCCTCGTAGTGCTCCTCGCCAAACGCTACGCGTAGGAACTTACGGAAGCGCTCGGCGATGTCGTCGGTGAACCAGTCACCATCAAGCATGGGAATGACATTGTCATCATCGGCCTCAAAGGCCGACTCGGGAATGCGCTTCAGGTAATCCTCAATGGTCTCGCCCTGGTTGGCCAGGATCAGCCCTGGTTTGTCCAGCGCATAGCGACCGAACATGCAGCCCACGGCATAGGAAACCAATTCGCGCATGGTATCGGCCAGCAGCAATACCTCCAATTCTTCCTTGCTCTTGTCGTTGCTATAGCGGTAGCGCGGGTTGCAGGTCAGGGTGATCTCTTTGAGCGGCACTTCGGGATTCAATTCATCCTGCAGATCATAAGCCTCGATGAAGATGCGGTTGTTCTCTTCCTCCAGCCGGTGCATTTCCACTGTCATTTCCCGCCAGTGGGTACGGAGTTCTTTGAAAGAGCTTTTAAGGGGAGATCGGCGGCAGGCAAAGTTAAGTATCGGCAAGCTTTTGAATTCAAAAGACGTTTCGAAGGAGTCCCAGTCCGTTTGTGTTATCTTTACTAAGTCGACAGTATTCTGTGTTATTTCAGAGATACTAGTCGAGCAAAGCTCCTGGAGAGGAAGTCTGCCCAGATTCGTTATTCTAAAATCTAGTGTTGGGCTTATCGCTGCCAGTAGATGGGCAACAATTTTCCCATTTAAAAATGCAAGTAATTGATATGCGCGCTCAATATTTGTAAATACTGAAGGAGCTGTTGAATCATAAGTCGATCCGGCTTTATGGTATCTTATTGAAAACTTGCCAGAACTTATTCGGCTCCATGATAATGCTGGCTTATAAAAAAAGGCTTTACCTCTTACCGGAGCACCGTTGTAGTCGAGAGGGAGGGAATGATAATCATGGATTTCTTGTCCGTTATCTTTCCAATTAAGCACATACTCCATATTTCCTGCCCACTTTCGAAAACTACCACCTTTTCTGTGCGGGACCCACTTTAGAGAGTGTGTGTTGTTTGGATATTCCCACTGCACTTTTGAATTATCTACTTCATACCAAAGCCTTAAGAAACGGTCGTTATTGCCAGTGTTTATGCCTTCTCTAATGCTTCCAGCATCAGCAAGAGATTTCTTTGCTTGCAAAAAGC
>CAMYNC010000282.1 GCA_947259685.1 uncultured Desulfuromonadales bacterium | reverse complement strand
TTCCAGGGTGACCCGTTCAGCAGCCAACACAGATTTGGGAGCGGCAAAAACTTCACAAGCTCCCTCGCCATACGCTTCCGCAGCTTGATCGGCGCGATCGAAGCGGGTAATCTTATTAGGAATTCCTCGCCCGCGTAGCTGGGATGTGAAATTGGCTTCGGATGGAGAATCCCGCAGCACGCACACAGTTAAGGCAGCCGTTGCCAACTCTTCTTCCGGTAACTGCTTCAACTCACCGATGAGATTGACGCCGGTGCGATTAATCATTAACTGCTCGATATCGTCCACCTCCCGAATCCGGCTAGCCTTGGTTGCTAACAGGCCCTGCGTATCCGACAAAGCGCCGGCGATAAACCAGCCAATCCCAATCACAATCAGGAAAGAAAGAATACCGTAGCCTACTTTATTATTAACGGCCTTTCCGGTTTTCTCTTCACGCCGATCTAAAAAGATGGAGAGGACCTGGTATTGAATAACGCCCAGCACCAAAAAAGCCACCCAGGTGGCAGCTGAAGTTGTGAACTTCGGCCAGGGGAAATTTAAACCCCGATTATTGAAGAAAATGGGTAATCCCAAGGGTTGAATCGTTTCTTTCAGATCCGGTCCCGCCAAAAGGACGCCAAAATAGAGAATAAACAAAACTATCAGCAAGGGGATATTGCGCATCAATTCCACATACCAAAGCGCAATCTGGCTGATAAGCCAGTTGCTGGACAGACGGGCAATACCGGCAAAGGTACCGACAAACGTGGTCAAGATAACGCCCAAAAGACCCACTTTAAGTGTGTTCAAGAAACCTTGATAGAAAGCGTACCAATAAGAATCTGTTGTTTCATAAGGCAAAACCGTTTCGCTGATATCAAAACCAGCCTGCGTATTCATAAAATCATATGCGCAGCGGTAGCTAAAGCTGCCGTCTGAGCAAATAAATTGGGATTCGCCCAATCTATTGACATTCGAGGCAAAGTTAGTGCCAAGTGTGCGGACAATTAGAATGACAAGAATGATGAAGCCAATTTGTCCAAACACGCCTAACACACGCCCATCCCGCCAAAAGGGGACATATTGGGTTGGGGCAGCACTTATATCTGGGCCCATAATTCACTCTCCTTCCCTAGTCTGGACAAGCCAGAAACAATTTAAGATCATGGCAGCGAATTAACACGAATTTTCAATATTCACTTTTCGCGTTAATTCGTTGCCAACTTATTGTTTGAAAAACTAGTTAGAAAGCCAAAAAGGTAAATGTTTACTTACGCAAGGTCACCTTTTTGGTTGCATTTTGTAACGGAATGGTGGCGAGTATATCAAGCCGCCATCCGTCCACAGGGCATTGACACCCCGCGGCAGGTCAAACTGGAATGGCGAGTCCGGCCCGAGATTGGCCAAATAAAGCTCTTCGTAATTGCCTACTTGTTTGATGATCTGGTAGCAGAAGTCGTTGTTCAAACCCATCGCTGAACCCAAATCATTCTCAACACCCAGCAGGGACAAAATCTCAGGATCGTCACTGCCCAGCATTTCGTCCACGTTTTGGGAAGTCACGCCCTTTTCTTCAGCCTGCATCGTGCAGAAGGTTGACCATTGCACGATGTCGAACCAGTTATCATCCCCATGGCGTACCAGCGGGCCAAGCGGCTCTTTGGACATGGTGGCTTCCAGAATGACATGGTCTGTAGGAGTGGTCATAATGACCTGGCCACTAACCAAACCAGATTTATCAGTGGTGTAGCCATCGCAGCGACCTTCATCGTAAGAAATGCGAGCGTTGTCACCTTCAAACGTAACCGCTTCATAGTTGATTCCCAGGCTGGACATAACTGTCGCCAGATTTAGTTCGGTGGTCGTTCCTGCAGATACACAAACAGAGCCGCCTTCAAGTCCTTGCAGATCGGTGATGCCGGACTCTTTGCGAACCATCATACCCTGACCATCGTAGAAAGTAGTGGCAACAAAGTTGAAACCCAGTGCCGTATCACGAGTGGTTGTCCAGGTTGTCTGGCGCGAGAGCATATCGACCTCACCAGATTGCAAAATCGGGAAACGCTCGGTGGATGTGGAAGGACGGGATACAACGGCATCAGCATCGCCTAAAACAGCAGCGGCTACGACGCGGCAATATTCCCAGTCAAAGCCTGAGTAACTACCATCCCCTTCAATAAAGCCAAAACCTGGAGAAACCCCCAGCGGGGTTCCGCAAATCAGTTCGCCGCGATCCTGAACGGTCTGGAGCGTGTCCCCGCCACCGGCAAAGGTAATAGCTTCAGCGGCAGCGCCGCCTGCATCGGCTCTTCGCCGCTGATTCGCGGCAGCGTCTTTTCCGGCTGCCGCTACGGGATCATCGCCCAGAAGGGGAGTGACCCGCAGATCCTCGACAACCGAATCGAGAACGGCGACGCCGGCATCTTCTGCTGGCTCGGGTCCTCCCCGCACATTTCCGGAAACCGGATCGTCGGCAATGCCGAAGAGGGGATCTTCGTCGATGCCTCTAGCCGTCCGGTTATCGCCCGCAACGAAGTCCGCGGCAATGCCCTGGGACTGGGAATCTTTTCGGCCGATCTTTCTTACCAGGCCTCGGGCATTACCGGCAATGGCGAAAATATCCGGATTCTCGGCGCGGAAAAGGAGGTGCAGCCATGAGGTCGGCCCTGGTGAGCATGTGGCTCCTGCTAATGGCGGTGCTGGCTCCGGCCGAGGTACGGGCTGAGCTGAACTACCGCGGGGAGCAGAGTCTCTGGCAGGATACTGTCTGGGAAGGGGCGGTGCTGGTTGACGGAATTCTGACAGTTCCGCCGGGGGTGACGCTGGAAATACGTCCGGGAACGGTGGTTCGTTTCACCTTTAACGATACCAACGGCG
>CAMYNC010000281.1 GCA_947259685.1 uncultured Desulfuromonadales bacterium | reverse complement strand
CCGCCGAGCAGGTCGATCAGCGGCATGTCGAACAGACCCGAGAAGGTTCGGCCCAGCTCCAGAACGTGGAACAGGTGGAAGTCGGGCAGCGTCGGCTCGGCGCCGAGCAGGAACGGCTTCATCTCACCGGCGTCCAGCAGGCGACCGAGGGCGCCGGAGACCATCACCATCGACAGTGACGCACCAGCATTCAGACATCATGATAAAAATTCGCTCTGGGCGGGGCAGAATCTCTATCAACTCTACCAGAAGGCCTACACTCCCTGGGAATGGCAACCCAAGCTGAAGCAACTGGCCGGTGAAATCGGTATCGAGCTGTTCTCCTCCCCCTTTGACCCCACGGCGGTCGACTTCCTCGAACAGATGCAGGTTCCGGCCTACAAAATCGCCTCTTTTGAAATTGTCGATCTGCCGCTGATTGAAAAGGTGGCGGCAACCGGCAAGCCGCTGCTCATCTCCACCGGAATGGCGAGCAAAGAGGAGATTACCGAGGCGATTGCTGCCGCCCGACAGGCTGGCGCTGCAGAAATTGCCCTGCTCAAATGTTGCAGCGCCTACCCGGCGCAGGCCAGCGAGATGCACCTGCGGACAATGGCCGATATGGCCAGCAGCTTCAACCTGCCAGTCGGCCTATCCGATCACACTCTGGGCAGCGACGTGGCCATTGCCGCCACCGCCCTGGGAGCCTGTATCATCGAAAAACATTTCACCCTCGACCGATCAGAACCGAGCGTCGATGCCGCCTTCTCTCTGCAACCGGAAGAGCTGAAGAGTTTAGTGCAGGCCGTTCGCCGCACCGAGCAGGCGTTGGGAAGGGTTCACTACGGAGCCAGCGAGCGCGAAGCGGAAAGTCTCGGCTTCCGGCGTTCGCTGTTTGTGGTGGCCGATATTGCTGCCGGAGAGAGGCTGACAGAAGCCAACATCCGCTCCATCCGGCCGGCCGGCGGTCTGCCTCCCAAGGAGCTCAAACGGGTCCTCGGTCAAAAAGCCAAACGGCCACTGACGAAAGGAACGCCCCTGGGTTGGGAGGATCTGACTTGACAATGACCCAGAGAGCAGCACAGCTGAAAGGGCTGGTTTTCGATCTGGATGACACCCTGTACTGCCAGGCCGATTACAAACGTAGCGGCTTCAAAGCCGTCGCTGCTTGGTTGGCCGAGCATGAGGGACGTGATGCGGCCGAGTCTTACCGCGCGCTTGAGCAGATTTTGGAGACAAAAGGGGCATCCTACCCAACTATATTTGACGACTTCGTCAGTCAACAGCATTTAGATACAGGCCTGGCCCAAACCCTGACGCAGATTTTCATCGCTCACCAGCCGCAGCTTGAATGCTACCCCGGGGTCGACAACTTACTAGAACAACTGCAGGGAGATTACTGCTTGGGGATCCTGACCGACGGCCGGCAACGCAGCCAGGAGAAAAAGATTACTGCGCTGAACCTGCAACCAAAAATGGATGCCATCTTATGCAGTGACAGTCTGGGCCTGAGTAAGCCGGCAACAGAGCTGTTTCAATGGTTTGAAGACCGCTTCCAACTACCTGGGCAGCAACTTGCTTATATCGGCGACAACCCAACAAAAGATTTTCTCGGTGCCAACCAGCGGAACTGGCTGACCATCCGGGTCTTGACCGGAGAACATCGCCAGCGGCAGGTCGCCGGCGAGCAAAACGCCAAACTTGAGTTACCTGCGGTGACCGATCTGATCGCCTGGTTAAAAAAGCTGAAACCTTGATGAGGAAGGAATAAAGAAATGGCAAAAAGGATTTTAGTGACTGGAGGGGCCGGGTTTCTCGGCAGTCATTTGTGCGAAAAACTGCTGGCCGATGATCACGAAGTCATCTGTGTCGACAACTGTTTCACCGGTTCTAAACGGAACATTGCCCATCTGGTGGCAAATCCCTATTTTGAGTTTCTCCGCCACGATGTGACCTTTCCACTATATTTGGAGGTCGATGAAATCTACAACCTGGCCTGCCCGGCGTCGCCGATTCACTATCAGTTTGACCCGGTTCAGACCACCAAAACCAGCGTACATGGCGCCATTAACATGTTGGGCCTGGCGAAACGGGTCAAAGCAAAAATCCTCCAGGCCTCAACCAGTGAAGTTTATGGTGACCCGGAAGTCCATCCGCAACCGGAAAGCTACTGGGGGCAGGTCAACCCGATCGGCATCCGTGCCTGTTACGACGAAGGCAAACGCTGCGCCGAAACCCTGTTTTTCGACTACTACCGGCAGCATCATCTGCAGATCAAGGTAGCCCGGATTTTCAACACCTACGGCCCGCGGATGCACCCCAACGATGGCCGGGTGGTCAGCAACTTTATTGTCCAGGCGTTAAAAGGGGAACCGATCACCGTCTTTGGGGAGGGCAATCAAACCCGCTCCTTTTGCTATGTCGATGACCTGATCGATGGGCTAATTCGCCTTATGGCTACGCCGGATGACGTAACCGGGCCGATCAACCTTGGCAATCCGACCGAATTCACCATCCTCGAGCTGGCACAGAAGGTGATCCAAATGACCGGTTCTAAATCACAGCTCATCTTCCAGCCACTGCCCAGCGATGATCCCCAGCAACGCCAGCCAAACATTGAACTGGCGCAGCAAACCCTCGGCTGGCAGCCGACCATTCAACTTGATACCGGCTTACAAAAAGCAATCGACTATTTTGAAGGAATCCAATAAGCAACACCCAGAGGCACATTTGTTGCAGCCAATGATTGGCGACGACTAATCATCTCTCAGCAAACAAACCACAGATTAGTTCTCCTACCCAAATGAAAACGCTTTAGCTTCTTGGCTCCTTTACCCCGGCACTGACAGCAATAAATAGCTCAGTGCCGGGGAACTAAAAATGGCGCCACTCCGCCTCTT
>CAMYNC010000280.1 GCA_947259685.1 uncultured Desulfuromonadales bacterium | reverse complement strand
CCGGCGAGATGTTCAGCTCCCTGAATAATCTGGAAGCCGAGGTCAGGGAGCGCAAAAATATCGAACAGCAACTGCGTCAGGCGCAACAGAGCCTCGCCTTCCATTTGGAGAATACTCCGGTTGGGGCAGTGGTCTGGGATGCGGACACGAAGGTCGTGGAATGGAACCCGGCGGCAGAAAAGATTTTCGGTTACCGCAAGGCTGAGGTGCTGGGGAAAAGTTGCTTCAAATTGATTATTGCCGATGCAGATGAGTCGGAGCTGAAAATGGTCTTCAAGGCTCTGCTGAAGCGGCGCAGCGGGTTTGTCAACATCAACGAAAATATCACCAAAGATGGTCTAAAGATTGTCTGCGAATGGCACAACACACCGCTGGTCAATGAGCAAAACGAGGTCTACGGGATCGCCGCGCTGGTCGTCGACATCAGTGAGCGGGAACGCCTGAAAGAACTGATGGTGCAGTCGGAAAAACTGTTGTCCCTGGGCAATATGGCTGCCGGGATCGCCCATGAGCTGAATAATCCGCTGGCGGTGATCCTGCAAAATGCCCAGGTGCTGAAGATCCGCCTGCTGCAGGAAAGCTCCAAGAACAGCGCCGCAGCCAGCCGTCAGGGCTGCTCGCACCAGATGGTGCTTGGCTACGCCGGGGAACGGAAAATTCCGGAGTGCATAGAGGCGATCAATGACGCAGGTCAACGAGCGGCCCGAATCATTACCAGCATGCTCAGCTTCAGCCGCAAGGAGAATGATCAGCAGCAGCTCTGCCACCTGCCACACCTGGTCGATCAGGTTCTGGAGCTGCTGGCGAGCAATTACAGCCTGGAGAAAAAATTCGATTTTCGCCAGGTGACCATCAAGCGCGACTATCAGGCCGAGCTGCCGGCGCTGCCCTGCGAGCCGTCCCAGATCCAGCAGGTGCTGCTGAACCTGCTGAATAACGCCGCCCAGGCGATGGCCGAGGCCGGCACCCGGGCTCCGGAGATCGAGATCGCTCTGCACAACGACGGACAGAGTTTGCAGCTGCAGATAAAGGATAACGGCCCGGGGATGACCCAGGAGACTCGAGCGAAGATCTTTGAACCCTTCTTCACCACCAAGCAGGTCGGTCAAGGCACCGGCCTGGGGCTCTCGATCTGCTATCATATCATCACCAAAAATCACCGGGGCACCATGCAGGTCGATTCAGCACCAGGAGCGGGGAGCTGCTTTACCATCCGGCTGCCGCTCAGCGCTTAGCAGCCAGCGAAGAACTGCCCCTTCTCCAGCGATGGCAGTTTCTGCTATGCTGCCGGCCATGAATTCTCTACGCCACACCAGCCTGAAAACCCTATTGCTTGCCAGCCTGCTGGCCCTGCTCTGTTCCTGCGGGGTCGGGACCAAGCCAGCGGCCCAGCCCAGCTCAGGGTCCGCCCCCTCTGACCCGATCGGGGAGCTGCTTGAAGAAGCCCCAGCGATGCAGCCCGCAGCGGCCAAACCGCTGCAAAAGATGGGCTTCAGCGTGCAGGTCGGTGCCTTCTCCAGCCTCGACAATGCCGTGCGCCTGGAGCAACGCCTGGAAGAACGCGGCATCGATGCCTACCACTTTCTGCATGAATCAGGGCTCTACAAGGTGCGCTTCGGCAATCATCAGCAGTATGCCGCCGCCCGCGGGGAAGCGGAGCGCCTGCAAAACCAGCAGCTGATCGGCAACTTTTTCATTGTCATTCCGGAAAATTATGCCGCCGCAAAGATTGAAAAAAGCGGCCAGGGGAACCTGCGCAGTGAACTGGTCAAAACCATCCGCCGCTTTATCGGCGTACCCTACCGCTGGGGTGGCGAGGATCGCAAGAACGGCTTCGACTGCAGCGGCCTGACCATGGTCAGCTACCGGCTCAACGGCCTCAACCTGCCGCGCAACTCGCGCATGCAGTACAAAGCCGGCCGCTCCATTGCCAAGCGCAATCTCAAGCAGGGCGATCTGGTGTTCTTTGCCACCAAAGGGGGCAGGCGGGTGACCCATGTCGGCATGTACATCGGCGGCGGCAAGTTTATCCATGCTCCACGCACCGGTAAAACCGTCCGCGTCGCCAGCCTGGGAAACAAATTCTGGAGAAAAACCTACGTCGGGGGACGGGCCTATCTTTGACCGGAAGTTTGTCGAAGATCTTCCGGCGAGGTCACCCCCGCCAGCAAACGGCCTAAAATATCTGCTCCGGTGATAATCTTTTTTTCCTCCCCCCAAACCAGCACCACATCCTGATCTATGGCTGCGTCTTCGGCTCGCCGCGAGGTCAGCTTCAGCTGCAGGATGACATCGCCAAGTGACAACTTGGGATTGTCGACAATAAACGGCTGATGGCAGCTGAGCCAGGGGATAAATGCCGCCTTGCCAAGCAGTGCATCACGCAAAAAGCGATCCGCATCCAGCGCATAGCGCGGCTGGCCACCGGCGTCGATCAAAATGACCCATTTTCTGCCTGAGGCGGCCACTTGTTGCAGAAACGGGTCATCGGCCGTGCGACTGAAATGTGGAAAAATCAATTTTCCCGCCTTTTCCGGCAGGGTAATTATGCTTCTCGGATCAATCCTTTCCCCCTCATCGATCACCAGCAGGTCGTCAATCGCGAGAAAATTCATTGCACCGACCCCCTCGAAATGATCGATGTCACTGATCCCTGCGGCGATATGTTTGCGCAGGATTTCGCGAATATCTTTTTCCCGAAAATACTGGATGCTCTCCTTGCCCAGCCACCAGTCAAGCAGCAGGGCGGAGGGCTTTGCCACCGGATAGAGCAGTGATTGGTAGAGCTTCAGCACTGGAGTGAGAAGGGCGGCCATACCTCCGGCCAGGGTGATGACGAAGGTAGAAAACAAAAAACCGAACACACCTGCCAGAACGGAATGAGACAACAGAGTCAACAGGACATTGACGCCGACATTCCCCCAAAGAATGGTGACCAGTAGATAGTTGGAGTCTTCACGCAGCTGCAACACCGTTTCAGCCGCCGGGTTGCCGTTGGCCTTCTCCACCTCAAGGCGCAGGCGGCTGATGCCGAAAAACGCCAGGTTCAAACCGGAAAACATCGCCGATTGGCTGATACAGAAGAGGATTCCCAGCCAGATCAATAGGTCCATTACGCCTCCAGAGGTAAAAACTTTTCAAGCTGTAACGAGCAGCCAGGCGGTATAGAGAAGGTAGGCAGCAAGCAGGACCGCCCCTTCGAGACGATTGATCCGGCCTGGTCCGCGGACACCGTAACCCACGGCAAAAATGGCGAGGGTCAACAGACCCATCACCAACAGATCGCGGGAAATGACCTCTCTGGCAATCGACATGGGTTCGATCAACCCGGCCAGACCGACCACGGCCAGGGTATTGAACAGGTTGGAGCCGATCACGTTGCCCAGGGCGAGATCATGCTCGCCCTTACGGATCGCCATCAGCGAGGAGGCAAGCTCCGGCAGGGAGGTCCCGATGGCGACCACCGTCAGGCCGATAAGCAGATCACTGACGCCGAAGGCCCTGGCGATATCCACCGCCCCCCAGACCAGCAGCCGCGAACTGCCAATCAACACAAGCAGGCCAACCAGCAGCCAGAACCAGGCTTTGCTGAGTGACAGCTCTTGCTCCGCCAGTTCCAATGCGACCTCTTTGCCCAGGTTATCGGTCTGCTCAGCCAGCCCTTGGCGCAGCCCCCAGATGACAAAGCCGAAAAAGATGCCGAGCAAAAGCAGCGCATCCCAGCGCGACACTTCGTTATCCCAGAGCAGAAAAACCGTCAACCCGGTCACCAGGGAGAGTATCGGCAACTCTTTTCGCAGCACCTTGGATTGCACTGCGATCGGACTGAGCAGGGCCGTCAGCCCCAGAATCAGGCCAATATTGGTG
>CAMYNC010000279.1 GCA_947259685.1 uncultured Desulfuromonadales bacterium | reverse complement strand
GCCTCAATAGGTAACTTCAAGGTTGGACAACAAGTCGGGTTTCTATTGAACGACCAGGGCCAATTGACGACTCTTTGCTTGATTAAGCGGCTAAAATAATGATTGAATAGAAAGCCCTAAGAGCTCACGGATTTTTGAATTAGTCATTGCCGAACTGCCCCTTATCTATGTTAGATAGGGGGTAGTTTTCGTTTGTGACTCATTAGAATCGAGAAGATAGTGTTGACAGTGATCCAAAAAAGAATTCTTGAGTTTTTAGCCGCCAGCAAGAAACGGCCTTTGAATCGGCGCGAGTTGGCCGAAAGATTAAATCTGCGCGGTGCTGAGCGTAAACAGCTGACCAGTCAATTGCAGCAGCTAATTCGACGTGGGCTGATAGCAGAGCAGCGCCAAGGAGGCTATCGACTCTCTCCCGGGCAGAATCATTGCGAGGGTATTTTTACTTTGGCGGACAAGGGCTATGGCTTTCTCCGCAGCGATGATGCGCAGCAAGAAGATCTGTTTATTCCGGCCCGGTATGTCAATTCGGCGATGGACGGTGACCGGGTCAAAGTAACGAAGTGTCATTCAAGGCGTGATGGTCGTCCCTACGGGGAGGTATTGCAGGTCCTTGAGCGGGCTCACCGAAGGCTCATCGGGCGTTTTCGGCAGAATCAACAGGGGGGTGTCGTGCTGCCGCTTGATCCAAAGCTTGGTGGCCCGATTTTTGTGGACAATGGTCTGCGGGCCAAGGCTGAGCAGGTGGTAGAGGTGGAGATTTCCCAATATGCCAAGGCTAACCTGGCGGCCAGGGGCAGGATCATTGAGATTATTGGGGATGCTGATGATCCGCAGATTGCTATCGAAACCGTCATCCGAAGTAATGAGCTGCCATATCAGTTTTCGAGCGAAGTTTTGGCAGAGGCAAAAACGGCGGCACAACCGATCTCCGCCGATGAAATTGAGCGACGCACCGATCTGCGCCAACTGCCGCTGGTGACCATCGATGGCGAAACCGCCAAAGATTTTGATGATGCGGTTGCTCTGCGAAAAGAGGCAAACGGCAACTACCGGCTCTGGGTCTGCATCGCCGATGTGGCGCATTATGTCAAACCAGGCAGTCATATTGATCAGGCAGCATTGGAGCGAGGAACCAGTGTTTATTTCCCCGGCTATTGTCTGCCGATGTTGCCGGAGGTTCTCAGTAACGGGATCTGTTCCTTGAATCCGGGTGAGGATCGGTTAGTGATGACGGCGGAAATGCTCATTGATTCGGCAGGACACTGTCTTGAGGCCAGTTTCTATCCGGCTGTCATGCGCAGTCAGGCTCGTTTGACCTATACCCAGGTGGCGACCTGTCTCGATCACCCCGACCAGGCTGACTTGGCGCCAGAGCTGAAAACTCAATTGTTGCAGATGGGGGAACTGGCCCTGGCGTTGGGGCGGATGCGTCGACAGCGCGGCAGCCTTGAGCTTGAGTTGCCCGAAGTTGAAATCTTGCTGGATGACGCCGGGCGCCCAATCGATCTGGTCAGAACCGAACGGACCCTGGCGCACCGCTTGATAGAGGAATTCATGCTCGCCGCGAACGAAGCCGTGGCCGATTTTCTGCAGCGGCAGAAGATGGCATTTCTTTATCGGATTCATGAGCCACCGAGTATCGAAAAGTTGCAGGACTTTCAGCAGCTGGCTGCCGAGTGCGGTTTCGGGCTAACGCTGGGAGGGGACTTGCAACATAAACTTCAAGAATTGCTTAAGGATATTGTTGATCGTCCTGAAGCACGCTTACTCAATCAGCAGTTGTTGCGGAGCCTGCAGCAGGCGCGCTACTCGCCGGAGAATAAAAAACACTTTGGATTGGCCGCTGACTGTTACTGTCATTTCACCTCGCCGATCCGTCGCTATCCCGATCTGAGTATTCATCGGGCGCTGAAAAAAGCCCTGCGTGAAGATCGAAGTATGCCTCTGCCAGTCGACCAAAAACTGCTGGCGCTCGGTCAGGAGTGCTCCGAACAAGAACGTCGGGCCATGGCCGCTGAACGGCAGCTGGTCGAGTTGCGCCGTTGCCAGGTGATGGAACGCCGGGTCGGCGAGGAGTTCAGCGGAACCATTTCCTCGGTGACCGAATTCGGTTTCTTTGTCGAACTGGATGAGTTTTTTGTCGAGGGCTTGGTGCATGTTCGCAGCCTGCAGAACGATTATTATTTCTTCCAGCCGACCAGCCACAGTTTGATTGGTGAGCGCCGCCGTCGGGTGTTTAAAGTCGGCATGCCGGTGCGGGTCAGGGTTGCCGCCGTTGAATTAGGTCGCCGCCGAGTCGATTTTACCCTTGTCGAACCGGGATTATAATCGTTAGTATCTATTTCTCATTCAAAGTGATTAAGAGAAGGACTGGGAATCGATCCACCGATGGATATTTATCGTTCTATAGAGCAGTTGCCAAACCCGTTCGGCCCTAGTGTTGTTACTCTGGGGAACTTTGACGGTGTGCATCTGGGGCACCGGCAATTGTTTCGCCATCTGCGGGAAAAATCGCGACAGCTGGGGTGTTGTTCGGTGGTCTTTACTTTTGATCCTCACCCCTTAAAACTGCTGGCGCCTGAAAAAGCACCGCTATTGCTGAATACCCCGGCAGAAAAGCAACGTCTGATAGCGGCCTCGCATGTCGATATGCTGATTGAAGCGAAATTTACCACAGCCTTCGCCCAGATGCCTCCGGAACAGTTTGTCGATGAAGTGTTAATCAAACGTCTGCAGGTGAGCTCTTTGGTGGTCGGTTACGATTATGCCTTCGGGAAAAATCGGTGTGGCAACGCTGATTTCTTGGAGCGGTGTGGTCGTGAAAAGGGTTTTGCCGTGGATGTTTTGCAGCCGGTGGGGGTTGATGGTGTCCCCTATAGTTCGACGCGCATTC
>CAMYNC010000278.1 GCA_947259685.1 uncultured Desulfuromonadales bacterium | reverse complement strand
GTTCCTTCAACAACCAGACGACCACGAATGGTAATTTCAGCCATTGAAGACATATACTCCGGATCCGTCTTGGTACTTTCGGCAGGCTTAACCCGTACACGGGTCCCTTTGTTCACGGTCAGAGTAATCCCGTCGGGAACCAGGATGTCGTCTTCAACCAAGACCTCACCTTCCCAGATGGTATCTGTCACCAGTACTTCACAGTGGGCAACGACGGGAACAATAAAAAACAGCGCTAACAGGGAACCAAGACGACAACTCAAGGCAAGAGCATTGCAGAGAGCATCTCTTGCAAGACTCGGGAAACTAGCACAAGAGAAATATAATGAGTACAATAGGTTATTTTTCAAAACACTCAAGCGGCCTAGGATTTAATGATTGTCGATGTTCTACAAATCCCCACCAGCGACGGCGGAAAAGTCATCTCTTACTGTAGTCCAGCACAAGGTAAACAGCGTTTGGCACCAACCCGGGGGACAGATTAACTATTTTCTATTTATATCCTGATTACACACAAAGCTCAGCCACTTTTCCGTCATTCCCGCGGAGGCGGGAATCTAGAAGCTTTACTCGTAACTGGATCCCCGCCTCCGCGGGGATGACATACTGAATAATGTTGAACTTCCTCTTCTTATCAGCAAATCATGTCTATGCTCTGTAAAGCGTTAACTGAGCTATGATGGTTATCTCAAAAAGGTAGCCTTAAAACTTAACCAAAATATGGACTATATACACGCCAATTCCCGCAATCCCCGCCCCAACATAGCGCAGGAACTGCGGCCCGTCTTTAATTCGTGCCGAAACAAGGCCAACGGTTACGCCGGCAAGGTGAATTGCCGCCGTACCCAGCAGAAATCCGAGAGAAAAAACAAGCGGATCGGCCATGGCCGGTATTTCACCGCCATGGGCATGGCCGTGAAAAACAGCAAAAAAGCCGACCCCGACATAGGCTGTAACCGGGTGTATTCTCTTGCCTCGAGCAACGGCAAGCCCAAGGAGCAGCACAGAACAGGCAATACCGTATTCAACCCCGGGAAGAGGGATATTTTCCAAACCGAGATATCCGCCCACCGCCATGATCAGGACAAAGGTCGTGGGTACGGTCCAAATAGAGCGGCCGCCGATCTGGGCACTGACGATACCGACACAAAGCATGGCCAGTAGATGATCAAAACCAAGGACAGGGTGATACAACCCTGACATAAAACCGGCATCACCCCTAAAGCTATGGGCATGTGCCGCCCCGGGAAGCAGGATGCATGACAATACGGGCAGCAGCAACCGTTTCATAACGTCCTCAATTCCCCTCGATTTCGCACAACGTACGTTCTTCTTCATTTGCATCCGGCAGCAAACCTTTTGCCCCCGTAAGTTCCATATTAAAGCAATCCGAAAGACAGATTAACTATTTTCTATGTGATTACCATCAAACTTCAGCTTTTTTGTAGGTCATTCCCGCGTAGGCGGGAATCTAGGGGCTCTTGCCAATTACTCTGGATTCCCGCCTACGCGGGAATGACGCTCTGGAATGAAGCATTCTCTGTGTTATCGACACATTACAGCGTCTGCTTCAAAACTGGCTGAGTTTTGGTGGTATTCAGCTTTTAAATTTTACCGTATTCCCTATGATAAGATCAAGGCTATCTTGAAAATTGTACCTTCAAGGCACCCTTAGTAAAGCTTTGGCGATTGAACGACCGCAAACGGCTTTCCACTGCATATACAGTAGGCTACCTTGAAAAATTGTGTTTTCGCCCGACCTCTGCGTTATGCTCAAAATTTTATCCTCGGGATATCAACCATATGCCTGTGGTAAAATTATTCGCATGCCTTGACTTCGAACGAAAATCCTAATTATTCAAGGCACCCAGTAGAGATGAGACCACAGCGCCTGAAGACAGTTCAAAGAAAAAGCGAATCCAGCCCCCGACGACTCCTTTTATTTCTGATTGGTCTCAATACGGTCGATTGCCGTTCTAACCTTGTCAAAAAATTCAGCTGCTTTTTTCTTCTTGCTGCCGCCTGGGTACTGTCGATTAAATTTTTCCAGTGCGGCATTGTACGCTTCGATCGCTTCCTGCAACATGCCTTTTTTTTCAAAGGCATTTCCAAGATGAAAATAACCTACCATATCTTCTACATTCAACTCAATTGCTCGCCGATGGTACATGATGGCTTCATCGTATTGCTGCTGGGCAGTCTTCACCAGACCCAAACCATCAAGGGCATCATAATTATCAGGGTCAACCTTGAGAACCTTGGCAAATTGCCGTTGCGCATCGGTCAGTTTACCCTGTCGATAATACACCATGCCTAATTTATTGAGAACCACCACATCATTGGGCCTGAATTCCAAATAGATACGATACTCGATTTCCGCAACCGAATCGGGCATGGAATCGGAATCAACATGGGCAAGCGCAACTCCACCAGGAAGGACGGTGAACAGGACGAGGGCACAGAAAAAACAAATCAGCCGCAGCGGAACACGTAGTTTCCCGCGACGTAACAAAAAAACCTTACCCATGAGGATACTCAATAATGCCATAAGGATACTTAATAATGAGATAATATGATTCACTGCAGCAGCGTTCCAGGCCCGGTTCACGACATTCTGGTCAATGCACTGCCCCAAGGCAAAAAGACAGCCGGGGGCAATGTGTTCCGCGAGATCATGTTGCCCCGTATACGTCTTCAACAAGCCTGAGAAATCTTCGTGCACAATAATTTTTCCGCATTTCTGGAAAGACCACGCCGGATAAGATTAAAAAGCGAGATCTTGCCTTTAGCTATTCCGCAGTTACGGAAAAACGACACTTTTCCGTTGACATTCCGCAATTGCGAAAAAAAAGGGCGCTTTTCCCCATAGCAGCCCCCTGCAAATGACCAGCCATTCACCTTATCAGACAACCAATACCCTGTTATTATA
>CAMYNC010000277.1 GCA_947259685.1 uncultured Desulfuromonadales bacterium | reverse complement strand
GTTGAAACCGACTGGGCTGGTGGGGGACAACTCGCGGCTCATCTTGGCTCGAGTGCGACCATGAATATGCTGACATCCGTGGAATGGGATTTTGTGGTCCTCCAAGAGCAGACCCAGATCCCTTCAATTGAGCAATTCCGCACCGAGATCATGTATCCGGCAGCGCGCAAGCTGGTGCGAAAAATTAAAGCTGCAGGCGCTACGCCCATGTTCTTTCAAACCTCGGCCAGTAGCCATGGGTGGCCAGAGAATGGTTTACACGGTTATGAGAGCATGCAATTTGAAATAAATCAGGGTTACTCAAAAATTGCGCAAGAACTTAATGTGCCCATAGCACCGGTTGGGAAAGCCTGGCAGGTGGTGAGGAGGCAAAATCCCCAATTGGATCTATGGCAAGATGGCAAACATCCTAACCCGAAAGGATCCTATCTCGCCGCCTGTGTTTTTTATGCGGCAATTTTTAAAGAAAGTCCTGAGGGTTTAAACTTCTTTGCTGGCTTGCCTAAAGAAGCAGCGCAAGAATTACAGCGGATCGCAGCTGAGGTGGTTTTAAATAACCCAGGGCAATGGAATCTTAGGTGACAACAGATGGCGATAACGGTTAAAATCTTTTTCGCCTGGTGAGGCGCAGTTTAACTGCCGGAAAGAACATTGCCTTCGCTTTTTGAATCCAAAATGGTTTTCCCCAAGATAGGAGCATCGGAGTAGAACAACTAGCGAATTTCTTCTGAAAGGGATAAAGCCAAAATACAACTGACCAGATCTTCCTTAAGGCCATGTTCCCGTCCCCATTTGTGACAACATTCTTGTTTACTTTCCTTACTGCCGTGGTTAAAGTGGGAATACTGTTAGTGAAAACAAATTGGGCTGATTTTACGAGTCCTATTAGTTAGTTTGCTCATTTCTCTTGAGTGTGATTTGAAAATATTTGCTGGATTGCAAATAGTCATATGCATGCCCAGACATGGCGGTTTTGGGTGAATTGGTTTCTAGAGGGGAATTCTCAAAAGGTTGGCCTGATGCCAAGGCGACCTTTTTCCATTTAAGGTTTACCGCAGCGTTTTTTTGGTTTTTCGGTTAAAAAAGATGAGCTTCTACTGGCAGGTTTTTTCATTCTGGCAATTCTATCGCCTGACAACATACCTCGAAGCGATTATTCCGCTGTTCCCTTTCAGCCTCATACTGGCTTCTGTAAAGAACTCTAAGGGCTCGGACCTTAAAAAATCAGTCTATTGATGATAATTGGCGATATCGTTTTTTAATATTGTGTCTTAAAAACTCTATGAAAGGGAGAATTTAACTATGTCCAACGAGCAAACCACCTTCAGCCAACTGGTTGAGGACACAGACCTCAAGATTGCCTCTTTGGCGCAGGTTCAGGGAATTGTCTCTCAGGATTTTGATTCTCTGGCAGAAAAGTTTGAAAAAGCTTCCGAAATCAAGGATGAACAGGAACGTAATATTCGTATGCAGGTTCTTGAAGCCGAATCAAGAAAGCTGAGGGAGGCCCAGAAGCAGGAAACTGATGATCTTGCCCATGCCATCTTTGGCCTCAATGCTATCCTCGAGCAGATGGGGTCGGAATACGCCAACCTGCAGCAGGACACCACAGAAGGAAAGCAACTTATCGAAGATGCGCAGAACAATTTGAAAAATGCCGAGTTCGGGTTTTTGGAGGCGCAGCAGAAATGGAATATCTTTGGCCGGCGAGAGCGTGCTGTGGCACAAGCGGAAAAGGATATCGCGCAAGCAAAGAAACGCCTTGAGGAAGCTGGCAAGGAGGCGAAGAGGCTTTCTCGTCAGGCCCTGTTGACGGCTGATATGGAACAGTCCCTTCAGGATTTCAACTACAAAGTCGAAAAGACCATTCAAATTATGGAACGTCGCCTCGATGAAATCAAGGGGCAGGTCAATGCAGTTTCCACCCGTAAGTCGGCAGCCTTTCAAGCCAAGGAAAAAGCGGCGGCCGATTTGGAAAAATACGACCAGGAACTCAACGAGGCCGAAGCAGGTCTAGTGCGGGAGGAAGAGCTGGTTGATACCTTCGTCAATGGCACCGTTGAGCATTCGCAGCAGGTCGAAAAGGTCTCTGATTTTCGTGCTAAAGTCGAAGACCTGCGCGGTAAACGAAACACAGCCTTTACCCTTTTTCAGTCCAAGGAAAAGTTTGCTGCCGAGCTCGAAATTCACGAGCGTACCCAGATGAAACTGAGAGACAATCAGATCATGTGGATTACCGCCCTTAATTCGGATACCGAGGAGCGGGTTATTACCTTCAGGTCGCGGCTTGAGGCGATGAAAGCCTCCTCGGACCAAGAGGCAGCCAAGAAATATGACGATGTGGGCGCTGCCATCGATCAGAACAATGCTGAATATATGGCCCAGGCCGGGGTTGCCAGCGACAGGCTGCGTATGGAAAAGGTCGAAAAGCACGGGGATCGCATGGCCGATATGGCCGATGCGAGTGGTGCCCAGGCCGAAGCCATCGCCAAAGTAAGGATGCAGGAGGCAAAAGCGCTAGAAGAGTTTCGCAACAAATACGGTATTGACCCTACCAAGAGTAGTTTCTTCAGCTACCCAGACGAGGCCCGTGGGTAGGTCAGTCATCTATCGGCGGCGGGGTGAACAGCTCGCCGCCGCACAGGGATAAAGAACCTTCATGTCTTCAGAGTCGAACCATAATGGCAACGATCAGGAATTCAGAGACTTGGAGAGCCAGGATGAATACGCACGGTATTTCAACCAGCTTTGCTCTGCTTTCAGAGTTCTGATCGATTTTTTTAATTACCAAGCGAAAACGGGCGGTGAGACAAATCTCGAAGCGGAGATTTCCAAGCGCTTTTTGCACAAGCTGCTCTTTACTATCGAGGCGATGCGCATCAAGTACACTTACAATCCCCGCCACAACCTGAGTATCGACCTGACCGATTCGGGGTTT
>CAMYNC010000276.1 GCA_947259685.1 uncultured Desulfuromonadales bacterium | reverse complement strand
AAGCTGAACACGAAAAGGCCAGGGAAAAAGAGGAGCCAACTAAATATGTGTAGCCCATAGAAAAAATTGAAAGAGTTCAAAATCACTCTTTTGCTTGATTCGCTTCGTTCCTTTTCCCCTGTTCTAACGATGGATACAATTCCAGCAATTATTACTGGTGCACTTATCAAAACAGGCGTTCCTTGTCCCGCTCCAAACAAGAATATTCCCACGCTTAACAAGCCAAAAAGCAACAACCCGACTCCCAACTTTTCCCTCTTGATAACCGTTACGGAAAAAGCGATTGTGGCCGTAGAAACTGAAATAGCCAAAATCCCGAGAACGTAAAAAGGTATGCCAGTCAATATCGAAAATACAGGACTACCACTCGACAGTGAATAAAATCCACTATTTGGCCAGTTTTCCGGAAGCGCTTCTACCGAACGGCTTTCTACGAGTGTGGATCCCCGAAGTAATTCAGCACTGCCGTGCAGGATACCGACTATTCCGACAATAATGCCAAAAGTTACCAAACATAGTCTGATTTTTGTCATGATGTGTTTCCTCGGATTACGCTTTATGGATCATTGAGGTCATGGTGCTAGGCTCGATTTCGGCCGAACCCCCTTCACAATCACCGACACCGCATCGTGGCTATGCAGCGATTCCTGATGTGAAGCGATCGCCTTGAAGTCACGAATACGCTCGTCGCCTTCCAGCGCTTCAAAGAGCAGACGCACCGCATCTTCCACGAATTTCAGATAGGCTGCATTCAGTTCGGCAAATGCCTGCTCATCCGCGCGCTTGACCATGACCTGTGTTTCCGTCTTGAGGGCGTCCAGACACAGGTCGCGCCACGTCTCAATCTATTTGAATCCAATCGGAATACCGCCACTGACCTCGCGCACTTCTTCAGCCACACGTTGGAAGTCTTCCACTTAACAACTGACTTCAAATTGTGAAATGCTGCTGGGCGGTCGCCTCCGGTTGCAGCAACATACCAGCAGTGGCTTGACCTGAGAAACAGGTCCATAGGGCAGGGCACAGCCAGGCGGAAGCAGCCAACATCCAGGCGGGTCGGCGGCGGTCAGCGTTCGGGTGCAGTGCAGTCGTGCACGCGATGCGGTGCCGACCCGCTCATGGGAGTGGCCTAACTGGTTCAACCAGCCCGCGTGTCCAGCTCGATCAACACGGCGTGAACGTCTATCAGGTTAACACCGCGGTCGGACGCGTTCTTACGAATCAGGTCGTTGAGCCGTTATTGCGCGCGAGTCCCGAGTCTTCATTCGAAGACGATCTGATAGTCCTGATTGCCGAGATGCGGATCGATCGTCGCCTTGCCCTTGGCGCCGACGTATTTTCCGGTGCCTCCCGTGATGGCGAAGAGCTGCAAGAACGCCGGGCTCGCGTCCCCCCGACCGCCAGCCCTGGGGTCGCCCTGAATCATGATGCCGGTCATCGTGAGAATGGTGTCTGCGGCGGCGAGATTCTCGTCCTTGCCATGCCACCCGAAGGTGATGTCGCAGTGGAAGTACGACGGAAGTTCTTCGGATGGAATCGTCACTCCCACGATCGTCACGGTGCCGATGGCGTCGGTCATCTCCGGGTCTGAATAGAACGGGATGGCGGCGACCAGCGGGACGGGCTCCACACCCTTCAGCCCTTCGAAGGGTGCATACAAGTGCAAATCAACATCTCCGCCTGCTGCGGAATCTTTGGCGCCTCTACTTTCCATTTCCGTGTTCATTTTAATCTCCTTTCGATTGTTGTTTTCCTGGATAGCCATAACCAGACAAAGCTATCCAAAAATAAGTTGATTGATTTAAAAATAATACAACAGCCTACCTACTGGGTGGTAGGTTTTATGTCCAAAAAAAACTATACTTTTAAATTTGTTTTCATTTGCTCAATTGTTTGCCGGAAAAACTCGTGACCATGAATTCTTGATTGCTGCATAGCCCCTCTCAAGGATGACATGATTAATGCGGCATGGTTCCTTGCTGTACCTTTAAAAAACATTTGTCCTTCCTTTCGCCCGTCCTCTAATATTGATGTCATAAGATTGATTTCCAATTCACCAATTTCTTTCAAGATAACTGCCATTTCCGGAGAAATGATATCGACATTTGCTTGTAGAGAGTTGATTGGACAATTCTTTGTGCCATTTTCAATAATTTGAGCGTTAATATTAAAAAAATTTTCTAACTTTTCCCAGGGCAATATATCAAGGTCACGAAGGTGCTCAGTTCTTTTCAATGTCCCTTCTCTTATATATACTAACAGAGCTAATCCCAAGTCTTCTTTTCGCTTAAAATGATGATGAATGCTAGCTTTAGAAATCCCAATTTCTTGAGATAGGTCATTGTAGCTAAAACTATCAAATCCTTTGACCCTGAGCATTTCTGCGGTTAATTTGAGAATCTCTGTTTTTCTGTCCATTAATTTTGCCTCACCTGAATATTACCTACTAGTAGGATGGTTGTCAAATATGTGAGAAGACAAGGCTGCGATCAAGGCTAGTGTAAATACGTAACAGGAGCTTTTGCAGGGTAGCTGGCCAGCGAGCAAAAATGCTTGCTTTGCCAACTGGCTCCCTCCAAACCGGTCGTGTCAGGTTCCCCGTATCCGGCGTTCCAGTAAGTTTTAATTCGGTTTCTAGCCATCAAAAGTCCTGCGATGAGTCGCATGTATGTGTGGTGTAATATCAAACTAAGAACCGTCTACAAGGCTTGCAGCCGACGCGAAGCGCGGCTGAAGCGGGCTTCTCCAAATATCCAATAACAGATTTTGGCTTACCAAGTGGCAGTAGGTGACACGTTTGTTAAACCAAGACGGTTGAGTTAAGAGTCAAAGCAACCTCAGAACTTCATCAATTGGCGCAACTTGGATCGATTTATCAGACCGCTTTTTTCGCCTGAACTTGTTCCGCTTTCGTCTGACAACGCGGGGGTTGATCCGATTCTCTCGCGGCGGCAATCGAAAATAAT
>CAMYNC010000275.1 GCA_947259685.1 uncultured Desulfuromonadales bacterium | reverse complement strand
ATGACTTCCAAAGTAAATTCAGCCCAAGATGTGGAACATTCCCACGTCAAAGACGCATATCCGCGGTGCGTATTTTTGAGGGTGCACGGTCGGAAAAGGACAAACCATAAAGTTGATGTTTACTTAACTATAAATTTTGGTCAAGCGGAAGAATCTGCTCTTGGCGGTATAGTGAGATTTGGTGTCCGCCGTGGTGAGCTCTGCTTCCTTCTTCACCATGCGGTAATTCCACTCGAAGGAAACTTATTGACTACAAATTTAAGGAAAATCATCGAGTCAAACGTCGAGCTAGATTTATCTCATACTAAGTCAAAGCAAAAAAAAGGAAAGACAACAGGAAGTATGGGGATCAAAGGGCTTAAATCTAGTCTGGAGTTCACAGAAGATGAGGAGAAGGTTTTCATCGATGCGGACTACTCTGCGTTAAAGCGCAAATTGGCCGAGTCATTGTTGCAGGTTCGAGTAGAAGGTGACGAATACGAGCCTTATATAATTTTCGAAAAACAGAACACTGCTGCTACGTTATTGGGCGGTCTATTTGGTGAAAGAATAGCAACGATGGAAGTCAGCACGAAAGCATTTGATGCAACATCGCTTTTTCGTTGTTGGCAGAAAGACATTGAGATTACTGACAAGACAGGCATATTTGTCAACATAGCGGCTTCCGCTACTAAGGAAAAGGTCTTAAAGCTTCTGATTGCCAAACCATACAAAGAACCTGATGGCAAAGTACTTCTGAGTAGCAAGCCTTTTGCGTTAAAGGATGCAAAGGATGTTGCTTGAAGAACAAATATACAAGTTAAATAAAGCAAGGAGCGAGAATTTTCTTGAATTACTTGAAGTCCTTGGAATTGATCCTAAGGTTGAACTGAAAGGCGGGGATCTTGTGGGGCTCGATTTAAGCATTTCGGACCTTAGGGGAGCAGACTTAGAGGAAGCGGATTTAGTAGGAGCTAACCTAACTGGAACAGATCTCCGAGGCGCGAACTTGAAAAATGCTCAGTTAGACAATGCAATTATGACTGGGACAAAGCTTTGGGAAGCACAAACAACAGGATGGTCTATTAAGAACGTAGTTTGTCAGTATGTGTTTTGGGACAAGGAGGCGCTTACTCAAAAGACTTATGGGCATGGTGGTTTCGAAGCAGAGCATTCGGTCGGTGCAGAGCAGGCGGTCGGTGCAGAGCATTCGGTCGGTGCAGAGCAGGCGGTGGATATCTCTTTCAAAGAGCTGAACGTAAGAAGAATGCCGCTCACTCGAATAAAGATCAATGGATTTAAGTCGTTCGCCGATCCGATCACTGTGCACTTTGACGGCAGTGTGGTCGGGCTGGTCGGCCCGGGTGGTAGCGGCAAATCCAATGTTGTTGACGCGGTAAGCTGGGTGATACACGAGCCATCCGGCAAGAATTTGCTCTACGAAGATGTAATATTCGGTGGTTCTGTCTCAAAGAAGCCACTGGGCTCTGCATCCGTCGAGCTATTCTTTGATAACTCAGAAGGTGCCATAGCTGGACACTATGCAAGCTATAACGAGATCAGTATCAAACGCGTGGTTTCACGAAAAGGAGCTTCAGAATTCTATTTGAACAATACCCGAATCCGGCATAGGGACATCGCCGACATATGCCTGGGTGTCGGTCTTGGCCCCGGCAGCTATTCAATTGTCGAGCAAGGAATGATATCGCGGATCATATCGGCGAAACCCGAAGAGTTGCGAGTCTTATTAGAAGAGGCCGCCGGTATCACGAAGTACAAGGATCGGAGGCGTGAAACCGAGAACAGGATTCTCCACATAAGGGAAAATCTGGAACGATTGGATGAATTACGCAAGGAAGTCGCAAGATTGATCGACGAACATCGAGAGACGTTGCAGCGAAAGGAATATCTTGATTCCCAGTACAATGATCTAAGCGGTGCTTTGAAAACGCTCGAATATGCTATTCACAAGTTAGATAACGAGTCCCGGACACGGTTAAAGAGGACCTTTGACGATGTAAACGATGGCCTGTCGAGGATCTTCTATTACCTGTTTGGCGGAGGACATGCGTTTCTCAAATTGAACGGTGACGACTTTTTAAAATCTGGAGTCACCTTCATAGCCCGCCCGCCCGGTAAAAGCAGTTCGAATATTCATTTATTGCCCTTGCGCGAAAAAGCGCTTGCTGCGACAGCACTGGTGTTTGCACTTTTCGAACAAAACCCCTCACCGATTTGTATGCTCGACGAGGTAGATGAAGTGCTGGATGGTGCAAATATTGAGCGTTTTTACAAGCTGGTTAAAGAAATGTCCAAGCAGGTACAGGTTATTTTCATCACCAACAACAAAATGGCTATAGAGTTGGCCGATCATTTAATAGGTGTTTCGATGGAGGAACCTGGCGTATCAAGATTGATGTCGGTAGATGCGCAGGAGGCGATACGTCTCAAGACTACCGCTTGATGCGTGTTCTATGGTTTAGTCCATGGGGTTAAGCTTCTCATTGTGTATGTTAAGCCTGTTGAGTATGTAAAAGTAAAATACAGACCTCTTAATTTAGCGCAAGCTAACGGGGGCCTGGCTGATGACTTTCCGGGCCGTTTGAAGTGGTCTACTCAATCCGGACACTGAGTTAAGGCTGCTAAATTCCATGACGAGGTGAGCAATGACAACCGAGAAGAGAGCGAGACGAATGTATAAGGAAGACTTTAAGCGAGTTTTCTGTCAGTTATCTTAAGTACATAAATGGCTAGATTAGGGCGACTGAAGACGATGCACACCGGTAGCTTTAATTTACCGCATAAGGTCGTAGAGCTTTAAGAGTTGCATGCGCCTCAATGTCCGCTATCAGGTGCGGTTTCAACTGGTCGATGAAGGTAGGCAAATGGCTCTTCATGGCCGGGAGTTGCCTTACATGCGGACACACTAAGCGTTCATGTAACTTAAGTTTGTCCGTTTTGGCCAACTTATGCTTTCGTGCACACGGCAATA
>CAMYNC010000274.1 GCA_947259685.1 uncultured Desulfuromonadales bacterium | reverse complement strand
AGGAGCGGGATCGTTTGCTTGAAGCAGGCCTGGGGAAAGAGGTTGCACTGAAATTCGCGGCGCTCGATTATCTGGTCGATTTTATGCCATTGGTCTGTATGCTTCAGGAGTCCGGCCTGCAGTTGGAGAATCTGGCCCGGTTGAATGTGCTGGTTGAGGCGCGGGTCTCTTCGGCCGCTTTAATTGCCAGTCTGGAAAAAGTTCCTGTGCGGGACAGCTGGGACCGCCGCGCTCGGGAGTCCTTGCTCGGTTCTTTGCACTCTGTTGTGGTGCGTATGGTTCAGCAGGCCGCCAAAGAATCGGCCAGCGATCCCGCAAGCTTTTTCCGGAAACGGCGGCAGAATATGCGCACCTTCGAAGAGCTGCGCGATAGCCTGCTCAGCGAAACCCCATCAAACTTTCATCCGTTTACCGTTATGCTGCGTTCACTGGAGAGCCTGCTGAGCCGTTGAGAAGCAGAAGATAGCCATCAAGGGCGCCTCCGCAATCGTTTCAGGAGTAAAATTCCATGCGCAAAAGACAGCTTGGCCCTTGTGTCACCTTTTTCCCCCAACCGACCACAATTGTCACTAGCTGTGACGCTGAAGGAAAGGCCAACCTGATGACCGCCTCCTGGGCCGGGATTGTCAGCAAAACCCCGCCGACCATGGCGATATCGCTTAACCAGGGGCGCAAAACCTACGACAATATCCTCGCAACCAAAGAGTTTGTCGTCAACATGGTGCCAGCATCTTTGGCAGTCGCAGCAGATTATTGTGGGATTCGCAGTGGTCGTGACGAGGATAAGGTCGCAGGTGCTGGACTGAACCTGGAAGCTGCGGAATTGGTTAAAGTCCCGCTCTTATCAGAGTCGCCGCTTAATGTTGAATGCCGGTTTGTGCAAGAAGTTGCCTTAGGCGATTATCGTTTGCTGACCGGCGAAATTCTGCAGATCCATGCGGCACAAAGCGCCTTTGATGACCATGGGAAGATGGACGTAATGGGGTTCGATCCATTGGTTTACCTCGGTGGTGTTCGTGAGTACTGGGACTTGGGCCAACAACGTGGCACAGCCTATTCCGATGGAAAACGTTTGGTTCCGAAAAGCTGAACGGCGCCCCACGCCAAGCGGGTCTCTGCAGGTGCAGGGTAAAAAGCTGGCGCTGTGCTAAACTCATGAAAAGGTTGTGGACAAGTCAAACAATCGCGTGATATACCGTAAACGCTTTTTTAACGGGGCTGGACGATTGTTTTTGCCTCAGCTCAGCGCAAGATGAGCGGTTGGCCCGGGACGCGTACCGGAGCTGCAAAGCCGACCTAGCTGTGCCCTCGACATACCGCTTGGAGCTTCTATGCCCGAGACGGAAGGTGATACACCCGCACCAGGGGCTGATCCCTCTGTTATGAACAATGCCTTCCGTTAGCTGCGGTAGGCATTTATTGTTTAAAGACAGGAAAATACAGGTGAAAAAGCGCAAAACAATTCTTGATATTGGCCAACTGAAACAGCAGGGTGAAAAGATCACCGTGTTGACTGCCTATGATTACCCCTTCGCTAAGCTGATGGATACTGCTGGGATCGACATGATCCTGGTTGGCGATTCGGTCGGTTCGGTGGTCTCCGGTTATGAAAATACCCTGCCGGTAACCCTCGACGAGATGATCTACCACAGTCGTGCCGTGGTCCGTGGCAGCGAACAGGCGTTGGTGATCACCGACATGCCGTTTATGTCCTACCAGATCGATGTGCGTGATGCCCGTCTCAATGCCGGTCGACTGATCAAAGAGGGCGGCGCTCAGGCAGTAAAACTGGAAGGGGGCGAGCATATCGCCGAAACCATCCGCGCGATTGTCGATATCGATATCCCGGTGGTCGGTCATATCGGCCTGACCCCCCAGTCGATCCACCGCATGGGTGGCTTCAAAGTCCAGGGGCGCCAGGAAGAGCAGGCGCGCAAGATTCTGGCAGATGCCAAGGCCGTCGAAGAGGCAGGCGCCTTTTGCGTAGTGCTCGAAGGAATACCGCGCAGCCTGGCCAAAGAGATCACCGCGTCCCTAACGATTCCGACCATCGGTATCGGCGCTGGGATTGACTGCGATGGCCAGGTCCTGGTGATTCACGATATTCTCGGTCTGTGCGATAAGTACTCGCCTAAGTTTGTCAAGCGCTACGCCGATGTCTCGGGGACTATCTCCGCCGGTATCAGCGACTATATCAGTGAAGTCAAGTCGGGGGCGTTCCCGACCATTGACCATTCCTTCAAGTAATCTGCATGGATATCATTACTTCCGTCTCCGAGATGCAAGAGCGCTGCTTGGCTGCGCGCGGTGCCGGGCAGCGGATTGCTTTCGTCCCGACCATGGGTTCTCTGCATCAGGGGCACCTGTCGCTGCTTGAAGCGGGGCGCAAACGGGGCGACCTGCTGGTGCTGTCGATCTTTGTCAATCCGACCCAGTTTGGCCAGGGTGAGGATTTTGAAGATTACCCCCGCAATTTGCAGGGCGATGCCGAACTGGCTGCAACCACCGGGGTCGATATTATCTTCGCGCCGCCAACGAGCGACATGTACCCCACAGGTTATGCGACCTATGTCGATGTTGAAGGGATTACCGCAACACTCTGTGGTGCCAGTCGACCTGGCCATTTTCGCGGCGTGACCACGGTGGTCAGCAAACTGTTCAATATCGTCCAACCACATGTCGCCCTGTTCGGCAATAAGGATTTCCAGCAGTTGGCGGTGATTCGGCGGATGACCCTTGACCAGAACATGCCGGTCGAGATTGTCGGTATGCCGATCTTTCGTGAGCCGGATGGCCTGGCGATGAGTTCGCGCAATGTTTACCTGTCCAGCGAACAACGGCAGCAGGCGTTAGTTCTTTCACAGTCGATCGCTACGGCCAAACAACGGGTAGCGGCTGGAGAAACGGACAGCGCTACGATCATTTCTGAGCTAACAGAATTGATCTGCCGTCAGCCCGAGGCGCGCATAGACTATCTGCAGATCTGCC
>CAMYNC010000273.1 GCA_947259685.1 uncultured Desulfuromonadales bacterium | reverse complement strand
TCTTCCGTGACGATGTGGAGTCCCATCTCCTTCTTGTTCAGGGTGATCTCCGTCTTTGATTTCCGGAAGTCGTACCGGGTCTCAATGACCTTCTTCGTCATGTTGACGGCATTGTCCAGTTCCTGCAGGTCGACTTTGTTGACAATATCAAAGGAGGGCATGACGCTTTCCTTTCCATGGCAGGCCCGGAAGATGGTCTTCCGACGGCTGTTTCGTTGGATAAAGTGCGGATCAGGTGGGCCGGGTCATCTGATCGTAGAAGTCGAGGACCTCGTCCTTTTTGTCCGATTCCATCTGTGCCATGGCGGCCCGGGGATGCTGGTTGAGCACACCGGTAATCATGTAAGGAATGAAATAGCCCCAGTCAATTTTCTCCCGCCAGGGGAGGATGTGGCGCTCGATGACTTCGATCAAGGGGCGCACCTTGAACTTGGGATTCTTGAGAAATGAAATAAGCAGCTCCAGGGGGCAGTTGCCGGCACCCCGGCCGATCCCGTAAAGAGTGGCATCGAGATAGTTGACACCGGAAATAATAGCCGAGATGGTGTTGGCGAAGGCAAGCTGCTGGTTGTTGTGACCATGGATGCCGATGGTCTTTCCCGGGAGCCTCTCAAAATATTTCTTCGAGAGCAAGTCGATGTCTTCCGAATAAAAGGCGCCGAAACTGTCGACCAAATATATGATCGGTACGCGGCTCTTGGCCAGGTCTTCGAGACCTTCGTTCAGCTCCCTGGGTTTGACTGTGGATACCGCCATGAGGTTGATGGTGGTCTCGTAACCTTTTTCCATACAGTGGTGTGCCAGGTCGATCGCGGCATCGATCTGATGGATGTAACAGGCCACCCGTATCATATCGAGGGAACTATCCGATTTGGGCGGGATGTCTTCATCGGCGATGCGGCCGATGTCGGCCATGGCCGAAAGCTTGAGCCGCTTCTCACCGCTTTCCACCACCCGCTGCACATCGTCTTCAGCACAGAACTTCCAGGGGCCGACTTCATCCCGGGAAAAAGCCGATTCCGAACTGAGGTAGCCGATTTCCATATAGTCGACGCCGGCGTTATTCAGCGCTTTGTAGACGGCACACACGAAGGCATCATCGAACTGCCATTTGTTCATGAGGCCGCCGTCGCGGACCGTGCAATCAACAACTTTGATTTCAGGGCGGTACATGGGTCTGCTCCTTCCGGTGATTCGCCATAGGCTGGCAAAGGCCTCTGGGGCCGGTTCACGGAATCCCTCTCCCCAAAGACCGGAATCGGCGCGTCAAAGGGGGGCTTCCTGTAAGCGACAAAACGAACGGCCATCATAGCACAAGAGAATCGCAACGCAAAGTCAAAATCTTTGGCCCGGATATTGTTTGGCGATTGTCATGGGGCTTAGAGGGTTTATATCATAACATCGCAAACTAGAAAAATATCATAACATCGCAAACTGATTGCCAATTCGCCTAGACTGCTTCCAAAAACATTTGGAAGGGGCCACGGGCGATGAAGAGCGAAAATGAATATGAGAAACGCTGCAAAGCAATACAACTCTACCATGAGGGAATGAAATTTAATGAGGTACTCCGGGTTGTCCAAAGAGGCCGTTTCTGGCTCTCCAAGTGGCTCAGACGCTATGAAGAAGATGGGATGGACGGTCTCAGAGACAAGAGCCGTACACCCAGGAAGGTGTGGAGAAAGACTCCTGAGCCGATGGTCCGCAAGATCCTTGCAATCCGGGCTGAGTTGGAAACTCACCGGAGTCGCCGTTCGGCCTTTGCTGGAATCGGAGCGGAGGTTATCCAATGGGAGCTCACGCAAAGAGGGACTAAGAACGTCCCTTCCATCGCGACGATATCGAGAATTCTTGCCCGACACGGCAAGACCAACAAGGCGAAGCCAACAAACAAGAATTCCCATCAGCCATATCCCTATCCCCGAGCCGGGAAACCGGGAGATCTCCACCAGACCGATCTCGTGGGTCCTCGACATCTCAGAGCAGCCCACGGGGCCATACGCTTCTACTCCTTCCATACCGTGGATGTTGCGGGGCATGCGGTCTTTGCAAGCCAGTTCGCCAACAAGCAAAGCATATCCCTGTGCAGGCATTTGGTCGAGACATGGAAAAACCTGGGAATTCCAGAGGTTGCCCAGTTGGACAATGAGATGGCCGCTTCCGGTGGAGGACGGTATCAGTACAGCATCTCCCAGGTCATCCGGCTCCATCTGCTTCTCGGAATCCATCTGGTATTCATCCCCCAGGGAGAACCCGGCCGAAACGCCGCCGTTGAGAGCTTCAATGCCCTCTGGCAGAAAAGAGTGCTTCAAAGACATAGCTGCCCAACCCTGCAGGCTCTTAAACGAACAAACCATAGGTTCCTGGACTATTACCATTACGCAAAACCCCACAGAGGGCTTACCCAGCAAGAACATAAGACACGATTCCCTGGGGAACTCAGAGATCGCCTCTGGAAGTCCTTTACACATCTGCCGAAAACATTCAGCATCGAGAGCTATACCAACGCCAAAGGCTCCCTCAACCTCCCTGTTTCGAGAGGTAAAGTCTCCTTTGTCAGAAAGGTTGACTCGCACGGAAAAATCGAAGCCAACGGTTTCCCCTATTTCATTAGAAGAAGCCTTGAAGGCCAATATCTTATTGCTACTATTTATACCCATAGAAGAAAACTCGTCGTTAAACAGGATCAGAAGATCATCAAGTCTTTCGCTTTTCCTATTCAAAACAAAATTGTTGCTCCTTTTCTTTCTTAAAATATCACAGCACCAAAACTTAAAGAGTTTGCGATGTTATGATAATCCTGACCATTAAGAATCAGTTTGCGATGTTATGAGTGCAACCAGCTAGCACATAGAATGCGGGGAATGTATAAGACAGCTTTTTATCCCATCTTGCTAGTACGCTTGAAGATGTTGGATCGCGGGTACAAGTATATGAGTTCAGTGCTTTCTAAGGTGATTATGTAGATTTGTTTTCAGAGTGACTACGTATC
>CAMYNC010000272.1 GCA_947259685.1 uncultured Desulfuromonadales bacterium | reverse complement strand
TGTGTTGGTTACTCGTCACTGTTAATGGCGCGGGGTGCTAGAATATCCAATCTCAAATAGATTCCCGGGAGTGACGCAAATGTACGGATTCAACGTGACGGTAAACTGTTCCTTCAACGAGACCATCGAGAAAGTCACCGAAGAACTGTCGAAGGAAGGTTTCGGCGTGCTAACCACCATTGACGTGGCCGCCACCCTGAAAAAGAAGCTGGACATAGATCGAAAGCCGTACACCATCCTCGGCGCCTGCAACCCGGCGCTGGCCAACCAGGCCATCAACTGCGAGCCTGATATCGGTCTGCTGCTACCATGCAATGTGCTAGTGCGTGAAGAGGACGACGGCAGCGTAACCGTCGCCTTCATGGACCCCTCCGCCGTACTGACGTTAGTGGACAAAGAAAGTATCGGCGAATTGGCCGGCCAGGTGCGTGAAAAGCTGATGCGGGTAAAGGACTCATTGGTGGCCTGATATCAACATGCCAGGCGCATGGAGCCTATATCAATTTTGATTTGCCTTTGAACTAAGACTTGAAAAATAAAATTTCGAGTCCCGCCCATTAGCTAACTTAGGAAGGAATCTAATTATAATGTTCAACGCGTTTCGACATAATTGGCGGCAGTCGGCCAGTTCCTGACCTCTGAGGTTCGCGGTGTGAACGACTTGTTCATCAAAAAAGCTGTCTTTTGACTTCAGCAATTAGTTACGACGCCTAGGCGAAAATTACGTGGCTCCCCATTTTTTTTCGTGGGCAAAATGACGCGTCCAGGAAGAAAGTGCAGGCAATCGCTTGGCGGGAATTCATGTTACACCGTTTCTTGGCTTCGGTAATTTACTTTTTTCCACACCTATACATCTATCCAAAGCATGCGCCCGGTAGACGGTCTAACGGCGTGGGTGTCGAACTATCAACTGAAACATTGTGCCTGAGGAATTCATGGTTTAGGCGTGCACTTTGTAAGCCTAGAATCAGTTAAGAAATCCGATTGAGTTCGATTCGTTATTTCTTTTCCCTGCAGCCCGTGCTACATTAGTATACATATGCATACAATCAGTGAAGACACTTTCAGAGTGTACTCAAGTGTAACTTGATGAAAAATGACTTGTACGATTTGCCAGGACTAACTTAATGTCATATAAGACTGTTTCCATCAGTGCTCGCATTTCTCAAGAAGATGCGGAGTTTCTCAGCCAGCTAACGGTCGCGGGTGCTAAAACTCCGAGCGAAAAATTGCGCGCAATTCTAACCGAAGCTCGTCAAAGACACTTGGAGGGCTTAGAGTACCCAAGTAGTTTGCAGTTGTCTTTGGATACATACCTGCCGTTACTGGAACGTATACAAAAGGCGGAGTATGAGGCTGGGGTGCATTCTGAATTATTAACTCGCCTAATGCATTGGCTCCCCGAAATGGCGGCATACGTGGTATCAGGCATGCAATGCACTGAGGAGGAGGTGCCTCAAAAAGAGTGTCTAAGCACTTTTGAACAAGGGGCCGGAGAAAGAATTTTCAGACTAATGGAGTCGATCCTCCAATTAGGGGTCACCCAGCAGAGTCCTTGTTACAACCCAGGTGTGATCAATGATCGCGTTCAGCCGATATTGGAACTGGCTGATGTTATAGCACGTTTACAGAAACCATCAAGTTAGGAGATTAAGTATGAGTGAAAATCTTACTGGTCGTGTAGGCCGTATTATTAGCGGTAGTTTGAATGCGCTGGTTGATGTGATTGAAAACGCTTCGCCCGAAGCGGTGATGGAACAAGCAATACGTGAAATCGATTCAGCCGTTGACGACGTCCGGATTGAGCTGGGCCGAGTGGTCGCAAACAAACACTTGGCCAATAAACGCTTGATGGACGAAAATCGTAAGCATGAAGACCTGGCCGAAAAAATTGAGATCGCGCTAAACGAAGGTCGGGATGATTTGGCTGAAGTTGCTATTTCTCAGCAACTGGATATAGAAGTCCAGATTCCCATATTGGACGCGACCATCTCAGAAGGTGCGAGCCAGGAGAAAGAACTAGAGGGCTACATTTCTGCCCTTCAGGCCAAGAAACGCGAAATGAAGTCAGAGTTACAGCAATTTCGTGAAGTGCAAAAAGATAGTGTGGTTGCTCAGTCAGGCGCTGACTCTAGCGTTGCGGTTACGAGTGGCGGTAGCAACGTTCAATCGAGGGTTGATAAAGCAGGGTCTGCTTTCGATCGTGTGCTTGAAAAGGCAACGGGCGTCGCTTCCGGCACCCAGCCTTCCGACCAGTCGGCAGCTAGTAAATTGGCTGAACTGGAAGATCTTGCTCGCAAAAACCGTGTTCAAGAACGCCTGGCCGCAATCAAAGGGAAGACCGAAAAATAATGTTAACGTTTCTTGCCGCGCCGGAGAACCTCCCGTTTAGCGTCGCTCTTGCAGTAATGTTGGGCATTGCCCTTTTAGAGGGTATTACCACGCTTTTAGGTGCGGGGGTTTCCAGCCTTATCGAGAATCTTTTGCCCGGAATAGACCTGGAGGCAGATGTATCGAGCCCAGAATACCAATCGCCTTCAGCGCTTTCCAAACTTCTCGGCTGGTTGCGGATCGGGGAAGTACCTGTATTGATGCTGTTCGTTGTTTTTTTAACAGCATTTGGTTTGCTTGGTTTGGGAATTCAGTCTGGCATTGATGCCATAACAGGGGTACTGGCGCCCGCTGCTTTTGTTTCCGTGCCCGCTGTTGTCATTGCGCTACCGTTTGTTCGGCTGTTTGGGGGTGTGCTCGCCAAGGTAATGCCCCAAGATGAAACAGATGCCGTTTCAGAAGCCAGCTTTATCGGCCGTGTTGCCACGGTAACTCTGGGTAAAGCAGAGGTTGGTAGCCCTGCACAAGCAAAATTGCGCGATGAGCATGGGCAAACCCATTATGTGATGGTTGAGCCTGATATTGATGGGGATGTTTTAGAGTCAGGGACTACGGTAGTTTTAGTCAGTCAGTCAAGTGCCGTATTTAAAGCCATATTGAATACTAATTCTGCTTTGACGGAATGATAAA
>CAMYNC010000271.1 GCA_947259685.1 uncultured Desulfuromonadales bacterium | reverse complement strand
TATTGAATGGTACTGAGCAGGGAGAGGGATTATACGTGGATTGAGCTTAAGGAACCTCTGATCAATTCATGAACTCGTATCTTGTGCCTAAAATATTCAGCTTCTGCGTTGCAAATCTTCGCAATAGCTAGCTATTACGTGCGATTCGCGCCTCGCCTAAGAGCGCCTACTTTTGGTGAATCTAAACATTTTAGATCACAATCTACTTCGTCCAGAATAAATCAGAGGCTCCTTAAGAAATAAGTGGGCTGAAGGATTAACCTTTGAGTGGTTTGCACTGCGGGAATTTATTCAATCCTTTCGCCCCGTTTTTATCTGGGTTCTAAGGGGTAACCTTAGTCAGAGAGAATCATATACTCCTACTCACTGCTGTCCCACTAAGAACTAACGAAAAAGGCCTGAAAACCAACTTGTTTTGATACAATGAAATCGCGACAAGACATTGAAAAACAAGAAGGAGATCAGGCCTTGGCTCATCATAATACCGTGTTTTCCCAGTTACTCAAACTAGTCCCGAGACATGAATTCGAGACTCTGGCACATCAGCATCATGCTGGCCGAAAACTGCGCAAGATGACGCGGTGGTCACAGTTCGTCTCCTTAGCCCTCGCGCAGCTGTCCGGCCGCTCCAGCTTGCGAGATATCGTCAGCAACCTCTCTGCTCAAAAGGCCAAGCTCTATCATCTGGGCTCGGCCCCAGTCAGCCGTTCATCGCTGGCACGGGTTAACGAGAAGCAACCCTATACGCTCTACGAAACATTATTTGCCAAACTCCTGTCCCGGTGTCAGGGGATCGCCCCTCGACATGGATTCCGCTTCAAGAACAAACTCTATTCGCTGGATGCCTCCACTATTGATCTCTGCCTCAGTGTCTTTCCATGGGCAAAGTTCCGCACCACTAAGGGCGCCGTCAAACTACATGTGGGCTTGGACCATGACGGACTGCTTCCAGCCTTTATGGCCATTACCGACGGCAAGACTCATGACATCACCGCAGCCAGAACGCTGGAACTGCCCAAGAGCAGCATCGTTGTCTTTGATCGAGGCTACAATGACTATGCTTGGTACAACCTACTGAATTCAAAGAGCATCTTCTTCGTCACCCGGCAACGCAGGAATGCCCGTTATCGGGTTACCGAACGCCATGGTGTAAAGCATTCGAAAGGCCTGACCAGCGATCAGACCATCCAACTGACAGGCACCAAGTCCAGCCATTGCCCCATCCCACTGCGTCGTATCGGCTTTAAGGATGCCGAAACCGGCATCCAGTATTTCTTTCTGACTAACAATTTTCATCTCGCTGCCAGTACGATCGCGGAGATCTACAAATCCCGCTGGCAAATCGAATTGTTCTTCAAATGGATCAAGCAGAATCTGAAGATCAAGAGCTTCCTTGGAACTTCCAGGAATGCGGTCATGACTCAGATCTGGATTGCTATATGTATCTATCTGTTGTTGGCGTATCTCAAGTTCGCCAGCAGTATCAGCAAAAGCCTTCAACAGATTATACGGCTGCTTCAGCTGAACCTTTTTGAGCGACGAGATCTCCAGTCATTGCTGAGAGGTGACCCGCCAGAACCAAAATCTTCAGTCCTTCAAACACGGCTGCAATTCTCATGAAAGTTTATGGGACAGCAGTGAACTTATATCACTGCTGTCCCGTTAACTTTCAAAGCAAAGCCAGTTGATTAATATCGGGTTGTCGATCGCCGGGTGGTTCGCCTCTCAACAAAGCCATCATGTCCCGTTTTTCAAATAGATTGAGCTGTAACAATCGCAAGAGTTGTTGCGTGCTTTTCTGCAGCTTCGACTGAAACTTGAGAAAGGCCAACAGCAAATATACGCAGAGTGCGATCCATATCTGTGTCATAACTGCGTTCTTACTCGCACCCACAAATGATTTGATTTTCAGGTTTTGTTTAATCCACTTGAAAAATAGCTCGACCTGCCATCTTGCTTTATAAATATCAGCAATAGTTTTAGCAGATAGCTTGAAGTTATTGGTCAGAAACACATAGCGCTTGCCAGTTTCTGCATCCTGATAGCCAATGCGACGTAATCGTATAGGGCACTTCTTACTCATTTGAGCGCCGCTGAACTCAATCGTTTGGTCGCAGGTCAAGCCCTTACTTTTCAGTACTGGCTGTCGACTCAACGTGCGGTATTGTGCATTGGTTTTAAGCCGAGTAACGAAGAATATCCCTTTCTCTGTCAACTGGTTATACCCAATGTAGTCATTGTAACCCTTGTCAATTGCCACAATACTTCCCTTGGGGAATTCCAGTGTGCGACCAACGCTCACATCATGCTTATTGCCTTCAGTCACCGTTACAAACTCTGGTAAGTAGCCTGCGTGACTCAACCCAACATGTAGCTTGACCGCACCCTTCGTGGTTCGAAAATCAGCCCATGGAAAAACAGATAGACATAAATCAATCGTTGAGGCATCCAGAGAATACAGCGGATTTTTGAAACGAAAATCATGCCCGGGGGCGACACCTTGGCAGCGCTTTAATAACTGACCAAACAAGGCTTCGTACAGTGCGTAAGGTTTCTCGTTATTGATGCGCGATAAATTAGAGCGCGACAGCTTCGCACTCCCCAGGTGGTACAAACGATGCGCCTGCGCGGAGATATTATCGACAATATCACGCAAGCTATTGCGTCCTGAAAGCTGCGCCATCGCCATGCTCACAAATTGCGACCATCGTGAGGCAGTTCGGAAAGATCGGCCGCTATGGTGCTGTTTTGCCAAGGTTTCGAATTCATGTCTCGGTATCAGTTTCAGAAGTTGTGAAAATACAGTATTATGGTGACTCAAGGCCTGTTTTCCTCTTTGTTTTTCAATGGTTTGTGGTGAACTCATTGTATCAAAACAAACGGGTTTTCAGGCCTTCTTATTTACGCCTTAACGGGACAGCAGTGTAAGCAGATATAAAGTTGATCTATCTTAAGGTTTTTATACCTGGGTTGGAGCTAGGCTGATATATTTATAATCAGTGGTTATGTGTTGCACAACGCATC
>CAMYNC010000270.1 GCA_947259685.1 uncultured Desulfuromonadales bacterium | reverse complement strand
GTTGTTGAAGAAAAGAAAAGAGCAGCGAAAAAGCTTTGCGGCATTGAGGAAGAATAAAAAAGACAAACAGTATCGACGAGAGAAGAGCGAGAAAACGACTGGATTTCATTAAAGACCCTCATTGACGGCAGGATATACAACAAGCCAATATTTGCACAGCCTAACACACTATGCGTTCGATAACCGATAAGGAATACCGCGCTCCCTTTTATACTTTTTCATAGCAAGTCCCCCCCCCTCAAACATGTGACCTCCGGAAGATTAGTACTGCCTGTTCGATCATTTCAAAAATATTCCTAAATTTTGTTCAACCATATATCGAGGCTGCTTTACAGACAAGAAAGCGGCAGGGGGCAAGCCAGTTGTCGTTTCTGTCTGATTAGTTGTTCCACCCGAAATTATAGGTTCGGTGAGTGGCAAATGTTGGTTTCTTACTGACTCCGCAAAGCAACACACTTCAACCGGATAATCTTCCATCTCAAATCTTTGGAGCTGATCAAAGGGAGAATGACAAAATTGCCTCTCTTCCTCCCACAGACCGACTGAACTTGACGCGAGATCGAAGCGGCCAATCACTACCTGGCCGAAATCACACAGAAAATTCAACCCAGACCATCTCTTATATCATCCCAAAACTAGGCAGGTTGCTAACTGGCTGAAAATACAGCAAATTGAAATGCCGATTTTTGCCCGAGAAATTCAGGTACTTTTGAGAAAAACGCTTCCTAGTCCCATCCCCAGAGAGCACCAGATATCAATTTAGCAGGTGTCTATCGACAAATGCCCTTGACTTAAGAACTTCAATATCGCCATCAACATCGAGAAGGTGGGGTGCATATCGATTAAATCGACACTTAGGCAGTTTTTGCTTGCAAAGTGTATCTTTTTTGGTACAATTAGCCATGCAATCAGAACGTCCTTTGGAAGTGAAATTTTTCCGCCAGGAGAGCGGTGCGGAGCCGGTCAGGGATTGGCTCCGAGGCCTTGACTCCCTCGCCAAAAAACAAATAGGCGAGGACGTGAAGACCGTTCAATGGGGCTGGCCCTTGGGAATGCCCTTGGTCCGTCCTATGGGCAAGGCCTGTTTGAGGTCAGAACCGATTTAAAAAACCGAATAGCGCGGGTTTTCTTCTGTTTGCGCGACAACAAAATTGTCCTGCTGCATGGAATCATCAAGAAGGCGCAGAAGACCCCGCCCGAGGCTCTGAAGATTGCTAGGCAAAGGATGGCGAAGCTATGAAAGAGAAAACACAACACATCGGCAGCGACTTTGACGAGTTCTTGGCCGAAGAGGGTATTCTTGCTGAGGTAGAACTTGCCGCAGCAAAGCGCGTGATTGCCTTCCAGGTCGAACAGGCGATGAAGCAAGAGCGCTTAACTAAAACGGCTATGGCCGGCCGGATGAAAACGAGCCGTGCGGCGCTTGGTCGGCTGCTAGATCCGGAAAACTTTTCCGTGACGCTCGAAACACTTGGCAAAGCGGCGCAGGCGCTCGGAAAGCATTTGCACGTTGAGCTAAGATAAAATTTCGGAATCTTACCTCCTAAGCTCCCTCCTGGGAGCTTTTTTCTTTCCATCTTGGAGCCGCAGGCCTTCGGGTGCCAGGCGCTCCACAGAAAAAGGCTCTCAACCGAAGTTGAGAGCCTGCCTTCTCAAAAGGAAATCACTAGTTTTGAGAGCAATAATTTATCGAAAGGAGGGCTAGCGCCCCTGTTTGAAGAATCCGATATTACGAACCAACTTATGAGATTAGGTGTAGTTGATAAACAAAATGCCGAGCCCCAATTTCTATAGGTTGCTGCGGTTAATCAAACTTACAATCACCTTGACGATAGTGTCTTTCTCTTCCGGTTTGCTTTCAGCAATCAGCAGGGTCAGAGCGACCAGAGCGTTATCGGCTAGGCGTTTGCTCCCATCAGCGCGGTAGAGGATGTTGTTCGCGTTCAAGAAGTAGATAAAGATAGCCGCCGCGATCCGTTTGTTACCATCGCTGAAGGCGTGATTCTTGACAATGAAGTAGAGCAGGTTCGCTGCCTTCTCTTCAGCACTGGGATAGAGTTCTTTGCCATCAAAGGTCTGGTAGATGGTGCCAATAGCGCTTTTGAACCCCTGATCCTTTTCAATACCAAACAGGCCGTCGAATTCGCCTTTCATTGATTGCACGATGTTGTTGGCGTTTTCGTAGTCGAGCAAAAATTCTGCCGGGCCGGTGGTTTTTTCAATGCTCAGAGTGCCATGATCGTAGCGGTCGAGCAGGTTGAGGGCGTAAGCATAGTCGGTGATGACTTGTAACACATCCTTGCCCAGGTCACTGACCAGTTGCTGCTGCTCCAGAGTACGAGAGAGTAATTCCACCGCCCGCTGCATTTCGGTCAGTTTTTCGGTCTGTTCTTCCAGTCGCTGCTGATTTATGGTGTAGCCCTGTACCAGGTGGTCGCGCAGCACCCGAGTGGCCCACTGACGGAACTGTGTGCCCTGCAGCGACTTGACTCGGTAGCCAACGGAAATAATGACGTCGAGATTGAAGTAGTCGACCTGGTAAGTTTTGCCATCAGCAGCAGTTGTTGCAAATTTTGCAACAACTGATTCCCGCTTCAGCTCCCCCTCGCGAAACAGGTTATTGATGTGTCGGGAGATAACCGATTTATCCCGCCCGAACAGCTCAGTAATCTGGTTCAAGCTCAACCAGACCGTTTCCTGCTCCAGACGTACTTCGAGAGAGGCTTGTCCGTCGGCGGATTGATAGATGGCGACCTTGTTAGGCATGGTTATGATTCTCCAGGAACATGAATTACATAGTATCTTAGAGATTCTTGACCTTGTCAAAGCTTAGCGCTTCTGAACATCAGAAGTGACTAAAAAAAAGGAAAATGCCCCAGCTATGGCCAAGGCATCATTAAGTCACTATATTTGAGACCGGTTTATTATGATTTATGACTTGAGTGATGGTGTTTCAATACCCTTTCCGCAGCGTGATGTTCATATATATCAGGAAACAACATAAGGGTGTCGATGGGTTGATAAGCAAGCAGCGCTTTAATA
>CAMYNC010000269.1 GCA_947259685.1 uncultured Desulfuromonadales bacterium | reverse complement strand
TTCAACCTGCAGCATATGAAGGTTATGACCGATGGTACCGGCATTTTGCAGCACGCCAAGTATTCCATCCCCGACCGGACTCACGGTTACTGCGTAGATGACAATGCCAGGGCTCTGATCGTGGTCAGCAAATACAATTGGCTGCTTAAAGATAAAAGTGTCATCCCTCTGATCCAGACCTATCTCTCCTTTCTCCATTATTCGTATAATCCTGAGAATGGTCGGTTTCGCAATTTTATGTCTTATGACCGGCGCTGGCTTGAGGAGGTCGGAAGCGAAGATTCCCATGGTCGTTCCTTGTGGGGATTAGGGGTCGCTATTCAGTGCGCCCCAAATGACGCAATCCGCAACATGGCGACAAGTCTCTTTTTAGATGGCCTTCAGGTCGTTGAGGAGTTCACCTCTCCCCGGGCGTGGGCTTTTGCATCTGTTGGGCTGCATGCCTACATGTCCCACTTCGGCGGCGATGCCAATGCCAGACGAGTGCGAACACACCTTTCAGAAAAACTTGTTGCACTCTTTAAAAACCGGCCCCTGGATGACTGGCAGTGGTGTGAAGATACGGCGACCTATGCCAATGCCAAGCTGCCACATGCCCTGATCCTGGCTGGGCAATGGATCCCTGATCCCGATATGTATGAAAAGGGGATCGCCTCGCTTAGGTGGCTGCTTGATAAGCAGACGGCAGCCGATGGCCATCTTTCCATCATCGGTAATGCCAACTGGTGTTCGAGAGAGTACAAAACCTCGACTTTCGATCAACAACCACTCGAGGCAATGTCTCTAATTGATGCTTGCGCAGAGGCGTTTCGTGCAACGGGAAATATTGAATGGCTTGAAGAGGGGCAGCGCTGTCTTGGTTGGTTTATGGGACGCAATGATCTGAACAAGCAAATCTATGATTTTAATACCGGGGGCTGCTGTGACGGTCTTGAAGCGACAGGGGTAAATGCCAACCAGGGGGCCGAATCAACATTATCCTGGTTAATCTCTCTGCTAACCATGTATGAGATTCTGGAGCAGAAGGTCCTGGTCAATAAATAGAGTATTTATAGAACCTTCATGCCAACCACTTTTTAAATTAGGGAGGCGGTGGATTTCAGGCCGTCTCCATCGCCGCGGCATCTTCCAGATGATATTCCGCAATCGCCATCTCACGCAGCTTGTAAACCTGAATCTTGCCGCTGGCAGTCATCGGGTAACCGTCAACAAATTTCACATAGTGGGGGATTTTGTAGTTTGCGATTCTGTCATGACAGAACTCACGGATTTCCTCCACGCTGCATTCAACCCCTTCGCGTAGCTTGATCGCTGCCATCACCCGCTCGCCATACTTTTTATCCGGGACACCGAACACCTGTACATCCGAGACCTTGGGGTGGGTGTAGAGGAACTCTTCGATCTCACGTGGGTAGATATTCTCGCCGCCGCGGATGACCATGTTTTTGATCCGCCCGGTGATGTGGCAGTAGCCATTATTATCCATCACCGCCAGATCACCGGTGTGCAACCAGCCTTCTTCGTCTAACGCCTGAGCGGTCTCTTCTGGAAGTTTGTAGTAGCCTTTCATCACCAGATAGCCACGGGTGCAGAGTTCTCCCTGCTCGCCAGCGGACAGGGCCGCACCGTTTTGGATGTCAACGATCTTCACTTCAACGTCCGGCAGGGCTTTGCCGACACTGGCTACCCGCAGTTCGATCGGGTCATGGGTGCGCGTCTGGGTGATGACTGGTGACGCCTCCGTTTGACCGTAGGCGATGGTGATCTCGGAGCAGTTCATATCGTTAATCACCTGCTTCATGACTTCGATCGGGCAGGGGGAACCGGCCATAATTCCGGTGCGCAGGGTAGAAAGGTCGTATTGCTTGAAGTTGGCATGCTCCAGTTCGGCAATAAACATGGTCGGTACGCCGTGCAGGGCGGTACACTTTTCCGCTTCCACGATTTTCAGCACAACTTCCGGATCGAAGGTTACCACCGGTACCATGGTCGCGCCGTGGGTGACGCAGGCCAGTACGCCGAGCACACAGCCAAAACAGTGGAAGAAGGGCACCGGAATGCAAAGACGATCCTTTTCGGTGAATTCCATGCACTTGCCGATGTTGTAGGCGTTATTGACGATATTGAAATGGGTCAGCATCACCCCTTTGGGAAAGCCGGTGGTTCCCGAGGTGTACTGCATGTTGATCACTTCTTCGGCATGCAGATCCTTCTTCAGCTCCTTGAGCACTTCATCGCAGACATCGCTTCCCAAAGCTTCGATTTCACGGTAGTTCAGCATCCCTTCGTGGCGCTCCTCACCAAGGAAAACCACATTTTTCAAAAAGGGGAGTTTTTCGCAGTGGAAATCTCCCGGTTCGGCTTTCTTTAACTCGGGAATCACCGAATAGAGGGTATCGACATAGTCGGTATCTTTAAAGCCCTGAACCAGAAACAGGCTGGTGGAGTCCGATTGCTTCAGCAGGTATTCTAGCTCGGCCGATTTGTAGTTGGTATTGACCGTGACCAGCACCGCACCTATTTTGGCGGTGGCGAACTGCAGAATCACCCATTCCGGGACATTGGTCGCCCAGATCGCGACATGATCGCCTTTGCGGATCCCGAGTCGAAATAAGCCCTTGGCGACCCGATCGGTCAACTGGTCGAATTGCTGATAACTCAGCCGCAAGCCAAGATCGGGATAGACCAGGGCATCGTTGTCGGGATAACGCTGTGCGGTTGCTTCCAGCAGGCCGCCTACCGTAAATTGAAGTGCTTCTGACATGGTTGTGTTGCCCCTTAATTATGGTTGATTGCGAAATGAGCGCGGGCTTAAGAATTTTTTTTGCAACATGGACAAGCCCTTTGGGGAAATGTTGGTAAAAAAGTTTCCATATTTTGGGTTGAATATCCGGGGCTGTCAATCACTCAATTTATCCTAGAAACCGCAGTTGAGCGCGGAAAAGATGTGCAGCATATTGATGTGCATAGGTAATTTGAAAAACTGGTGGTCACCTTATTGGTGATGAGAGCTTTTTCGAATTATCTAGGTGCATCAAGAGGTTGTGCAGATTTTCGTGATCCAA
>CAMYNC010000268.1 GCA_947259685.1 uncultured Desulfuromonadales bacterium | reverse complement strand
TATACCAAGCTGGCGGGATCCGCCGTTACCGACAGTAACGATCCTGGCTCCAGCACTGACTTCATCACCAAGAACGAAGATCGATTAACCGAAACCGAGGTAGACATGCTTTCCCCTGCCGATCTGGTGCAACTGCCCAAGGGCCAAGCGTTTGCGTTGCTGGAAGGTGGACAACTCTACAAGTTACGTCTGCCACTGCCAGGGAAAGATCCGCTATTCCCCAAAGACATGGAGGCGATACGTCGTGAACGGCTGGAGCATTATGGTGTGAAAGATGGCTGAGCAACGTCGCGTCACTGGGCTGCTGTGGCTGGTCAAATGGTTCGTGATCATCACTTTACTGGTACTCGTGATCGATATCATCTGCGTGTTTGTGTTGTGGTCGCCCAATGGAGTTGAACAGCTTCAGGCAACTCTTCAACGAGAGGCTGCTTTACTGAATCTCTCTCCAGAGCACTTGGGGTTTCTGGCCGATATGACTCACCGCTTTTATAACGCCGTATTTGTCAGCTCAGGGATCGATGGCGCCATGGGCAACGCCTATCTCACCACACCAAGTGAGAAGACCAAAAATATGCATGAGTTCTACGGCACATTCAGACCATTGATCGAAACTGCCATGATTGGCCTGCAACTCTATGCCCTGCGAATTGGGGTACTGATTCTCTCATTACCCTTCCTAGTCATTATCACAGCGGCCGCCGTGATGGATGGCCTGTTGGGCTGGTTTCTTCGCCGCACTAGCGGTGACCGGGAGTCGGGCTTCATCTACCACCGGGCCAAACGCTGTCTGGGATGGTCTTATGTGCTGTTCTGGGTACTCTACCTGCTACCGCCTACCCCCATCGATCCAAACTACCTGATCCCGCCCTTCCTGGTGGTGGCGGGTGTCACCACTCGCCTACAGGTGGCGTATTTCAAAAAGTTTCTCTAAAAACACCTTTGAATACTTGCCCCTCGGGCACGTTTAGTCGCGTTGTTACCTCGCAATAATTTCATCAGTATTTACACCAAACCTCCTTACACGTCACAGACAATGAAAAATCAGAACGCTGGAAAAACCCCGGTCCTGTTCGCCCATCCAGTCAGCGCTGGCCATGGGCTCTACTTGCGGGAGGGAGGAAACATCCTGGCCTTCTTCGGCCACTGGTGGGACTTGGAGCAGTATCAGCAATTCATCGAGCGCATTGGCCCTACGCACCAAGCACAAGCCGGGCACAATCTCCCTGCGTTTATCCGCCATATCATCACCATGGATACGGTGGACGAGATCGTCATGGCTCACTGGGAGTCGAAGCGAGCGGCGCAAGATTTATTGTTGGATGCAACGAAAAGGACGGGCGTTAAACGACCATCCGCTAACAACGGCCTGCTTGAGGCGAGCTTCCGACACGAAACCACATAAATAACAATGACCTACACAAAACTCCAGCAGCCCTGGGAGAACAAAGAATGGCCCTAATGAAACTCTCAACTTTCATGAAACGGTTCAAACAAGGGGATGCTCCAGACCCCCGGACGGTTGTCAGCTGGATTGACAAAGGGTACATATACGGAGAAGTATATGGGCCTAAATCAATCTACGTCGACCCAGACCGTGCCCCGGAGAAAACGACCAGCAATGAGTTGGTGCTGAAAGTCCTGAGCCGGATGGGGACTCAAGGGGGCAAACACAATGGGGCGGCAACGCATGGCCAAACATAAAGGCACGCCAAAGTACCTATATCCCTACAAAGCTAGCAATGGGAAAATCTATTATAAATACCATCACCCTAGCATGCCTAAGGCCGAGCCATTCGGCTCAGACCGGGCAAAGGCTATCGAAGCGGCCAACATTCTAAACACCCAACTGAGCAGCGGGGCGGACCTTGTCGCCAAGGTACTAAACCCGGACGCCAAGACATTCAGCGACTACATCTCAGAGTTCAAGGCGTACCTCAATACACGAACGGTCAATACAGAATCCCTATCAGAGCAGACCCTGGCCGAGTACCACCGGATCATCGCATCATTCGAGAAACACTTGGGCAGCTACCCACTGAATATCATCACGCGCAAGCACTGCGCCGACATGCTGGGAGAGTACCCCCTCAAATCCCAGAACAAATATCGGTCGATCCTGGTGCTCATGTTCGACTATGCAGTTTCAGATGGCACCATTGAGGAGAATCCGGCCGCCAAGATCATGCCCACCCCCAAACAGAAACGCACCAGGCAACCCCTTAGCTTAGAGGGATTTAAGGCCATTTACCCGCACGCAACCCCGGAGATTAAAAACGCGATGGACTTGGCGCTGCTGACATTACAGCGTCGAGAGGATATCCGAAACTTCACGTTCGCTGACTGGGATGACATCGACAAAGTGCGCATGAGACAGAGCAAGACCTGGAAGCACGGCAACTTTCTTGAGTTTGAAATCGCCGGAACAAGCCTGGAAAGCCTCATCAAGAGGATTAGAGCGGAGTGCGCCCTACCGACCCCGTACCTCGTGCATCGCAATCCTGAACGCCGGAAGAAGAACAAAACCCGTGACCACTGGACCCAGCTAGCCCCCCGGCAAATATCAGACGGTTTTAAAGAAGCCCGAGACGCCTCAGGTTTCTATAGCCACCTTGAGCCAGAAGAGCAACCAACATTTCACGAGATCCGCGCCTTGGGTGCCGACCTCTACATTGACATGGGCTGGAGCGAAGCCGAGGTTCAGGCGCTACTTGGGCACACCTCTTTGAAGCAAACAATGGAGTATTTGGACCGAAGCCGGGACCGTTATAAGCAGGTCAAAAAGCCAAGTTTGACTATTTGATTTCTCGAATTTTCTTCGAATTTTCTTCGAACCGGAAAACTAGAGATTTACGATAAGCATTGTAACATGCTGTTTTTGCTAGAATAATATGGTCGGGCAGAGAGGATTCGAACCTCCGACCCCCACAACCCCATTGTGGTGCGCTACCAGACTGCGCTACTGCCCGAAATAGTGAAACTTATAGAAAATTTTTAAGAGGTATATATATTAAGAGAAGCAATACCAGCGGGGACGTATTCTACCTAACTCGATCTCCCCATGCCAGAAGAAGATTTAG
>CAMYNC010000267.1 GCA_947259685.1 uncultured Desulfuromonadales bacterium | reverse complement strand
GTCATGGTCTGATGGCCTTTTGCCACGAACCTAGAAATGGAGGAAACATTGGAAGTCATTGACCTAAAATATGCGCGCGCTGTATTTCTATCCCGACCCTGGAAGTCAGAGCCGAGCGCGGCTTGCCCTTGACCATCGAGACCCGGCAACTGGAGATTGCGGTGTAATGCGCAGTCCACCCGCGCTCAGTGGCCGAAAGGTCGTTAAAGTATTTGAATCGTTCGGATGGGAAGTAGCCCGCGTAGGATGCGGTGAGGAACGAACCGCATCGATCGACACACGGACGGCGGGTTTTACACCCTAAGGAGCCGACATGTATATCGAACTCGCCATTCTCGCTCTGTTTATCTTCTGCTACAGCCTGGTTGCCGGTCGGCTCGAACGTGCAGCAACATCTGGACCGATCGTATTCGTCGTTGCTGGTCTGCTCATGGGCCCCATGGCGCTTGGCTGGTTCGATGGTGATGTCTCGCGCACCGGATTACGGGTACTTGCGGATCTAACCCTTGCCTCAATTCTTTTTATTGACGCTGCAAATGCTGACCTTGCAATTCTTAAACGGCAGTTCCGTATACCTTCACGAATGTTACTCTTCGGCCTACCTGGCGTTATTTTCCTGGGAACCGTAATTGCGGCGCTCCTATTCGATACCTTGTCCCTGTATGAAGCGGCGATCCTGGGCACAATGCTTGCTGCAACCGACGCTGCACTTGGCAAAGCGGTTATTACCAACAAGGCTGTACCCGCACGGATCCGTGAAGGACTGAACATTGAGAGCGGGCTGAACGACGGCTTATGTGTTCCCATCCTGTTTGTTTTCATTGCCCTGGCACTTGGCAGCGGCGTCGAAGGTGGCAGCACCACGCTTGCCCTGAAACTCGTGATTCAGGAACTTGGGATCGGTCTCGTTGTTGGCTTGGGCCTTACCGCTATTGGTACATGGTTGCTGAGATGGTGCTGGAATCAGGGTTGGGTGACTGAGATATGGATGCAGGTCACCGCTGTGGCGCTTGCCATTGCCTGCTTTTCGGTTGCACAAAGCTTACACGGCAGTGGGTACATCGCTGCATTTGCCGGCGGCCTGCTCTTCGGCTTCAAGGCAAAGGCAGCCACCCACAAGCTGGTGCTGGCTGCCGAGGGAACCGGGGAAACGCTGGCCCTGATGACCTGGATGCTCTTTGGGGCGACCGTCATTGGTCAATCCGTTCAGCACTTCACCTGGGAAATGCTCGTGTATTCTCTTCTGAGCCTCACGGTAATCCGTATGCTCCCGATTTTCCTGTCGCTGGCAGGTACTGGTGAGAGTACGGCGTCAAAATTATTTCTTGGCTGGTTCGGTCCGCGAGGCCTGGCCAGCATTGTCTTTGCAATTATTGTCGTAAACAAGGGTGTACCCGGAGGCAACTTTGTGGCAATGGTAGTGGTATTGACGGTGTTCTTGAGCCTGGTCGCCCACGGTGTTTCTGCTAACCCACTTGCCAAACTATTGGGACAAAAAGAGGGTACGAGAGAGGAGTCGAGCTGAGCAAGAAAAAAACGGCCAATAGAATGAATGCAAACGTGCGACGCGCCCCTTGGCAGCCCCGTGGACTTCCGAATTCGATCTGGACACGAACTGGCCTTCGCGAACCGCCGATTCCCAGTGAAGTGCCAGACTATGATAGTATGGTCGGCCTCTGATGGCTGGCGGTCAAACCAGGCGCTACACTAGAGCGCGATAACTTTGGCGGCCCTGACCCTGCCAGTTTTTTTAGGCGGCTGGTGGCCTTCATCGTTCTGTTCTGAATTTATCGCGGTTAGAAATGATTTTTTTTGTGTTATTTTTGTTATCAGGAAAACTATATTATCTGAGGATAAGATCATGCCGACTACTAAAGATCTGATCGATGAGGTTTTGTCTCTTCCAGTCGAAGAGCGGGCAGTAATCGCTGACTCCCTATTGAAAAGCCTTAATCCACCGGACCATGATATTGACAAAAAGTGGATAGGGGTCGCAAAACGTCGACTTCAAGAAATTCGTTCAGGAAAGGTTAAGCCTGTGCCAGGAGAAGAAGTATTTGCGAAAGTCAGGGAACGATTTAGTGAATGAATTACTCTTTCCATCCTGAAGCGAAGGCCGAATTACTCGACGCCATCGATTACTATGAAGATTGCGAGATAGGCCTGGGTTATGATTTCTCCAGTGAAGTCTTCTCCACTATTGAAAATATTCTTAATTTTCCAAAAGCGTGGCCTTTAATCGATGACGAGATTCGACGCTGCCAAACCCAACGTTTTCCCTATGGCTTGGTGTATGCCGAAGAAGGGGATGAAGTTATAATCCTTGCTGTTATGCATTTGCGTCGCGATCCTGATTACTGGAAAGACCGGGTAATATAGCCGGCAGAATAAATCGTTATAGTGGATCGGAAGGGGCGCGAGGCTGTTTCAGTTTTGTGCCCTTGGTGTTTCTGCAAGTTGTCAACTACGCCCATTCCCAATGAATGCAAACCCGCGCCGGGCCCGCCGCGCCCGTTGGTAGCGCCGTGCACTTCCGAGATGATTCACCGTACTGCTGGCGTGGTGCGAATGCGGCCTCAGGGCGCCGGTGCGGTTCGCAAGCTCACCGCATCCTACGAGAACTGAAACATGAAATACGGGATGGCGATGATTTGCGATGCGACAGCAAGCGCGCGCAGCGGCAGCATCCCTCTGACAGAAAAAGAAGCCACCGTAAGCAGGCTTGACAGATCGATCAGGTAATCCAGCTTGAACCCGTTAGCAGGAAAATGGTCGGTCGTTATTGCCCATACGAGGCCAAGCACTGCACAGGTTCCCAAAATTAGAATTTCTAATTTTCGCTTCATGACGTAATTAAGACCCTTGAAGTTAGCGTAAAGGCAGGAAAATTATTAGCGCTCGGATTTGTATATTCATCCGTCTTCTGCTTACAAAATAGACACGTGCCACAGTAGATTATTTGTCTTTTTCTCTTCTATTTTTCTATTATTTCAGAGCAGGAACTTCACACCTGCATAAGGCCCATGGACTGTCAGATCCGCAAACGCTGTGTCGCTGTCGAAGTTGTAATCCAGGTAACGGTACCCCGCCACGGC
>CAMYNC010000266.1 GCA_947259685.1 uncultured Desulfuromonadales bacterium | reverse complement strand
AAAAGACCGGGTAGTAGAAGCGGGCGTTGAACAGCACGCGAAAGATGATAAACAAGCGGACATTGCTGATCTGGTAGGGCGAGCTGGGTTTTGGGCTCATCGCTTAAGTCGCTGGAGTTGCTGATTGTGCAGCCCGCCGAGAAAAATCAGCGCCGCACCGGCCCCCAGCAGCGCCAGCAGCATATCCGACTGGGTATCCCAGACATAGCCCTGGGTGCCGAGAAAGGCCTCAGCCGCTTCATCGCTGAGCAGCGCCACCCACCATTCGAGCAGTTCGTAAAAGGCACTGAAGGCCAAACAGAAGCAGACGATGAAGAAATTGCGCCAAGCGGCCGAGGGGATGACCTGCTTGCGGATCAGGATTTCGCGGGCGACGATTGCCGGCACGAACCCCTGGGCGAAGTGACCGAGCTTGTCGTAGTTGTTGCGCTGCAGGTCAAAGGTCTCGCGCAGCCAGTCGAACAGCGGCACCTCGGCGTAGGTGTAGTGACCGCCGACCATCAGAATGATGCAGTGGATCAGAATCAGCAGATAGCAGAGCGGGGTCAGCGGAAAGCGTTTGTAGGTAAAGCCGAGAAGCGTTAGGCCGATCAATGCCGGCAGCACCTCAAGGAACCAGGTGTAGGAGTCCTTGGGATCGATCGCTGACCAGATCAGCACGGCAAAAAAGCAACTGAGCCAGAGGGTTTTCCACATATTTCAACCGCGCAGCAAATTCAGTTTGAAATGAGATTTCAGGGTGCTTTCAAAGGATTGCACCACCTCCAGGGCGATCTGCAGCCGGCCCATTTCAACCCGGTTCAGTGAGCTGGGGGAAAGGAAGTTGTCCGGCTCCTGGCCGGTTGCCACCTCGTCTATCTGCCCGCGCAGACGGAAAAAACTCAGCAGGTTAAACGCTGCCTCCAGATCGCGGGCCTGCTTGCTGTCCAGGACTCCTTTCTCCTGCAGCAGGGTGATCTTCTCGTAGGTGCTGCCACCGAGAATACCGAGCTCCAGGGCCAGGGTTTTTATCCCTTCGGTGATGGCAAAGATGCCGGCTTTTTTCAGGTCGATTTCACCGGCATGTTCCCCCTGCTTTTCGGTTTTGATGTTGCCGAAGAAGCTTAATGGCGGCACGAAACGACAGACATTATTCGCCATATGGGCGAGAAAAATCGCTTCCTCGCGGGCACATTTGACCACATGGTCGCGCAATTGTTGCGCCAGAGAGGCATCTCCCCAGAGGGTGCGCATATCGGAGAACATGCTGAAATTGAGGATATTTTCGCCAGTCGGGGTGTGAATCCAATTGTCCAGGGCATGGCGCCATGCGGAGCTGCTGCGGCGCCAGAAGGGATTCTTGGCCATGATGCCGCCGGGACATTCCGGAACGCCGATGTCGATAAGGCCATCGATCAGGGCCTGGGAAAAGGCTTCGACCTGCTTGATCTCTGCAGCAGACAGGTTATCGGCATAGATCATGGCATTGTCCTGGTCGGTTTTCAGGGTCTGTTCACGGCGCCCTTCACTGCCGAGCACCAGGAAGGCAAAGCCGCTCGGCAGGTCTGGAAAGCTATCCCGCTGCAGAATTTCGATCAGTTTCAGGCAGATCTGGTCATTAAATAGCGAAATCAGACGCACCAGATCCATGGTTCGCACCCCGGAGCGGCTGAGGAAAGTGATCAGTTCTTCGCTGGTATTGTGGATGGCTTTCAATTCTGACAGCGACTGGACTTCGTCGATAGAGCGCAGCAGTTTCTGCGGCGAGCGGTTCTGCAGGCGGATGATGTCCGATTCGTTGATGATGCCGACCAGGCGGTTTTCCTGGTTGATCACCCCGACCCGATGAATCCGGTGTCGCGACATCTGGTAGAGCACTTCGAACAGGCTGTCGGTTTCGTTGACCGCGATGACCGGCGCGTTCATGATCTCACGCACGGCAATCTCTTTTGGGTCGAGCCCGGCGGCCACCAGTTTGCTGCGCAGGTCGCGATCGGTCATGATGCCGACCGGCTCACCCTGGTCATCGCAGGCGATGACGCTGGAAACACTGCTGTCGCGCATCACCCGGGCGGCATCGAGCACCTTATCATCGATGTGGCAGGTGATCAGCTCGCGGCGGTAGTAATCTTTGACCGGCAGGAAAAAGGTGCTTTCTTCCGACATTGATGATGACTCCTGAAAAGAGGCTAAAGTCTTAAAAAAGTTTTACTCACTGCCATCCCGCTGTCAATCTTTCCGGGCGCAATTGTGCAGTTTTTAATTTTATGCGGTACTGGGCTAGGACCGGATTACTTTGCCAGGCGTTGATATTCACGGAGAAAATCCTCACCGTTCAAACGGCCGTCCACCCGGACCCATTGACCGGTTAGCGGTGAGCGCAGTAGCAGCGAGGAGTCGAGGGTGATCATGTCGGAGGGCTTGATGTCGAAAGCCGCCATCACCTGGCGGATTTCAGTCGGGCTGCCGGTCAGAAAGTCCCAACCGGGCTGGGCCTGATACTGTTGCAGGTAGCGGTGGATCACCTCGGGGGTGTCGGTTTCCGGATCGACGCTGATCGAGACCAGGCGGACCTGATCGCTGGCTGGCGCCAAGCGCCGCTGCAGGTTGGAGAACTTCACCGATTGGTCGGGACAGAGGGTGGTGCAGGAGGTGAAAATGAATTCCAGCAGCACCGGCTTGTCTGGGCTCAGATAGTCGCGCAGCGGCACCGGCTGGTTGAGCTGATTGCGCAGGGTGACGGCTGGCACCTGGTAACTGACGAGACTGCGCTGGTAGCGCTCTTTTTCCAGAGTCAGCAGCAGGATCATGACCGCCAGCAGCCCCAAGCCGCTAAGTTGCAGAATCTTTTTCGTCGTCAAGGCTAGGCCCCAGTGAGCAGTTTAAAAGGCCCGGTCAGGATCGGCCAGCTGACCAGCAACAGAAAACTCAGGATAGCGAAGGTTGCCAGTTTTATCCAGTGGGGTTCCGCCTGTTCGATCTGTTGCTGCAGGGCGGGGACTTTTTTCAGCGGTTGGCAAAGGCCGGGCAGCAGGCCGTATAGGGTGCCGAGAAACAGGCTGAGATAAATCGGATAGCCGATGTAGTTATAGTTCTGCTGCAGCATGTCGAAAGGGCAGTGATGGGTCGGCAGCTGATAGATATACAGGGAAATAAAGGC
>CAMYNC010000265.1 GCA_947259685.1 uncultured Desulfuromonadales bacterium | reverse complement strand
CAAACTCCAGAATCAGCCCAGCCCCACAAGCTCTCTCGAAAGCGAACTCCAGGAGACGGTCTTGATGGATCAGATTGTCCGCCTCGGGCATATGTTCAGTGAAAAACTTGGCCGATTCAAACGCCGCCAGCATATAGGCAAAACGCTCGACATCATAGACACGCCGTTTTTGTGGATAATCATAGAGTTGCCCCTCCACCGCCTGAGACATCATTTCGAAAAAATCATGAGACTCCACTTAGGTCCTCCCTAGCGATTTTTCGCTGCGACAAAAAATCCGAGCGATCTTTTTTACCCTATGACTGAAATTCCACCATCAGCTTATCTGACTGGCGACCACCGACTCTAAAACCAAAACCGGGTAAGTTTTTTGCGGCGTAATCCAAGCGCACCTCTTTCTCCTGCTCGGAGACCTTGGGTTGTAAACCTGAGGCAACTGTTCCAGGGCGATCCTGATATTTAAATAAACTGCCAGATTGGAAACCGCCTTGAGCAATAAGTTTGAGAGTGGCTTCAAAATCGTTCCAAGTTTCTTTGGGAAAACCGACAATTGCATGAAAGCGACGATTGATTTCATGACGTTCAAGGACCTCCAGGAGCGCCAGGACATCACCAGCAGTATAGCCTCGCTGCATCATTTCCAGAATTTGATCACTCCCGCTTTGAAAGGCGACAACGATATTTTTGATATTGAGATCTGGTAACAGCAGTTCTATCTCGTGGAGATGGCGAATGAGATATTTGGCATTCACTTCTTGCATGTTCAAGGTAAAGCCACTGGTTAAGCGAGCGATGCCCCGCAACAGATCGACGATTGTCAGACCCAGATCGATCCCGTAGGCACCGACGTCATCTCCGAGCAATTCGATGGTGTCAAATCCCTGGACCAAGCCCGCTTCAATTTCTTTGAGACAGGCCTCTAAAGGTTTGCTTTTGAGCTCTTTTACAATCCTTTTATCACCGCAATAAGAACAGTTATCGAGACAACCAGCCCCCACCTGGACAAAATAATGCTCAGGCCCATCGTAAGGAGCATGGCTGGCAGACATCTCTGCTAAAGGGGTATGGGTCTTAAAAAAACGATCCAATTTGTGAAAATCGCGATTTCGAATCAGACGATCTTCGGGAATCTCGCCGACAGTCTCCCCCTGGTCTAATAAGGCATCCGCCAGTCCCTCTAAAATATATATTTCCGCTGAAAAGCTAAGATAGCGATTCAGTGCCTCCCTGGCACAGGCTTCGGTGTAATCATTGAAAGCACAGCCAAAGAAAAGAATACTGTCCGCACCATCCGGGTCTGCGACAACCTCATGCCCATTGGCAATTAGGTAGCGGCGCACCTGATCAATTTCCAAGCGCCGGCGAAGGCAAATTGGCTCAAGAGCCAGATAGACTTGCTGTGCATCCATTTCGTTCATACCTAAATTGTCGGGTGTGACCCGTGCGGTTAATTCCATCCATTAATTCTGGCCCTTTCTCCCGCTGGCTTCGTTGCCTCTCCTCGGCTTAGCTTTGGCTAGGCCTGCGTCGATGCGCCTTGCCAGCGGCCCAAATTGCTCAAAATGACTTGAAAGGACAAGCCGCACAGGGCACTAGCTGATATCAGCAGTCAAATCCTCTGATGATTCATGACAGAGATGCGTTCAGGCAGGAGACAACCCTTTTGACATCCTTTTCCTGCATCCCTGGAAAAACCGGCAAGCCTCAGCTCTTAAAGCTGCAAACAGCCTTGCTCTTTGACTCACCGGAACCCTGACGACAAAAAGGTGGTAGCCATGAGCAACATTCGGCAATTGCGTCAAGGGTCTGACCACTGTCTGGCCGGCAAGCTCCTTACGGTAGATATCGGCAATTTGCCGCCTTTTTTTTAGCCAGCCTGGCAGTTTTTTTAGTTGGCTTAACCCCAGAGCAGACTGCAGATCTGAAATGCGATAGTTGTACCCGAGCTCAGTCATCTCGTAATACCAACCGCCCTGCTCAGATCTTTGCTGATAATCCAGATTGATCCCATGATTCCGAAAACGACGGATTCGCTCGGCATATTCGCCGCAGGAGGTGACGACCATCCCCCCTTCTGCGGTTGTGAGAGGTTTTACGGGGTGAAAACTGAAGGTCGTCAAATCTGCCCAGACACCACATTTTTTTCCTCGATATTCTGCTCCCAAGGAATGGCTGGCATCAGCCACTAAAGCCAGCCCATGCCTTTCCTTGAGCCGTTGGAGGTCTGAATAATTGCAGGGTTGGCCAGCATAATCGACGGCAATAATCGCCCTGGTACGAGGGGTCAGCAAATCTTCGAGGTTGGCGGTATCGAGCAGCAGGGTCGCGGGATCCACATCGGCGAATACCGGGGTTCCTCCCTGGTAAACGACGGCATTGGCGGTGGCAGCAAAGGTCATACTGGGCAGAATAACTTCGTCGCCCGGACCAATGTTCAAGGCAAACATGGCCGCATGCAGGGCAGCGGTTCCACTGGAGACGGCAACCGCGAAGGGTGCTTCGACAAAATTCGCCACAGCCTCCTCAAACTGCTCAACCATCGGCCCGGTGGTGAGCCATTCGGAACGCAGCACTTGGACAACGGCGGCAATATCCTCCTCATCGACCTGCTGCCGACCGTAAGGCAGAAAAGTCTTATCCGCCATATTCAGCCACAAAATCGGCAACCAGTTTGCGGATCTCCTCTACTGTCAGCCAGTCGCTGTTATTACCACTATTGTATTTAAAGCCAGATGGGCACATCCGGCCTTGATAAGCCTTCATCAGCGCCTCGGTATCGAGAAAATTCATCGAGGGTAAAATAGTAAAGTAATCGGCAAACTCAATGGTGCTGGGGCCATCGGTTTCGGTGATCATCTCCTCGTCAATTTTTTCACCGGGACGAATCCCTGTGAGTTCATGCCTGCCCCCTGGGGCGATCGCTTCGGCCAAATCGACAATCCGCACGCTGGGGATTTTCGGTACGAAAATTTCGCCACCCCACATCACATCGAGAGCCTTCATCACCAGTTCGACCCCCTCCTCGAGAGTGATGCTGAAACGGGTCATTCGTTCATCGGTGATCGGAATTGGCTGTTTTTCCTTGTGCATTTTCAGAAAATAAGGGATGACACTGCCACGACTGCCGAGGACATTGCCATAGCGTACCACCGATAATTTGATGTTTCGCTTACCCTTCATATTGTTGGCAGCGACAAACAGTTTATCGGAGCAGAGCTTGGTCGCGCCATACAGATTGATCGGTGCAGCAGCCTTATCGGTACTGAGGGCAACGACCTTTTCCACCTCCAGATCGAAACAGGCCTCGATGACATTCTGGGCCCCTAAGACGTTGGTCTTAATAACTTCAAAGGGATTGTATTCGGCGGCCGGAACCTGCTTGAGGGCCGCGGCATGGATGACGATATCGATCCCCTCGAGAGCCCGCTTGATCCGATCCTTATCCCGGACGTCGCCGAGGAAATAACGGATCTGGTCGTACTTGCTCTTGGGAAAGCGCTGCGCCATCTCGAACTGCTTTAGCTCATCACGGGAGAAGATCGCCACCCGCTCCACCTTGGGATAGCGCTTGAACAGGGTTTCCACAAACTTCTGTCCAAAGGAGCCGGTCCCACCGGTGATCAGAACCGATTTACCGTTTAGCATGTGTCCTCCAGATCTTTCCGTATTCCCCTGAAACCGACTTTATTGTCGGCGACTCGAAATTACGCCGGCTATTTGATGACAAATGCGCCACCTGTAGGAATTGCATAAAAAAAGGAAAAATCATTTTCTGATAAAACCTGGTCGAAAGCTTTGGTCGCACCAGGAAAGTGGGTGTAACCGTAATCATCCACCACTATCGCACCGCCCTTTTCCAGACGCGGGAAAAAAAATCTTAGACTATCCAGAGTCGGCTGATAGAGATCCACATCAACGTGAACAAACGAGAACCGATGACTTTCAGCCTCGGTAAATCGCTCTGGAATCCACCCTTTGTAAAACTGACAGAAGTCAAATTCAGACAAAGAGGTTGCAACATCTTCCATGCGGGAGCGGAAAGTCATTTTTTCTGCAAGAATTTGTTCTTCTGTTTCTAAATAACGCTCCTCTTTATCTTCAGGCAGCTTATCGGACAAGCCCCCTTCAAAAGAGTCAAAAATGTGGAAGGCCCCTTCATAATTATTATTTCTCAAAATTTCAGCAATAATATAAGTTGAATGGCCAGTATAACAGCCACATTCAGCGACCTGCCCCGGCACCCCCTTTTCCAAAACTTGTTCAAGAACCTGCTGTAGGCTATTAAATCTATATCGCTTAGGAAAGTTATCGCCATGGCTATTTTTGGCATTATCCTGTGCACGCAAATAACGCTGATAGCGAGGATGCTTTTTATAAAAGTAGAGCAGGTCACTTTCTTTCAGAACAAAGGTATCGCTAATCATAAATTCATCTTTGACATTTATAAAATCCAGCCTCTTTCGAAAACTAATCATTTGCTGTAAAATTTTAATCTCATATTTTTGCTACTGATTTAATCCCGTGGCTCAGCCTGAATGTTCCAAACTGCGCAACAATTCCTGCGCATCCCGATTGTCGGGATCCTCCTCAAGGACAAATTGAAACGCCATTTTTGCTGCTTCAATGATCTTCATGTCCAGGTAAAGTTTTCCCAGATCAAGCATCCGCTCAAGATCGCTCGGGACCAACTGCAAATATCGTGAATAGGTTTCTCCAGCGGCCTGCCGATCGCCAACCAGTATCTGCAGCTCAGCAAACTTAGGCATATAATCGACGGAGAGATCGGCCAAACATTTATAGGCCAGCAGGACATTATCAATATCATTGTTCGCGGTCGAGATGGCGACAACCCGCTTTAAGGTTTCCTCAAGCAGATTCGG
>CAMYNC010000264.1 GCA_947259685.1 uncultured Desulfuromonadales bacterium | reverse complement strand
TTTTTAACCGCCTTTAGGGCGATGGCTTCCCTGTCGTCAAGGTGATAGTTCAGGGGTTGTAAAAAGTGGTCGCCGATGCGGCCCACTCCGTCGCGTAGATTGCTTGGGCCAAGAATCGGCAAGATCAGAAAAGGACCTGGGCCGGCGCCGTAATGGCCGAAGGTCTGCCCCAGGTCTTCATCCTTTTTCGGCAGGTTGTTGTCGGAGGCCGGGTCGAAAAGTCCGGCGATGCCGAGAGTGCTGTTGACAAAAAAGCGACCGAGTTCGAGACCTGCATCCTTAAATTTAAACTGCAGCAGGCAGTTGGCCAGGCGGACCGGAGTCGCCAGGTTGGAGAAGACGTTACGGACTGAAATTCTGGCTGGTTCGGGAACGACCCGCAAGCCTTTGGCGATCGGCTTGAAGAGATAGAAGTAAAACTTGTCATTAACCCAGAAAATGCCCCGATTGACCGGTTCAAACGGATCAAAAACCTCAAGTTGCGTGTCTTCATCGGCAAAAGGGTCTTCGAGATAATCCTCCTCTTCAGTTGTTTCCGCTAGCGAAGTTGCTGTCGCTTCGGCGGCCAGCAGGTTTTGCCCCGGCACGGTGAAGAGCAGCAGCATTGCAATCAGTAACAGCAGGTTTTGCACCTCGATCCCCTTATTCTTTTTCAAAAATATATTTACTGATCAACTCTTCAAAATTGATGGCTGCCTCGGTTTCGATGATTTCCCCCCCCGGTTCGATCAACTCTTCACTGCCTCCGGGGGTGATTTTGATATAGCGATCACCGATGATGCCTGCCGTGCGGATTGCGGCGATACTGTCTTCCTGTAAGGCGACTGCGTTGTCGATTTCCATCTGCACTTCGGCTTCGAAATATTCCTGGTCGAGTTTGATGCCGCTGACCTTGCCGACCTGCACTCCGGCGATTTCTACAGATGCGCCGCTTTTGAGGCCACTGACCGAGGTGAAGCGGGCAACGACGGTGCGCGAATCATTGCCGAAAAAATCGATGTCGCCAAGTTTGACCGACAGCCAGGCGAAGCAGATAAATCCAACGACCATAAATACGCCGACCGAGGTTTCAAAATTAAACCGTTTCACGATTGACGGCCTCCTCTGTTTCGCTTGAATATATCGGCCCCATGGTGACCTCGACGAACTGTCGGATCAGGGGGTTGTCTGAGCGCTGGAAATCTTCTGGGGACATGCAGCCCTGGACCTCGCCACCGGCCATTAGGGCGACATAGTCAGCGAGTTTGAATATTTTCGGCACATCATGGCTGACGATTACCGCTGTATACTTGAGGCGCTGTTGGGTGGCGTGAAACAGGCGGTAGATTTCGTTACTTTTGTGCACATCAAGACCGGTGGTCGGTTCGTCAAAAAAAACGATTTTCGGGTTCAAGGCCAGCGCCCGGGCCAGCCCGACCCGTTTTTGCATCCCGCCGCTGATCTGCGCCGGATATTTTCCGGCTGAGCTCTCCAGGGCCATCAGCGCCAGTTTTTCTTCGACGATATCGCGGATCCCAGCCTCAGAGAGCTTGGTTCTTTCCCGCAACGGCAGGGCCACGTTGTCAAACACCGTCATCGAGTCGAACAGGGCGACGTTCTGGAACAGTACGCCGTAATCCTTACGGACCTCGTAAAGTTCCTTCTGGTTCATTTGCGCCAGGTTGCGCCCGAAGACCCGCACTTCGCCTTGGCTCGGTTTCAATAGTCCCAGCATATGCTTGAGGATGACACTCTTGCCCTGGCCGCTGCCGCCGACGATCACCGTGGTCTTGCCCTTAGCGACCGGCAGATTGACCCCTTTGAGGACCTTCTGCTGACCGAAGATTTTTTCGACATTGACCATTTCGATGGCCAGCTGATTCTTCTCGTTGTTCAAAAAACCGCCCTCCAGTTAAAGCATCAGTGCGGTGATCAGGTAGTCCCAGATCAAAATCGAGACCGATGAGATCACCACGGCGTCGGTGGTGGTACGGCTAACCCCTTCAGCACCAAAGCCGCCGCTACGCTCCAGATGCAGGAAATAGCCTTTAGCCGAGGTGATCCAGACGATCAGCAGGCCGAACACCAGCGACTTGACGATACCCATTTCGATATCAATCCAGTGCACGCTGGAGTACATCCCCTGAAAATAGGTACCCTGGTTAACGCCGAAGAGAGTCACGGCAACGATGAAACCGCCGATAATCCCAATAAGGTCGAAGATGAAGGTGAGCAGCGGCAGTGAGATGATGCTGGCCACGAACTTGGGAGCGAGCAGATACTTGATCGGATCGATCGCCATGCACTCGAGGGCGTCGATCTGTTCCGAGTTGCGCATGATGCCGATGCCGGCACAGATCGCCGAGCCGGCGCGACCGATAACCATCAGTGCAGTGAGCACCGGACCCAGCTCACGAATCAGACTTAGGGCGACGGCTGAACCGAGTAACCCTTCGGAGCCGAACTTGGCCAGGGTGTAATAGCCCTGCAGGCCTAAGACCATACCGGTAAACAGGCCGGTAAAGAGTATGACGAAGCCAGAGCGCGAGCCGATAAAGTAGATTTGGCGGATAATTGGATGTAGCTGATAGGGAGGCTTGATTGCACTGGTGAGGCAGGCCAGCAGAAAAATCCCCGCACGGCCGATACCCTCAAAGAAGAAAAGGCCCTGGTCACCAATCTTGCTAAATGGATTGCTGATCGCCATTGCTTAATGAAGCTCCCCATGGGTTGAAAGTTTGAATCTGCGTTCGAAAATTTTCTTTTATGGTCAATCTGCGTTTCAGGCAATTCTTGCCCGGGAGTCTGGGCCATTTTTTATGTTCTCGAATGCTAGTTTCTTCTAAACTACAAGCCTGCCCGCTGAGTCAGGGTAATGGAAAAGGTTACTGTTCTTGTTTGAACCTTGTTAATCGATCTGGACTGGAAAAATGCTTTAGCCAGAGGCTATCTGATAGGGTGTTCTTATTCAAATAATTTAATATTAAAAAGCCGCTGAAGCAAAATGACCGCAGCCTTACACGACCGGGTCACTGTGCATTGTTAAATTGTCTAAACGGAGAACGAAAGCATAAGGTTCTCCCTGCTTGTTAGCCGGCTATTTGTTCGGCCAGCTTGCGCAGTCCGCACAGGTCGAGCTTGCCGCTCCCTAGCAGGGGCAGTGACGGGACCAGGACAAGGTTATCCGGGTGGGGGCGCCA
>CAMYNC010000263.1 GCA_947259685.1 uncultured Desulfuromonadales bacterium | reverse complement strand
ACTTCGGGAATCCGGAAGGCGCCGCCGATCTCAACCAGCTCACCACGCGAGACAATCGCTTCGCGTCCCTTGCCAAGCGCGGTCAGCGCCAGCAAGACCGCTCCGGCATTATTATTCACCACCAGGGCACTTTCCGCACCGGTCAGCTGACAAAGCAGGCTTTCAATATGGCTGAAGCGTTCACCACGCTGGCCCGATGCCAGCTCCAACTCCAGATTGGAATAGCCGGCGGCCACCTCGTTAATCGCCTCTAGAGCGACCGCAGCAAGAGGAGCACGGCCAAGGTTGGTATGCAGCAGAGTTCCTGTTGCGTTGATCACTTTGCGCAATGACGGCTGCAGGTAACTCTGGCAGTTTTCAGCAGCCAGTTCCGCAATCGCCAGCGGCTGCAATTGAGCGGCGGAAACCGAACCCGCATCCGCCAACAGCTGCTGGCGCAGACTGCCGATCACCGCCTGTACGGTTTCGGTCAGCAACGATTGAGGCAGACAGGCGTGAAAAACCTGCAGCGGTGCTTCCTGCAGAACCCGATCGACCGCGGGCAATGATCGCAATAATTCCTGGCGATCCGACATAATGGAACCTCATCTGATTTTGATTTCAAGATAGAAGTAAAATGCGCGGCAGAGTCTAGCATGTCACTTAAAAAATCACCATCGCTGAGCTAAGCTGCGGCGGGAAATTTGGGAAGATCTTTTCTTTTCCAGTTGAGAGCAATAACCCTGATTTTTCCTGTTGACACTTCAAAGGCGAGTTTGTTATAAATCTCTCCACCTGAACGGGGCTATAGCTCAGCTGGGAGAGCGCTTGACTGGCAGTCAAGAGGTCAGCGGTTCGATCCCGCTTAGCTCCACCAAAAAATCAAAAGGTTAGCGATCATTCGCTAACCTTTTTTTGTTTCTCAGCGATGGCAGCAATGGCGATCAAGTCACACAGCTTCCCCCTTGATAACTTCGACCCTCTGGCGCTCTATCTGGCACTCTGCCCGCAGGGGCCGGGTCTGCTCGAATCGCTCAATCCGCTGCCGAAAACCGGGCAATTCTCGATTGTCCCACTACGCTGGCAGGAACGCTACCTGCTGCGCCAAGGCCAACTGCTGCGCTACGACAGCACAGGCGAAACGCCATTGCCCGGCGATCCTTTTAACATTCTTGGTGATATCCTCAAACAGCGCGCGGTGCCAGTCTCTGCCTCAACCCCCTTTCCGGGTGGTTTTTTCGGCTACTTTGGCTATGATCTGGCCGCGCAGATCGAAGAGTTGCCGCAGCAGGCGAACCGCGACCTGCCGGTTCCCGACCTTAACCTCTACTGGGTCGACCTGACTGCAGTCTACGACCATGCCGACCAGCGGCTCACCCTGGCGTCTCTCGATCCGAGGATCAACCTGAAAGCCCTTAAAAAAACGCTCCGCACATCTCTGCAGCCACTTCAGGAGCAACCGCTACAGGTTCTCGAACTGCCACGAGCGACTCTCTCACAACAGCAGTTTGAAGAGATGGTCCGGCAAGGCAAAGAGTACATCGCTGCCGGCGACATCTATCAGGTCAACCTCTCCTGTCGCTTCGACGGACAGATCAAAGGGGATTCAACGGAACTCTATAGGCGGTTGCGCAGCATCAACCCCTCCCCCTTTGCCTGCCTGCTCAGGTTTCCCGGCTTCGAAATCATTTCCAGCTCGCCCGAGCGGCTGGTTTCCCTGCGCGGCAAACTGGCCGAAACCAGACCGATTGCCGGCACCCGGCCACGCGGCTACAGTCCACCTGAGGATCAACAACTGGGCAAAGAACTGCTCGGCCATCCGAAAGAACGCGCCGAGCACATCATGCTGCTCGACCTGGAACGCAACGACCTGGGCAAAGTCTCAAAAGCCGGCAGCGTGGTGGTCGACGAACTGATGGTGCTGGAACGCTACTCGCATGTCACCCACATTGTCTCCAACGTCCGTGGCACCCTGCGAGATAATTGCGGCCCCTTCGACCTGCTGCGCGCCACCTTCCCCGGCGGAACCATCACCGGCGTGCCAAAAAAGCGCTGCATGGAGATTATTGATGAACTTGAACCGGTCGGTCGTGGCAGCTATACCGGCAGCGCCGGCTACATCAGCGCCTGCGGCAGCATGGATCTGAACATCCTGATCCGCAGCTTCCAACGCTTTGGCGAGCGAATTAACTACCAGACCGGCGCTGGCATCGTCGCCGATTCGATTCCGGAAAACGAGTGGCTCGAATGCCTGGCCAAGGGAGAAGCCTTGCAGACATTGTTGCAGGAGGCGACAAAATGAGCATGCTGGTCTGTTTGAATGGACAGTTCATCCCCCGAGAGGATGCACGGCTGCCAATTCAGGATGGCGCCTTTTTGTTCGGCGACAGCCTGTTTGAAACCCTCAAGGCCCGCGGGAAAAATATCCTGCTGCTGCACGAGCACCTGGATCGATTGGACCTTTCCGCCAAACTATTGAACCTTCCCTGCAATCGGCAAAAACTCGAAACCTCTCTTCGGCAACTGGCCAGCAGCTTAACGGCACCGACCAGCCGGATCCGCTTGACCCTTAGTCGCGGATCGCACCAGGGGTTGGGCTTTCCTGATGTGGAAGCAGGCTGGTTTCTGCTCACCGCCAGCCCGCTCGAAGAAACCAACGATCAACAGCGCGAACAGGGGGCAGACTGTATCAGTGCTCCGAATCAACGGGTGAATCCGCTCAGCCACCTGCCGCAAATGAAACGCGGGAATTATGCCGATTGCCTGTACGCGGTGAATTATGCCCAGCAAAAAGGGGCTCGGGAAGCGCTGTTCTGCGATCAACAAGGGCAGATTCTCGAAGGTGCGACGAGCAATATCTTTGCCCTGATCGACCATAAACTGGTCACCCCCCCCACCGGACCACTGGTCCTCGCCGGCGTGATGCGCCGCCAGGTGATCGCTGCCGCCACCGAACTCGGTATTCGCACCGTTGAGCGGAAATTGAACAAAACCGAGCTATTTCAGGCCCAGGAAGCCTTTTTGACCAATTCGCTAATCGACATTCTGCCGATCAATTCTCTCGATGGTAAAGCCGTCTCTCGGGGGTCGTCAAGCTCGTGCCGAAGTGGTGGAATTGGTAGACACGTCGGTCTCAAAAACCGATGCCCTCCGGGCGTGCCGGTTCGATTCCGGCCTTCGGTACCATCAAGAAGAAATAGCCTCCGATTCGTCGGGGGCTTTTTCTTTGTTTACAGTCGTCCAAACGCCACCGAAAGAAGCCAGGAGCTGCCGGACCATCGCCGAAGAAAGGAGCGCAAAAAACGGGAAGTGTCCCGAATGGCGCTAGTTTAAGCACTTCTAGCAGGGGGAAAACACCTGAAAATATTGGCTAAAAATGGCATAATTGGTCATGAAAAATACAACGCCAATGTTCCCAGGATTTCACCTGCAGACCCTTCGCCGAAAGCCCCGTTCCGCTCAGCAGAAACTTGCTGAAAAGATGGCTTTACTGCAGCAAAAATCGTTCAAGCAAATCGGCGAGGTCTTTGAAAAATTTATCCCCTGCTCGATTCTCAAGCCGGAGCAAGCAGGGGCCATGAGTCGCAGGAGACTGGAGAACACAAGGGGAGAACACAAGGGGACGCTGGTGTATTATTGCATTAACAACCCATCCCACCACTTCTGTATATCTTCTTGCGATAAATACAACTCTTCTCCGCGCCTGACAGCTCGACTCACAGAGGAGCCATCCAGATTGATCCGCCTGCCGACGTTCGCCCCCTTCTGTCGCAACTTTGTGACCGCTAGGAAGCCCAAAGGGGACATTCTATCTTCATCCCGTCAAGAAAAATATTTACCTATCATAAATCAACAGGTTAGAAACATAGGCTGATTTTTCGCGCACCTCTCCCGTTGTT
>CAMYNC010000262.1 GCA_947259685.1 uncultured Desulfuromonadales bacterium | reverse complement strand
TCTCCAGGTTTTTATCTGCGCCCATCCGCCCTTATCTGCGTTCGAAAAAAAACTGATTTTGTTTGGTCTTTCGCCCGTACATGCCATAACAAAAACCAAAACTAACAAGGATGGCCAGGATAAGCAGGATATACCCCTAGGTCTTAAGGATAATAAGCCTTTAATCCTGTTCATCCTGCCCATCCCTGTAAATATGCCCCAACTCCAATAATGGGTGTAAAGTTTCCATCCACCTTTATCGGCGTTCAACAAAAAAGCCTTAAAAAGCATTTCTAGCCGCCGATAACTACGGATGCACGCCGATAAGAGCCATACCCTAGACTTTATTGATATACATCAGCTCTGAATATGATATAGAATTTAGTTTATACATATCAGGTGGTTGTATGAAGCCGGCAGCAATCAAAGAAGGTGCATTGCATGCAGCGTGATCAGATCACCCAAGTACTTTCTGTATGAAGAAAGTGTGGCCTCATGGGAAAGACGAAGGATCAGAACGTAAACGTGCAGGAACTGGCTGCAGGATATCCTCAATGCTATGGACAAGGCTGAGGATTTCCTCGGCAGCTTGAATCAAGAATGTTTTCTCAGGGGATTCATTTCGGCGGGGTGAGGCTGATGACCGATGAATTATTGAAAGATCTATCGACAAGAATAAAGGCGGCTGAAAAGACGGTAAAGATTCTACTTTTTGGTTCTCAGGCACGTGGAACCGCAGGTTTAAGCAGCGATATCGACCTTCTTGTTGTGCTGGATAATAACGAAACACCGCAGACCTTTAAGGCACAGGCGGAGAATTATCTGAAGATCAGCCGTGCAATCCGCAGTATAGAGAAAAAGGTATCGATTGATCTGCTTGTCTACACCAAGCCGGAGTTTGAGCGATTTGCCCAATCAGGAAGCCAGTTCTCCAAACAAATCCTCACTGAAGGGATTGACCTTCAATGAAATCGATTTCAGGCGATTGGCTTAAATCTGCCAGATCCGATTTGCTCACGATGGAAGCACTGCTCGGCCGTGACGAATTGACGGCAGTTGTTGCTTTTCATGCCCAGCAGTGCGTTGAAAAGGTACTTAAGGCGATTATTGAAGAGCATGAGTTGGGAGGAATCTGATTACTCTCAATGGAATTGTATTGAAGGTATGGGATCTCGGGGTGGATGAAGATACCCTGGTTCTTTTGAACAAACTCTATATCGATTCCAGGTATCCGGGAGCGTTGGGGTTTTTGCCCCATGGTGCCCCTGATCTGGCCGAAGCTAACGGCTTTTTCGAATTTGCAGGAAACCTGTTTGAGCTTGTGAAGGCTCGATTGGAGTCGCCGACAGAGGGTCATAAATAAATCTGTCCCCTTTTTTATTTTATCGGCGTTCAAAAGCAGCTCTCTGAACACCTGCAAATTGTTAAGTGTCAAGGCCTGAGCCCTTAGTAGAAATTCTACCCGCTGCTTCTATAACAATCTTCTCTGCAATAGTCGCTGCATATCGCGGCGCCCATCCACAATCAGCAAAACGTAAACCTTATCGTCAATGATTCTGTAGATGATCCGGTAGGGCTTAAAGAAAATCTCGCGGAACTCTCGAATCCCCAATGCCAGCAGTTCTTTCGGATAAGCACCGCGCTCGGGGGATTCAGACAGGCTAGTAAGCGCGTTTTCTATCTGGTCTAAAACGTAATCCGCATTCTCTGGAGTGTCATGCAGAGAGATATAATCGTAAAGCTCTTCCAGGTCACGCACCGCGTCATTGGTCAACAGCACCGCCAAGGGCATCAGCGATCCTTTTTGCGTTCGCGAAGGTTATTGATTGCTTCGTTAACAGGCTGAACCTTGCCTTCCTCGATCTGGCGATTGCCAAGCGCAAGAATTTTAAGCAGGGCTAAGGTCTCCTGAGTTTGTTCATAACTCTCGATATCCTGCATCACCACCTTGGCTTCCCCATTTTGGGTGATAACCAGCGGTTCTTGTTTCTCACCAAGATTTCGCACGATTTCCGCAGCATGGGCTTTAAGGTAACTGATTGGTTTGATCTGGGTGGATAGTTTCATGATGGCTCTCTTTCGGCAATTTATCCCAGCTTATTTATGTTAAACAGGTGACTAAATATAGTCCCAATATGGGTCGTTGGTCAAGTTTGATGACGATGATAGGGGAGGTGATACCCAAGATTTTGCCGCTAAATCCTTAAATAACAGCTGTTTTATTAATGGCTTATGGCTTGAGTTTCCAATCCCTGGTCTGCAGTTGGGGAGGGAGACAACCTGTGGTCGTAATTGCGACCGCTGGACAAAAGTCATTTTTTTCCGCTGTGCGTTGGCGATGAGTGGCTTTTTTGTTTGGTAGGCAGGGACTGTCTCCGCAGATGTCCCCCTCTCAGAGGTCTCCAGCAAGGATTCGTTTATATGGCACCTTGATTGGTCCTAAAAAAGGAGCTATAATCAGGTCATAAATGGAGGTTGATATGGAACCCTTACGTGCAGAACTCTCGGCGAGCATTACGGAATTAAAGAAGAACCCCAGTGCCCTGATCAGTCAGGCGGATGGAAACCCAGTCGTTATATTAAATCATAACCGGCCTGCAGCTTATTTGTTGCCCGCGGATGTCTATGAGACTTTGTTGAGTCGCCTGGAGGATCTAGAACTAGCTTGCCTGGTCCGTGACCGCCAGGCGGAAAAAGATCAGGCGATCGAGGTGTCACTCGATGAGTTATAGCCTTGCCTTTCTTCCGACAGCACTCAAGGAGTGGCAAAAGCTGGATGCATCGATAAAGACACAGTTCAAAAAGAAACTGGCGGAGCGGTTGGAAAACCCGCATACCGTCGGTGATCGTCTTCACGGTCTGCAAAACCATTACAAAATTAAACTTCGTGCCTCAGTCTATCGTCTGGTATACGAAGTGGAGGACGACATTTTAAGGGTCCTGGTAGTCGCCGTCGGCAAGCGGGACAAAAGTGCCGTGTACGCAAAAGCCAAGAGCCGCAACAAGGATTGATGTCGGTAGCACCAGGGACTGGCTCCGTAGGTGTCTGTCCCTTTGAATGAGGTTATATCTGTCGGGTTAGGATCGAAAGGGGAAAGCTGGTTCATTAAAAGGTCACTGTCCCCATCAGGTTCAGGTTTTCATCCCAGTCAATCTGCCCTTATCAGCGTTCAAAATAGCCTTTCAACAATCCCCATCCTCATCCATCTCCACCAAACCACTGTTATCCCAACTACGCATTTAGATTAAGATTTTATATGTTGGCTTCCAACAGGATTCCCGGCTAAATAGCGAACTTAAATTTAAAGTGAATCAACCGGCTAAATAGCGAACTTAAATTTAAAGTGAATCAAATATTTTGCATTTTGGGGGGCAGGTAAGGGCGGTCGCAAGCGGATCGTCAACGATGAAGTCATTCTTTATCCGATAACTATCGGCGTTGAATGGCTTTTTTTGTTGCTGCGCGGGGATGCATATCAATTTCATCAAAATCTAACATCATCCAACCAGACTCAGGATCTTAAATCAACAGGCAGTACGCCAGCAAGGGTGGGGGGATAGTCTTCGGGCTAGGCTTTTAACCTAAAGAATCTGCTTTTTTGGGTTCTGGCGGTGTATTCAGGGGGGGGAATGAGTTTTGTGGTTATCACCCTGCTCAAAAGGGTTAAATCAGGTAGGGATAAACCGGGGAGCATCCATCGCTTTTCTGGCGGGCAAAATGTCAAGAGTCTAGGGCTGACCCTTTTAGGGGTTACTGGGACTGGTTCCACAGGGGGCTGTCCCGCTCTAAGTTTCCAGAATGTCGCATTGCAAGACTTAACCCCTGAGATTTGTTCCTGCGAAGTTTCTGTAGGCAGAAGGTCTGAATTGGATATAGAATATAGGCTAAATTCAGACTTGGAGGTCATATGAAGCCCTTATCAATTGCTGAAGGCGTAATTCCGCTGGGAGAGTTCAAGAATCACGCAGCGCATTACCTCAAGTGCCTGGACGGACCCATAGTCATTACCCAGAATGGCCGGCCGGCCGGCGTACTGCTGTCGCCGGCCGATTTTGACCAATTGACTGAACGTCAGGCGTTTCTTGAATCGGTTGCTACCGGACTGGTTGATGCCGAAGAAGGTAGATTGCTGGATGAGCAGGAGTTGCAGGCAACGCTGCAAGGTTCCCGGGAGCGGCGCAAAAGTAAATGAAGATCCTCTGGACTGAACATGCGACAGCCTGTCTGGTCGAGATAGAGGATTACATCGCGTTTGATGATCCAGAGGCCGCCGAGCGATGGGTGGAAAAGCTGATTAAGCGCACCAGAGTTCTTGCTGATCACCCGCAAGCGGGACGCAAACTCCCTGAGATGCCGAAAAGCTCGCTTAGGGAATTGATCGAGGCGAATTACCGGATTGTCTATCGAGTGACCGGTGAGACCGTAGAAATTCTGACCGTGTTCGAACGGCACAGGTTGCTGCGGGAGGATGATGTACAGCATAAGGACTGATGAACAGGGACTGGCTCCGCAGGTGCCTGTCCCGCCTTAATGTCGCATTGCAAGACTTGACCCCTGAGGTGGACCTTTATTCATGTGAAAGCCTTAGAGTGCTACTTGAGGCATCAAGCAGTTGACGAAAAGAATTCTGAAGCGGTTTGAGCAGTGTTTGGTGGGGGCCGGTTCGGCAGGGGGCTGAGCCGTTCGGGAGTTTCTTTGA
>CAMYNC010000261.1 GCA_947259685.1 uncultured Desulfuromonadales bacterium | reverse complement strand
CATTCAGCATAAACATCCCAGACATTTCTTTGGCTTCAATAAAAACCCTGCTGACCATTATTTCCTCCAGCATGCTGGTGATCGCCACATTTGCCGTTGCATCAATGGTTGCTGCCTACGCGTCTGCCAGCAGCACGGCGACACCCCGGACCTTCCCTTTGATCATCTCCGACGACAATTCCCAGAACGCCCTCTCCGTCTTTATAGGTGCATTCATCTTCAGTATCGTCGCCCTTATCACGCTTGAGAACGGCTATTTCGACAGAACTGGCCGATTTGCGTTGTTTGTTTTAACCTTAATAACTTTTTCGGTTGTGATTTTAGCCTTTGTACGTTGGATAGACCGCATTGCTCGACTCGGACGACTCGGGTCCACTATTGACAAGGTTGAAACTGCGACGCTGACGGCCATGGAAAAACGCCGCTATGCGCCACATCTCGGTGGTGTTCCCGTTACCATGTGGCAGCAGGGGGGCGTAGTGGTTTTTGGTGAGTCGATCGGATATGTGCAGATCATCGACCTAAGTGCCCTGCAGTCATATGCGCAAGAGCTAGGCGTTCGAATTAGGGTCAATGCCCTGCCGGGAACCTTCTCGGCCCCAGGACGCAGCCTTGCAACCGTCTTCACCGACGCAGGTTCCCCGCCCGCTATTGACACCACCTTAATTGCCCAAGCTTTTAAAGTCGGGGATGACAGAATTCTTGATGAGGATCCCCGCTTCGGCCTGGTCATCCTTTCTGAAATTGCCAGTCGCGCCTTGTCTCCTGCAGTCAACGATCCAGGGACGGCAATCGACATTATTGGAACCCTGGTGCGCCTTTTTGCTCTCTGGGCAAAACCCATCGATAGCGCTGACATAAAGCCTGCAGAATATGATCGAGTGGAAGTTCCGGAACTCTCTCTCAGCGACATGTTTGACGATGCCTTTACCGGTATTGCCCGCGATGGCGCCGGCGCTATTGAAGTGGTCGTGAGGCTGCAAAAAGCTTTTAGTTCGTTGGCCTTTATCGAACATGAAGATCTTCACAGGGTTTCCACCCGGCATGCCAGCCTTGCCCTTGCCAGAGCGGAGAGTGCTCTTGACCTGCCGGAGGACCTGGACGTTGCCAGAAAAGCCGCCAAGCTTTGTTCAGGAGGGTTAACGGAGTGAGCGCGGGAAAAGACGCCATAAAGAGCATGAAAGACGTAGATAGACAGCGGGTTACAAAACGCTTGGATCGGCTGGCCTGGTATATGGATAGTTCAATCCCGCTGCCGGGAAGCGGTGCACGGGTTGGCATCGATGCACTGATCGGTCTCATTCCGGGAATTGGAGACACCTTGGGGGCGATCGTCTCTAGCTATATTCTTTCTGAAGCGGTTCGCCTCGGGGCACCCAAGACAATTTTGGTGAAAATGGCCTTCAACATTTTCCTTGATGCTGCGGTTGGTGTTTTGCCTGTGCTTGGGGATCTTTTTGATTTTGTCTGGAAGGCCAATCAGCGCAATGTGAACCTTCTGGAAGAATACATGGTGCAACCGCGTAAGGCGGTGGCTAGCAGTCGTTTGTTTGCTTGGGGGTTGGTGGGGGCGCTGATGGCCCTCGTCATTCTGGTCAGCTTGCTCGGCTACCTGCTGGTTCGTGCTCTCTGGTCCTTCATCACTAGCCTTTAAACGAGATCAAGAGGAGGTCTTATATGGATCTGGTGAGAATAATTGTCGCGATACTGCTTCCCCCGCTAGGCGTCTTTCTGCAAGTCGGCCTTGGTGGTGCCTTCTGGCTGAACATTCTTCTGACCCTGTTAGGCTACATCCCTGGCATCATTCACGCTGTCTGGATCATTGCCAAACGCTGACGCTCTTTTATGGTGTGTGCACTTTTATAACCTCAGGTCATTGCCGATGTATTGTTTTGCGGCAGAGAGAGGTGTTTGTTTATAAAATCCTGAAACGATAGGTGCGTTTCAATGATTATATTCCTGATATTTTTGGTAATGACCCTGTTATTGCTGACGTTGACGTTATTGCCTCTGTGGCGCCATGAGGCATGGTGGGTGCGTGGCCTCGATTTTCCTCGCATGCAACTCTTTCTGCTTGCAACTCTGCTGCTCCTGCTAACGTTGGCCATGCTCGACTTGTCGCACCCGACGACCTGGGCCTTGCTCTCGGTCGTTCTCTTTTGCCTGATTTTTCAAGCATGGTGGATCTTTCCCTATACTCGATGCTTCCCGTTCGAGGTGCTGTCGTTCAGAGAACTTTTAGATCAAAACAGTTTCGGAATCCTGACAGCCAACGTCCTGACCACGAATCGAAATGCAGACACGTTTATTGAACTCGTGCAAGAGAATAAACCTGATGTTTTCGTTACCCTTGAATCGGACCTGTGGTGGCAGTCCAAACTCGATACTCTAGAAGACGAGTATTGCTACACGATCAAATGCCCTCTCGACAATCTGTATGGGATGCATGTTTATTCAAAGCTTCCACTTTCGGAAATTCATATTGAGTATCTGGTCGAAAAGGACATCCCCTCGATGCATACGTTGATAAGTTTGCCCTCCGGGCAACAGATTCGTGCTCATTTTGTGCATCCAGCACCACCGAGTCCGACAGAAAATGAAGAATCAACCGAGCGCGACGTGGAATTGATCCTCATCGCCAGAAGCGTCGCTGAAAGTGATCTGCCGGTTATTGTCACCGGCGATCTGAACGACGTTGCCTGGTCCGAGACAACAAGACTCTTCAGAAAAATCAGTGGGTTGCTCGACCCCAGGGTTGGGCGCGGCATGTTCAACACATTCCATGTCGACTATTGGTTTCTGCGCTGGCCTTTAGACCATCTGTTTCACAGCGACCACTTCACTTTGGGCCGTATACAGAGACTGCGCCCCTTCGGCTCAGACCATTTTGCACTTTTTACGGAGCTGGTTTTAGAAAATAATCGCGACGAGATCAATCAGGAAGGACTTACTAAAGATGCTTCTGACCATGCTATGGCTGAAGATAAATTGGAGGAATTTAGCGTCGACAAAGGTGATGTTCCGGAACCGGGGGAACGTTGATGGACTTTGATGAGACTCTAGATCGGGGGGAGATTTTGGCGTCTCGTATGTCGTGATTTAAGAAGCTATTTCTGGGATCTGGGGGGAGCCGCGAGGTCCCAGTTAAGTTCATATTTGGTAGCTTTTTTCTCACCAAAAACGAGCAAAATTCTTTTTTCTACCAGGTCAGCGAGGTCACGAGCCAACGTAGCGCGACTTCCCTTAACCATGCCTTGATGCTTCCTTGCGGTGAGTCCCCCTTCAAAGCCGTCCTGCCCCGCTTCAAGGAGCTTCTTTACAACTTTGCGTTGCCGGTCATTCATGGAAACATCCGATACATTCTGCCAAAAATGCGAGATACCCATGACCTTGTTGATGGTCTGTTGTGAAT